>NZ_JBIATA010000017.1:0-191393 GCF_042891295.1 Streptomyces sp. NPDC001902 | reverse complement strand
TTAAGGCTCCCAGTAGACGACTGGGTTGATAGGCCGGATGTGGAAGCCCAGTAATGGGTGGAGCTGACCGGTACTAATAAGCCGAGGGCTTGTCCATAGGTTGCTCGCGTCCACTGTGTAGTTCTGAAACAACGAACCGTTGGTTCGACAGTTTCATAGTGTTTCGGTGGTTATAGCGTTAGGGAAACGCCCGGTTACATTCCGAACCCGGAAGCTAAGCCTTTCAGCGCCGATGGTACTGCAGGGGGGACCCTGTGGGAGAGTAGGACGCCGCCGAACAATTATTAGCCTCAGCCTCTGAGTTTCGACTCGGGGGCTGAGGCTTTTCTGCGTTGTCCCGCAATAGGCTGAGCCGGCCGTAGGCAGGAGGGAGCAGCTGCCCCCGTTATGTTCTCCGCGGCTCCGCAACGGGGCCGCTGGCCTCCGGGCCCGGCATGACTGTGTCCCCCTGTCGAACGGATGACCTGGGGGGTGGTGTCACCGGGCCCGAGGGGTGCCGTCGGAGACGCTGATGAGAGGTCCGACCACCGCCTGGCCGGGCGCAATGCCCGACCGTTTCCGGGCGGCAGGTCTGCATAACGTGGATGCGCGAGTACGACACCGACGGGCCAGCCGCACCGAAGGAGTGGAGAGCACAGTGTTCGACACCGGCGACGTTGGCGTGTTCCTCGGCCTGGACGTCGGCAAGACCGCCCATCACGGTCACGGGCTGACCCCGGCCGGGAAGAAGGTCTTCGACAAGCAGCTGCCCAACAGCGAGCCGAAGCTACGGGCCGTCTTCGACAAGCTGGCCGCGAAGTTCGGCACCGTCCTGGTGATCGTGGACCAGCCCGCTTCCATCGGGGCCCTCCCGCTCACGGTCGCCCGCGACGCCGGCTGCGAGGTCGCCTACCTGCCCGGCCTGGCGATGCGTCGGATCGCCGACCTCTACCCGGGCGAGGCAAAGACCGACGGCAAGGACGCGGCCGTGATCGCGGACGCGGCCCGCACCATGCCGCACACCCTGCGCTCGCTGGAGCTGACCGACGAGATCACCGCCGAGCTCACCGTGCTGACCGGCTTCGACCAGGACCTCGCGGCCGAGGCCACCCGCACCAGCAACCGGATACGCGGCCTGCTCACCCAGTTCCACCCGTCGCTCGAACGGGTCCTGGGGCCACGTCTGGACCACCCCGCAGTCACCTGGCTGCTGGAACGCCACGGATCCCCGGCCGCCCTGCGCAAAGCCGGCCGCCGCAGGCTCGTCGAGGTGATTCGGCCCAAGGCCCCACGCATGGCCCAGCGGTTGATCGACGACGTCTTCGACGCCCTGGACGAGCAGACCGTCGTGGTCCCGGGGACCGGCACGCTGGACGTCGTGATCCCCTCCCTGGCCCGCTCGCTCGCGGCCGTCCACGAGCAGCGCCGGGCCCTGGAGGCCCAGATCAAGACCCTGCTGGACGACCACCCTCTTTCCCAGGTCCTGACCTCAATGCCGGGGATCGCGGTCAGGACCGCCGCAGTCCTGCTGGTCACCGTCGGCGACGGCACCAGCTTCCCCACCGCCGCCCACCTCGCCTCTTACGCCGGGCTCGCCCCCGCCACGAAGCAGTCGGGGACCTCGATCCACGGCGAACACGCGCCCAGAGGCGGAAACCGGCAACTCAAACGCGCCATGTTCCTCTCCGCCTTCGCCTGCATGAACGCCGACCCGGCCTCCCGCGCCTACTACGACAAGCAACGCGCCCGCGGCAAGACCCACACCCAGGCCCTCCTTCGCCTCGCCCGCCAACGGATCAGCGTCCTGTTCGCCATGCTCCGCGACGGCACCTTCTACGAGTCACGCGTCCCCGAAACAGCTACCGCATGACCGGCCTCGGTCCTGCGTGACTGAGCCAAACGACCTCACAGGCAGTCGCATCCTGTGGCGTAGAGCAGCAGGAAGAGGGCCGTCATGGCGGTCACGGTGAAACCGGCAGCGGTCAGGGCGGCGAGGCCCCGACGGCGCCCCTTCGCGGGGGTGCGGAAGGCCTGCCAGGCACCGTGGGCGAGGAAGAGGCTGAGCAGCCCGGCCCCCGCGATGGTGAAACGTGGGCTGAGGGACCAGCTCAGGTAGGCGATCAGAGCCAGGCAGCCGAGCAGGGCACATGCGAGCAGGCTGAGGATCACCTCGGCGACGGCTTCTCCCACCGTCTCGACCAAGAAGTCGCCGACGCCTTTCGCTGCCCTGCGGACCCCCACGTCGCTCCTCCCCTTGCGTCGATGGCCCCGAGCGAGGCCCGGTATGGAGGACCCCCGTCGAGCCGGAATGGTTGCCGGGGTGCTCAAGAGTTGCCGACTGCGGCACACGGTCACACCTTGACGAAGGACATAGAGGCACCCCCTCCTGCCTACGGAGCCTTTCGTCTTCGTCTCCTACAGTCGGCCGGCGGCCTTGAGGGCGAGGTAGGCGTCCGCCAGCGCCGGGGCGATGTCGGAGGGCGGGGCGTCGACGACGGTGATGTTGTGCCGGGAAAGGCGCTGGGCGACGCGGCGGCGTTCAGCTCGTGCCTGTTCGGCGGCCGCGGCCGCGTACACGGCGTCGACGCTGTGACGGCCCTGCGCCATCTCTTCGATGCGGGGGTCCGCCACGGAGGCGATGAGGACCTCGTGGCGGTGGGTGAGCTGGGGAAGGACGGGCAGCAGGCCCTCTTCCATCGGGGCGGCGTCGAGTCCGGTGAGGAACACGACGAGGGAGCGCTGTGTGGCTCGTTGGAGGACCGTGGCGACCAGACCGCGGGCGTCGGACTCGACGAGTTCTGCCTCGAGCGGTGCCATGGCGTTGACCAGGGCGGGGAGCATGTCCCGGGCGGCACGGCCCTGGACGGAGGCACGTACGCGGCGGTCGTAGGCCAGCAGGTCGACGCGGTCGCCGGCACGGCCCGCGAGGACGGCGAGCAGCAGGGCGGCGTCCATGGCGGCGTCGAGTCGAGGGGCGTCGCCGACGCGGCCGGCGGCTGTGCGGCCGGTGTCGAGGACGATGAGGATGTGGCGGTCGCGTTCGGGGCGCCAGGTGCGGACGGCGACGGTGGCCCGGCGTGCGGTGGCCCGCCAGTCGATGGAGCGGGTGTCGTCGCCTGGGATGTACTCGCGGAGCGAGTCGAACTCGGTGCCCTGGCCCCGGATGAGCACGGAGGTGCGTCCGTCGAGCTCTCGGAGGCGGGCCAGGCGCGACGGCAGATGTTTGCGGCTGTGGAAGGGCGGGAGGACCCGGACCGTCCAGGGGACGCGGTGGGAACCCTGCCGGGCGGCCAGGCCGAGGGGTCCGTAGGAGCGGACGGTGACGCGTTCGGCGTGCCGGTCGCCGCGGCGGGTGGGGTGCAGGGTGGTGGTGACGCGGCGGCGTTCGGCTGACGGGATGGTCAGCCGGTGACGCGACGCGGCCACCTCGGTACCCGGGTACCAGCTGCTGGGCGGCCAGGCGTCGCGGAGGTCGGCGTGCAGCGGGCGCCGGCTGGGGTTGGTCACGGTGAGCACGACCTCCGCCGTTTCACCGAGTCGAACTGATGTCTCACCGGATCGGGTGAAATGGAGCTTTCGTACTGGCGCGGCGAGCGCAAGGTCGCACAGAATTCCGAACAGAAGGATGCCTTCGACGAGCAGGATGCCGCTCCAGCCGGGGAGCAGCAGACCGACGGCGAGGGCGCCGAGGGCGGCCAGCAGGGCGGTACGTCCGGTGAGTGCCATGGTCGGTCGTCGCCCGTCTCAGCGCGGTACGGGGACGCGGGCGAGGACCGAGGTGATGACCGAGTCGGGTGTGGTGCCTTCCATCTCGGCTTCGGGCCGCAGCTGGATGCGGTGCCGGAGCGTGGGGAGGGCGAGGGCCTTGACGTCGTCGGGGATGACGTAGTCGCGGCCGGTGAGCCAGGCCCAGGCGCGGGCGGTGGCGAGCAGGGCGGTGGCTCCCCGGGGGGAGACACCGAGCGTCAGAGAGGGGGATTCACGGGTGGCTCGGCAGATATCGACGATGTAGGCCGTGATGTCGGCGGAGACCGACGTCTTGGCGACGGCGGCCCGGGCGGCGTCGAGGTCGGCGGGGCCGGCGACCGGCCGCAAACCGGCGGAGTCCAGGTCCCGGGGGTTGAAGCCGTCGGCGTGGCGGGTGAGCACGTCGATCTCGGTCTCGCGGGACGGCAGCGGGAGGATCAACTTCAGGAGGAAGCGGTCCAGCTGGGCCTCGGGGAGCGGGTAGGTGCCCTCGTACTCGACGGGGTTCTGCGTCGCGGCGACGAGGAACGGTTCGGGTAGCGGCCTGGGGATGCCGTCGACGGAGACCTGGCGCTCCTCCATGGCCTCCAGGAGGGATGCCTGGGTCTTGGGCGGGGTGCGGTTGATCTCGTCGGCGAGCAGCAGGTTGGTGAAGACAGGGCCTGCCTGGAAGGAGAACTCGGCTGTGCGGGCGTCGTAGACGAGGGAGCCGGTGATGTCGCCGGGCATCAGGTCGGGGGTGAACTGGACCCGCTTGGTCTCCAGTTGGAGGGAAGCGGCCAGGGCGCGCACGAGGAGGGTCTTGGCGACTCCGGGCACGCCTTCCAGGAGGACGTGACCCCGGCAGAGCAGGGCCACGACCAGGCCGGTGACGGCCGGGTCCTGGCCGACGACGGCCTTGGCGATTTCGGTGCGCAGGACCTCCAGGGAGGCACGGGCGCTGTCGGCGGTCGGGGCGGCGCTCACGGGGTTGCTTTCCTCTCGTTGAGAAGGACGCGGCGTTCCAGTGCGTCGAGGTCGTCGGCGAGACGCAGCAGTGCCGCGTCATCGGGGGGAGGTGGACCGTGGAGCAGGCTGTGCGGGTCGACGGAGGGGTCGTCGAGCCGGGCGGCCACCGCGGTGGCCAGGGCGGCCGGGTCGTGGGCCTGGGACGGAGGGATGCCGACCAGCGGGGCCAGCCGGTCGCGTGCGGCGGTGCGCAGCACCTCCGCGGCCCGGCCGCGGGCGCGGCCGTGGCGGTAGAGGCGGGCACGTCCCTCGGTGGTCTCCGCGGCGCGGACGGTGGCGGGCAGCCGCTCGGCGACGACGGGGCCGAGGCGGCGGGCGCGCCAGAGGGCCGCGAAGGCGGCGGCGATGAACAACTGCAGGACTGCCCAGTTCCAGCCGTTGGGGATGAGGTCGAGGAAGCTTTGCTGTCCGCCTCCGAAGGCGGAGGCGTCGGTGAGCGAGGGGAGGTACCAGACGAGCTTCGGGTGCGCGCCGAGGATCTGCATGGCGAGCGAGGCGTTGCCCTGCTCGGCAAGGTTCTCGTTCTGCAGGAGGGTGTGGGTGCCGAGGACGACGGTGTCGCCGCCGTTGGCCGCGGGCAGCCGCAGCAGGGTGAAGTCGCCCCGGGCATCGGGGTAGCAGTGGTCGGCGTCCCGCGAGGACGTCGCATACCCGCTGCTGCCCATTTCGGCGGAGCCGGCGGTACGGGCGGCGGCCAGGTCGCACCCGGGCTCGAGGACGTGGACGGGGACGGGCCCCGTGTAGCGGACGCCCGGGGCGAGCCGTCCGATGGAGGGCTCGCTGGGGGAGAGGAGGACGACACGGCCGCCCGCGCGCTCCATCGCGCCATGTACCGCGTCCTGCTGACGCTTCGTCAACAGGTCGGGCACGGTGACGAGGACGGTGGTGTCCGGTCCGGCGGCGGCCAGGGCCTCGTCGGTGGTGGTGACGACCGTGGTGGTCACACCTTGGTCGTGGAGGAGTTGAGCGACGGCCCGGCTGCCGGACGGGTCGGGAGAACGGGGGTCGAGTGCGTCATGGTTCTCACCGGAGCGCGCGGCGGCGTACAGGACGCCGAAGACGATCAGGACGAGGAACGTCACGAGCAGGGTGCGCGAGCGCGTCCACAGCTGGCCCGCGGTCGGGGAGGCCGACGTGGTGGCAGGGGTGGCTGCCGGGGGCGGAGACAGGGTGTCGGTCACGGGCGGGAACCTCCGGCGGCCGCGCCGCTGTCGGCCAACCGGGGCTTGGTGCTCTGTACTTCGGTATCGAGTTCGCGCAGGGCCGCGTAGGCGACAGGGGTGCCCGGGCGGTCCCCGTAGGTGACGTCGTCGAAGGTGCGGGCGGCGTCCGCGAGGCGGGCGGCGTGGCCGGGGAGGGGGCGGCCCGCCTCGGCGGCGGCCTCGTCCGCGGTCCGGCCGGGGCGCGGGTCGAGCAGGGCCCGTTCCTCCAGGGAGCGCACGATCGCGCGCATCCGTTCCTGGACGGCCTCGCTCCACCGGCCGTGGTGCGCGTGTTCCTCGGCGGCGGCCCGGTGCTCGGCCGCGGTCCGGGGGGCGTCGGCGAACAGCCCGGTGCCGGTGGTGGGTTGTGCGCGCAGCCTGCCGAGCCGCAGGCGCAGGGCGACGACCAGCAGCACGACCACGACGATGATCGCCACCACGCCGACGGTGCCTCCGGGGGTGACCCCGGAGGCGGCTTCCATCAGGTGGGAGACCTTCTCCCAGAGCCAGTTCAGGGCGCGTTCGAACAGGCTCGGGTCGTCACGGTGGTAGATGCCCTTGGACAGCTCGTCCTCGGCGGCCTCTCGGGCGGGGCCGCGGGGAATGGTGACCGGTACGTCCTCCCCCGACACCGGCATCAGCCCCCGGTGGCTGAGCTGTTGCCGGGTGCGCCGCTCCCGCCGAGGGCGTCGGCGTAGCCGGGGACGCCCGCGGCACGGGCCAGTTCGATGTCGAGGGCCTCGCGACGGATCCGCTGATCCATGTAGAGCAGGGCGGTAACGCCGGCGTTGATGGGGAAGGTGATGGTGGATCCGATGACGGCGCCGATCCCGATGACGATCAGGTAGGTCCAGCCGAGGTTCGCCTGGTCGCCCGACGCGAAGGACGACAAGCCGTCGCTTCCGGTGAAGATGCCCGCCAGCACGAAGGGAATCTGGATGATCGACGAGACGATGTAGACGAGGATCATGGTGAGCAACTGGATGCCCAGAATGCGCCACCACGACCCGCGGACCAGCTTGGCCGACCGGGCCATGGACTTCAGGACACCCTGCTTCTCCAGCATGAGGGCGGGTGAGGAGAGGCTGAAGCGGATCATCAGCCAGACGATCACGCCGAGGGCGACCACGCCGCCGAGGAGGGCCAGGCCGACACCAGCGCCCGTGGCGCCGCCGGCCGCGACGAGGATCCCGGGGACGATGCCGACGGCCATGATCCCGGCGCCGATCAGGGTGAGCAGCAGCGTCAGCCCGAACAGGCGCGGCAGCTGGCGGCGGGCATCGGACCACGCCTCGGCCAGGGTCACCTCGCGGCCGAGGACGGCCCGGCTGACGACCATGGTGAGCATCGCCGTGGCGATCACCGTTCCGAGGAGGGTGATGACCAGGGCGAGCCCCCCGGCGGCCAGCGTGCCGCCGACGGCGTTCATGACGTCGCTGAACGAGGGGTCGGTACGGCCTTCCAGGGAGTTGAGCGTCTCGCTGTCGTCGAGCATGAACCCCTGGAGCAGCAGCATGGCGCCCTGGGTCAGCAGCGAAACCGCGAAGGAGATGGTGAGCACGGTGCGCCAGTGCGCGCGCATCGTGGAGACCGCGCCATCGAGGATCTCGCCGACGCCCAGCGGACGCAGCGGGATGACACCGGGCTTGGGGGACGGCGGGGCACCCCAGTGCGGCTGCTGCCAGCCGGAGGGCGCGGGGCTGCCCCACACCGGGCCGCTGGGCGGAGGCGGGGCGCCCCAGCCGCCTGCGGTCTTCCACTGGCCCGCGGGCGGCTGCTGCTCGGACCAGTTCTGCGGCGCAGCGTCCTGCGGCGCACCGGGGCCGTCGGTGCGGCCCGGTTCGCCGGAGGGGGAGGATCCGGGCGAGGCCCAGCCCGGAGAGTCGTTCATCGTCGCTCCTTCGCTACTGCGCTACCTACTCGTCCAACGGCGGGACGGTGGCCATCGTGCCATGGGCGAAGCGGGCTTGTACCTGCGGATGCGGAGTGCCGCAACCGTTCAAAACGTGCTGCCGTTCACGGCAGACTGAGCAGATGGGTGATCAGTACGTGGTATCTCTGGCCAATGATTCCAAGGGCAACCCTGACGAGCCCCTCCCGGCGCTGCGCTGGGAGGAGCCGCCGGAAGGCCCCGTCGTCGTCCTCCTCGACCAGACCCGGCTGCCCGCCGAGGAAGTGGAGCTGGTCTGCACCGACGTCCCCGCCCTGGTCGAGGCCATCCGCAGCCTCGCCGTGCGCGGCGCCCCGCTGCTCGGCATAGCCGGCGCGTACGGCATCGCCCTCGCCGCCGTCCGCGGCTACGACGTGGACGAGGCCGCCGAATCCCTCGCCCACGCCCGGCCCACCGCCGTCAACCTTGCCTACGGCGTCCGGCGGGCCCTGGCCGCCTACCGGGCCGCCCTCACCGGCACCGCCGGAGGCGACCCCGAACGCGCCGCCGCGGCGGCCCTGGCCGAGGCCCGCAGCCTGCACGCCGAGGACAAGGAGGCCAGCGCCGCCATGGCCCGCCACGGCCTCCAGCTGCTCGCCGAGCTCCTTCCCGGCGGCGGCTACCAGATCCTCACCCACTGCAACACCGGCGCCCTCGTCTCCGGCGGCGAGGGCACCGCGTTCGCCGTCGCACTCGCCGCCCACCGCCAGGGCCAGCTGCGCCGCCTGTGGGTCGACGAGACCCGCCCCCTGCTCCAGGGCGCCCGCCTCACCGCCTACGAGGCCGCCCGCTCCGGCATGGCGTACACCCTGCTCACCGACAACGCCGCAGGCTCACTCTTCGCCGCCGGCAACGTGCACGCCGTCCTCATCGGCGCCGACCGCATCGCCGCGGACGGCTCCGTCGCCAACAAGGTCGGCAGCTACCCACTCGCCGTGCTCGCCCGGTACCACAACGTGCCCTTCATCGTCGTCGCCCCCACCACCACCGTCGACCAGGGCACCGCCGACGGCCCGTCCATCGAGATCGAGCAGCGCCCCGGGCACGAGGTGACCGAATCGGCCGGAAACCCGGTGGCACCCCTCGGTACCCAGGCGTACAACCCTGCGTTCGACATCACACCCGCAGGTCTGATAACGGCAATAGTCACCGAAAACGGCGTGGTTTCGCCGGTCACCCCCGATGCCCTGGCAGCTTTGTGCCCGTCTCGTGCTCCAGGTCACGATCAGGTAATGGGATGATGGTCGCTATGAAGGGACGCGTCCTGGTCGTCGACGACGACACCGCACTGGCAGAGATGCTTGGCATCGTGCTGCGCGGAGAAGGTTTTGAGCCGTCGTTCGTGGCCGACGGTGACAAGGCCCTCGCCGCATTCCGTGAGACCAAGCCTGATCTGGTCCTCCTCGACCTCATGCTCCCCGGACGGGACGGCATCGACGTATGCCGCCAGATCCGGGCCGAGTCCGGGGTCCCCATCGTCATGCTCACCGCGAAGAGCGACACGGTCGACGTCGTCGTGGGCCTGGAGTCCGGGGCCGACGACTACGTCATCAAGCCGTTCAAGCCCAAGGAGCTCGTCGCCCGCGTGCGGGCCCGGCTGCGCAGGGCCGAAGAGCCCACGCCGGAGCAGCTCACCATCGGTGACCTGGTCATCGACGTGGCCGGCCACTCGGTCAAGCGGGACGGCCAGCCCATCGCGCTGACCCCTCTCGAGTTCGACCTGCTGGTCGCGCTCGCCCGCAAGCCCTGGCAGGTCTTCACCCGCGAAGTGCTGCTCGAGCAGGTCTGGGGCTACCGGCACGCCGCCGACACCCGCCTGGTCAACGTGCACGTCCAGCGGCTGCGCTCCAAGGTCGAGCGGGACCCCGAGCGCCCCGAGATCGTGGTGACCGTCCGCGGCGTCGGCTACAAGGCCGGACCGGGCTGACGTGGCCACCGCGTACGAGCGTGAGCGGATGGAGAGCCGGCACGCGGACCCCCTGACGGGTCTGCTGCCGGTGCTCCGCTCGTTCGTGCGCTGGGCCCGGCGGCCCCTCCAGCCCGCCGCCCGGCTCTGGCGCCGTAACATCCAGCTGCGCGTGGTCGCCACCACCCTGCTGATGTCCCTCGGCGTCGTCCTGCTCCTTGGCGTCGTCGTCATCGGGCAGGTCAAGAACGGACTGCTCGACGCCAAGCGGCAGACCGCCCAGAGCCAGGCCGTCGGCGGCTTCGCCGTCGCCAAGGAGACGGCCCGCAGCGCCCCCGACACCGGCGGCGCCGGAACCGACAGCCAGCACAGCCCCGACACCGCGACCTGGCTCAACGACCTCGTCGACGGACTCGCAAGCAGCGGCCAGGGCGTCTACTCCGTCGTCGCCCTCAGCTCGGACACCTACAGCGCCAAGGCGGACAGCCCCGGCACCCACGCACCCCGCGGCTCCGGCGGCGTCTGGCCCGAGGAGAGCGTGCCCGCGGACCTGCGTCAGGCCCTCGACGAGCGGTCCGACGTCTTCGAGCGCTACATCTCGATGAAGAGCGACAGCGAGCCCGACGGCGAGCCCGCCCTCATCGTCGGTCAGCGCCTCAGCGACCCCAACGGCAACCCCTTCCAGCTGTACTACCTCTTCCCCTTCGACCAGGAGGAGAAGACCCTCGGCCTGGTCAAGGGCACCCTGGCCACCGCCGGGATCTTCGTCGTCGTGCTGCTCGGCGCCATCGCCTGGCTCGTCGTACGGCAGGTCGTGACGCCCGTCCGCATGGCCGCCCGGATCTCCGAGCGGCTCGCCGCCGGACACCTCCAGGAACGCATGAAGGTCACCGGCGAGGACGACATCGCCCGCCTGGGAGAATCCTTCAACAAGATGGCGCAGACCCTCCAGGTCAAGATCCAGCAGTTGGAAGACCTGTCCCGGATGCAGCGCCGCTTCGTCTCGGACGTCTCCCACGAGCTGCGCACCCCGCTGACCACCGTCCGCATGGCCGCCGACGTCATCCACGAGGCACGCGAGGACTTCGACCCCGCCACCGCACGCTCCGCCGAGCTGCTGCAGAACCAGCTCGACCGCTTCGAGTCGATGCTCTCCGACCTCCTGGAGATCAGCCGCTTCGACGCCGGCGCCGCCGCCCTGGAGGCCGAACCCGTCGACCTGCGCGACGTCGTGCGGCGCGTCGTGGACGGCGCCGAACCGCTCGCCGAGCGCAAGGGCAGCCGCATCGTCGTCCACGGGGACGAGCAGCCCGTCACCGTCGAGGCCGACGCCCGCCGCGTCGAACGCGTCCTGCGCAACCTCGTCGTCAACGCCGTCGAACACGGCGAGGGCCAGGACGTCCACGTCCGCATGGCCTCCGCCGGAGGCGCCGTCGCCGTCGCCGTGCGCGACTACGGCGTCGGCCTCAAGCCCGGCGAGGCCACCCGCGTCTTCAACCGCTTCTGGCGCGCCGACCCCGCCCGCGCCCGCACCACCGGCGGCACCGGCCTCGGCCTGTCCATCGCCCTGGAGGACGCCCGCCTGCACGGCGGCTGGCTCCAGGCCTGGGGCGAGCCCGGCGGCGGCTCCCAGTTCCGGCTGACCCTGCCCCGTACCGGCGCCGACAGCCTGCGCGGATCACCGATCGCCCTCGAACCCGAGGACTCCCGCCGCAACCGCGACCTCGCCTCCGCGCTCTCCCACCGCGGCATGCCCGCAGGTGCCACCGCGCTGGACGCCGCCGCGTCCCCGGCCTCCGCACACCACGGCTTCCCGGCACCGCGCTTCGCCGCGCCCGCCATCCCTTCGATGCCGCTCAGCCCACCACGTCCCCCGGCCGCCGACCCCGCGGCCCTGCCCGGCAACGGCGCACGGGTCGTCGGGCACCGTGCGGGCAGCGGGACGGTCACCCACCCCACGACAGCAGACCAGGTGCGGGAGGACGAGGACTGATGCGTGCGAAGGGGGGCGGCCTTCCGAGGCCGGCCGCTGCGGGCGTGCTCCTGTGCGGACTGGTGCTGCTCACGGGCTGCGCCTCCATGCCAAGCAGCGGTGAGGTGCACAAGGTCGGCGGCGGCGAGAAGCACGCCGACACCGACGCCCAGGTCCGGGTCTTCGGCGTCAAACCGCAAGGCGGCGAGAACCCCCGCGACATCGTCAACGGCTTCCTCGAGGCCACCACGAGCGACGAGGCCGACTACGCCACCGCCAAGCTCTACATGACCAAGGACCAGGCCAAGCGCTGGAAACCCGAGTCCGGGATCACCATCCTCGCCGGCGGACCCTCCCAGGTGCAGGAACCCGGCGCGATAGCCGACGGCAAGGACGGCGGCAGCACCCAGATCACCCTCACCGGCGACAGGGTCGCCACCGTCGACGGACGGCACGCCTACCGCGCCGAGGCCGGCTCCTTCAGCACCGGCATACGCCTGACCAAGGAGAAGGGCGAATGGCGCATCGCCGGCGTCGGTGACGGCCTGGTGCTCAGCGAGGCCGACTTCCAGCGCTTCTACCGCTCCGTCGACACCTTCTACTTCGCCTCCCCCGGGCCGGGCCCCGAGGAGGCCGCCGCTGGCCGGAACGCCCTCGTCGCCGACCCGATCTACCTGCGCAAGCGCATCAACGCGCTCAGCACCACCGTCAACGCCCTGCTCGCCGGACCCACCGACTGGCTGGAACCGGTCGTCGTCTCGGCGTTCCCCACGGGCATCCGGGCCACCAAGGTCGAGATCGAGGACTCCCAGCGCGTGACGGTGACGCTCAACCGGTCCCCCGGCGGCGACGGTGCCCGGTGCGAACGGATGGCCGCCCAGCTGATCGAGACCGTCCAGGGCATGTCCTCCACACCCGTGCCCTCGGTCGAACTCCAGGGCCCGGACGGCCGCGGCCTGTGCTCGCTCCGGCGCGACGACGCCGGAGCGTACGCACCGGGCAAGCTCGTGGGGGAGAGCCGGGAGCAGTACTTCATCGACGCGGACCACCACCTCGTCAGCCTCAGCGGCGCGGACACCCAGCCCACCGCGGTGGCGGGCCCCCTCGGCACCGGCCCGTTCAAGATGGGCTCCGCCGCCGTGCGGCGCGACGAGCAGTACGCCGCCGCCCTCAGCGAGGACGGTGCGAGCCTCTACGTGACCGGGCTGAGCGCCGACGCCCAGCTCGGCCCCGTCGTCCTGCGCAGCCAGGCCACCGACCCGAAGAACCGCCTCACCACGCCCAGCTGGGACGGCTACGGCGACCTCTGGATCGCCGACCGCAACCCGAAGCAGCCGCAACTGCTGATGCTGCGCGACGGCGCCGGCACCCCCGTGCCCGTCGCCGTGCCGGAACTCGGCGACGGGCGCATCGAATCGCTACGGGTCGCGGCCGACGGCGTGCGCATCGCCCTGCTGGTCCGTGACGGCGGCCACACCACACTGCGGCTCGGACGGATCGAGCGCACCGGGACCGCCGACGACCCGCGGATCACGGTGGCGGAGCTGCGCAGCGTCGCGCCGCAGCTCGAGGACGTCAAGGCGGCGTCCTGGGCCGGGGTCAGCCGGGTGGTCGTCGTGGGACGCGAGGCCGGGGGAGTGCCGCAGATCCAGTACGTGGACGCGGACGGCTCGGGCGCGTCCACGCCGAGCCTGCCGGGCATCAGCGGCGTGACGTCGGTCGCGGCCTCGGAGCGCCAGGACAAGCCGCTGCTCGCGGAGCTCGACGGCGGGGTCTTCCGGCTGCAGCCCGACTCCAACTGGAAGGAAGTCGCGCCCAAGGCCAGCTCGCCCGTCTACCCGGGCTGACCGGCCGGGGCGCCCTCTTCGGGCGCCCTCTTCGGGCGTCCGCGTCGAGTGGTGATCGCACGGTGATCGTGCGGCGGCGGAAGTTATCCACAGGCTGGGGACGGACCTGGTGGACATCGCCCTTTCCCGGGATCGTTGACTCATGCGGGGAGCACGGGCAGCACGGGGGCGGCAGGGGCGCGGGGGACGGCGGAGCCTGTGGGGGGCACGTGGGATGCGGTCGTGGTGGCGGGAGATCTCGGGGCTGCTGCTGCCGGCCGAGTGCGCGGGGTGCGGGACCCCGCGGACCGTGCTGTGCGACGAGTGCGGCGCAGCGCTGCACGAGCCAGGGGCCCGGCAGGTCTGGCCGGACGCGCCGCCCGATGGGCTGCCCGCCGTGTGGGCGGCGACCGTCTACGCCGACCAGCCGCGCGCGGTGCTGCTGGCGCACAAGGAGCGCGGCGCGCTGGGGCTGGCCCGCCCGCTGGGCGAGGCCCTGGCAGGTGCGGTCTACGCCGCGGTGCGGGGAGGGGGTGGGGGAGGGGCCCCTGAGACGCGGCACCCGGAAGGCGCCCTCGCCCTCACCCCCGCACTCCCCCCGCTCCTCCTCGTCCCCGTCCCCTCCTCCCGCCGAGCCGTCGCGGTCCGCGGCCATGACGCGACCCGCCGCGTCGCCCTCGCCGCCGCCGCGGAGCTGCGGCGCGACGGGCTGTCCGTCCGGGTGGCCGCGGTGCTGCGGCAGCGGCGTGCGGTGGCCGACCAGTCGGGCCTCGGCGCCCGCGACCGGCCCGCGAACCTCTCCGGCGCCCTGACGGCCGTGCGCGGTGCCGGCCGCCTCCTGGGGACCGCGCCCGTGGTGCTCGTGGACGACCTGATGACCACGGGCGCCTCGCTCGCCTCCGCGGCCCAGGCGGTCGAGGACGCCGGGGGCCGGGTCCTGGCCGCGGCCGTGGTCGGCGGCCCGGCGCCGCTACGCCACCCGGCGGGCGCTGCGGGCGCTGCGGGTGATCCGGGCGGCGGGGCAGGTTAGGCGGCCCGGGCGGTCCCGACGCGGAAAGCCGGGGCGGGCGGGACCCCTGCCGCGGGCCGGGCAGACGGCCGGCCGGGCGGCCGAACAGGTGGCCGAACGGGAAGCGGAATCCGAAGGTCAGAGCGGATCTCGCAGGTCGCACAAGGGGCATTTCACCCGAAGGGAGGTATAGCGCTTCTGGGGGTGCCGACCCCGGGTCCGCGGGTCTATGTTCGGTGGTGAGGGGCGGCGGCGCCCGCTGTGGGCCGCCGTTTCACGGACCGCGGGATGTGGTTCACCCATAGTTCAGTGGGTGAATATCCGTCTCGCGGGGGAGGAGGAGGTGAGAGTCGCGGCTTCGCAGCCCGGGAGCCTCCGAGCGCGCGGAGCGGCAACGAACGTCGACGCCGGGCGGGACCTGGTGCCCGCCGGCCTCAGCGCAAGGGATCGTCCCGTGAGACCGAGGCGATCCGGGAACGGAGTTCTGCGTGGACATCGTCGTCAAGGGCCGCAAGACCGAGGTGCCCGACCGGTTCCGGAAGCACGTGAACGAGAAGCTGGAGAAGATCCAGAAGCTCGACGGCAAGGTGATGAGCCTCGAGGTCGAGGTGTCCAAGGAACCGAACCCCCGGCAGGCAGACCGTTCCGACCGGGTGGAGATCACGCTGCGCACCCGTGGCCCGGTGATCCGGGCCGAGGCCGCCGCGACCGATCCCTACGCGGCGCTCGACGTCGCGGCGAACAAGCTTGAGGCGCGGCTGCGCAAGGCGGCCGACAAGCGCCGGGTGCACCGCGGCGGCAGCCGTACGCCCATGAGCGTGGCGGAGGCGACGGCCGGACTGGCCATGACCGAGTTCAACGGCACGCCGACCGGCGGGGAGACGTCCACAGGCGTGCCCACCACCAAGATCGGCGGCTGTCTCGAGGTCCAGGGTGAAGGACCCCTGGTGGTTCGCGAGAAGACGCACGCGGCAGCACCGATGACGCTCGACCAGGCCCTCTACGAGATGGAACTGATCGGGCACGACTTCTACCTGTTCATCGACTCCGACACGGAACAACCGAGTGTCGTCTACCGGCGGCACGGCTACGACTACGGCGTCATCCACCTCAAGGCGGACCCTTCCGTCGAGGATGCGCCGGCCGGCGCGGGCGGAGCGCTCAGCCGGTGAACTAGGGGTCAGGGGCGGCGCTCCCGGGCGGGAAAACGACCATCGCCTGGGGGCGCTGCCGTGCTCGGGCATGGAATCATGGCCGGGCAGCCAATGTACGGGCCGCAGCGCCCGGTTGGCCTGGCACGGACAGTGCGACTACCACGGGCGCCGGCCCGAGGGGGAGGAACCGATGGCGGACAGCTTCGAGCCCGCGCCGGCCGTTGGCGCGGAGCCCGGTCCGGGCGCCGCGGGGGAGGCGGGCGTCGCCGGTGCGCCGCGCAAGGAGCCGATCAGGGTGCTCGTGGTGGACGACCACGCCTTGTTCCGCCGGGGGCTGGAGATCGTGCTCGCGCAGGAGGAGGACATCCAGGTCGTCGGCGAGGCGGGGGACGGCGCGGAGGCGACGGAGAAGGCCGCCGACCTGCTGCCGGACATCGTGCTGATGGACGTGCGGATGCCGAGGCGGGGGGGTATCGAGGCGTGCACCTCCATCAAGGAGGTGGCTCCCAGCGCGAAGATCATCATGCTGACGATGAGCGACGAGGAGGCGGACCTCTACGAGGCCATCAAGGCCGGGGCGACCGGTTACCTCCTCAAGGAGATCTCCACCGACGAGGTGGCCACCGCGATCCGCGCGGTGGCGGACGGGCAGTCGCAGATCAGTCCGTCGATGGCGTCGAAGCTGCTCACCGAGTTCAAGTCGATGATCCAGCGCACGGACGAGCGCCGGCTCGTGCCCGCCCCGCGGCTGACGGACCGTGAGCTGGAGGTGCTGAAGCTGGTCGCCACCGGCATGAACAACCGGGACATCGCCAAGGAGCTCTTCATCAGCGAGAACACGGTGAAGAACCACGTGCGGAACATCCTGGAGAAGCTGCAGTTGCACTCGCGGATGGAAGCGGTGGTGTACGCGATGCGGGAGAAGATCCTCGAGATCCGCTGAGTCCGCCCGGTCAGGAGAGGGCTTCGGCCAGGGCCGCGGCGAGCTTGGGGTCGTCGAGCCGTTCGACGCGGACGCTGTCGCAGCCGACCCATGTGGCGGCCTCGCGCAGTGCCTGCGCCATGGGCTCGACGGCGCGCGCGGACTCCAGCGAGACCTGACGGGCGATCAGGGTGCTTCCCTCGCGGGCCGGGTCGGCGCGGCCGACCAGCCGGCCGCCGGCCAGCAGCGGCATCGCGAAGTAGCCGTGTATGCGCTGGGGCTTGGGGACGTACGCCTCCAGGCGGTGGGTGAAGCCGAAGATGCGCTCGGTGCGGGGCCGGTCCCAGATCAGGGAGTCGAAGGGGGAGAGCAGGGTCGTGCGGTGCCGGCCGCCGCGGGAGGCTTCGGCGAGGGCGGTGGGGTCGGCCCAGGCGGGCTTGCCGCCCCAGCCTTCGACCTGGACGGGGACGAGCCCGGTGTCGGCGATGACCGAGTCGACCTGTTCGGCCTTGAGCCGGTGGTAGTCGGCGAGGTCGGCCCGGGTGGCGACGCCCAGCGCGGCGCCGGCCTGGGCGACCAGGCGGCGCAGGCATTCGGCGTCGTCGATGTCGTCGTGGAGGAGGGCGTCGGGAACCGCCCGCTCGGCGAGGTCGTAGACGCGTTTCCAGCCGCGCCGCTGGGTGCAGACGACCTCGCCGGTGTCGAGCAGCCACTCCACCGCGATCTTCGTCTCCGACCAGTCCCACCAGGGGCCGCCGTTCTTGGCGCCGCCGAGTTCGGTCGAGGTCAGCGGGCCGTCGACCTTGAGCCGGTCCAGGACGGCGGCGGTGGAGCGGTCGGCGTCCTGCAGCACGTGCCAGCGGTGGCCGCGGGCCCGCCGGGCGCGGCGGCGGAAGGCGAAGTGCGGCCATTCCTCGACGGGGAGGATGCAGGCGGCGTGCGACCAGTACTCGAAGGCGTGGTTCTCGGTCCAGTACGCGGCCTCGACCGCGGTGCGGCCGACGGCGCCGAGGCGGGCGTACGGGATGAGCTCGTGGGAGCGGGCGAGCACGGAGATGGTGTCGAGCTGCACCGCGCCCAGCCGCCGCAGGACGCCGCGGACGCCGCCGCGGCGGTCGGGGGCGCCGAGGAAGCCCTGGGCGCGCAGGGCGGTCCGGCGGGCGTCGTCGGCGGAGAGGGCCACGGGCGTCGTCATGGGCCCACCCTAGGAGGCGCCACTGACAATCGGGTCCGGGCCTGGCCGCGGGGCCCGTCCCGGGGGCCCGCGGCCCGGCCCGCCGCCGCGGTCACCCGCCCTGGTGCGGGAGGTAGGCGGCCCCGCCGCTCAGGCCGAGGTCGGAGGGGAGCAGGGAGCCGATCCACGCGTCCCGCCGGGTGCCCTGGTGGACGATCTTGGCGCGCATGGTGCCCTCCATCCGGAAGCCCGTCTTGAGGGCGACCGCGCGGGAGCCGGCGTTGCCCGCCTCGGCGTACCACTCCAGGCGCTCCACGCCGAGCTCCGCGAAGGCCCAGCGGGCGACGGCGCGGGCGGCTTCGGCGGTGAGGCCCCGGCCGCGCTGTTCCTTGGCGGTCCAGTAGCCGAGTTCGGCCTGCCGTTCCGCGCTGTTGAGCTGGGCCAGCCGCACCAGCCCCATGGCTCCCACCAGGCGTCCCTCGTCGCGCGTGGTGACGGCGAAGTTGTAGACGGTGTCGTCGCGCCAGCCGTCGGGGCAGGTCCGGGTGACGAACTCCTGCGCGTGCTCCTGGGTGTACGGGGACGGCACCGGGGTCCAGCGCGGGATCTCCGGGTCCTGGCAGGCGACGCGGACGGCCTCGGCGTCGTCCGGTCCGAAGGGGCGCAGGACGAGACGGTCGGTGGTGAGGGTTATCGGCTCCATGCGTCGGAGTATCCCCGAGGCAGGGGTGCGGTCTCGACCGGAAAAGACCGGATCGGGACGGCGGTCGGCGGGGAGAACCGCCCGGCTTGGTGACGGACCTCCCGGCCCGCTGGTGTCCTCGCTTACGATGGCCGTTGCAGCGGGGTGTGACCTGCTGTGCCAGCGCGCGAAACCGTGCCAGGCCCGACCGGCAAGGAGCCAGCCTACGTGTCCGTCCTCAACAAGATCCTGCGTGCAGGCGAAGGCAAGATCCTGCGCAAGCTGCACCGCATCGCGGACCAGGTCAATTCCATTGAAGAGGACTTCGTCAATCTGACGGACGCCGAGCTGAGGGCCCTCACGGACGAGTACAGGGAGCGCTACGCCGACGGCGAGAGCCTGGACGACCTGCTCCCCGAGGCGTTCGCCACCGTCCGCGAGGCCGCCAAGCGCGTCCTGGGTCAGCGGCACTACGACGTCCAGCTCATGGGTGGTGCGGCGCTGCACTTCGGCCACGTCGCCGAGATGCGCACCGGCGAGGGCAAGACCCTGGTCGGCACGCTGCCCGCCTACCTGAACGCGCTGTCCGGCAAGGGCGTGCACCTGATCACCACCAACGACTACCTCGCCGAGCGCGACTCGGAGTGGATGGGCCGGGTGCACCGCTTCCTGGGCCTGCAGGTGGGTTGCATCCTCGCGAACATGACCCCGGCGCAGCGCCGCGAGCAGTACGCCTGTGACATCACCTACGGCACCAACAACGAGTTCGGCTTCGACTACCTGCGCGACAACATGGCGTGGTCGCAGGAGGAACTGGTCCAGCGCGGTCACAACTTCGCGATCGTGGACGAGGTGGACTCGATCCTGATCGACGAGGCCCGTACGCCGCTGATCATCTCCGGCCCGGCGGACCAGGCCACGAAGTGGTACTCGGACTTCGCCAGGCTGGTGACCCGCCTGAAGCCGGGCGAGGCCGGCGCCATGGGCAAGGCGGAGACCGGTGACTACGACTTCGACGAGAAGAAGCGCACCGTCGCCATCCACGAGTCCGGTGTGTCCAAGGTCGAGGACTGGCTGGGCATCGACAACCTCTACGAGTCGGTGAACACCCCGCTGGTGGGCTACCTGAACAACGCCATCAAGGCCAAGGAGCTCTACAAGAAGGACAAGGACTACGTCGTCATGGACGGCGAAGTCATGATCGTCGACGAGCACACCGGCCGCATCCTGGCCGGCCGCCGCTACAACGAGGGCATGCACCAGGCCATCGAGGCGAAGGAGGGAGTGGACATCAAGGACGAGAACCAGACGCTCGCCACGATCACCCTCCAGAACTTCTTCCGCCTGTACTCCAAGCTCTCGGGCATGACCGGTACGGCGATGACCGAGGCCGCGGAGTTCCACCAGATCTACAAGCTCGGCGTGGTCCCGATCCCGACCAACCGCAACCTGCAGCGCAAGGACCGGGCGGACCTGATCTACCGCACCGAGGAGGCGAAGTTCGCGGCGGTCGTCGACGACATCGTCGAGAAGCACGAGAAGGGCCAGCCGGTCCTGGTCGGCACCACCTCGGTCGAGAAGTCCGAGTACCTGTCGCAGCAGCTGAACAAGCGCGGCGTGCCGCACGAGGTGCTCAACGCCAAGCAGCACGAGCGTGAGGCGTCGATCGTCGCGCAGGCCGGCCGCAAGGGCGCCGTCACGGTGGCCACCAACATGGCCGGCCGTGGTACGGACATCAAGCTCGGCGGCAACCCGGACGACCTGGCCGAGGCGGAGCTGCGGCAGCGCGGCCTGGACCCGGTGGAGCACGTCGAGGAGTGGGCGGCGGCCCTGCCGGAGGCGCTGGAGCGTGCCGAGGCGGCGGTCAGGACCGAGTTCGAGGAGGTCAAGGAGCTCGGCGGCCTGTACGTGCTGGGCACCGAGCGCCACGAGTCGCGGCGCATCGACAACCAGCTGCGCGGCCGCTCCGGCCGTCAGGGCGACCCGGGCGAGTCCCGCTTCTACCTCTCCCTCGGTGACGACCTGATGCGCCTGTTCAAGGCGCAGATGGTGGAGCGCGTGATGGCGATGGCCAACGTGCCCGACGACGTGCCGATCGAGAACAAGATGGTGACGCGCGCCATCGCCTCCGCCCAGTCGCAGGTCGAGCAGCAGAACTTCGAGATCCGCAAGAACGTCCTGAAGTACGACGAGGTGCTCAACCGGCAGCGCGAGGTCATCTACGGCGAGCGCCGCCGCGTCCTGGAGGGCGAGGACCTGCACGAGCAGGTGCGTCACTTCATGGACGACACGATCGACGACTACATCGCGATCGAGACGGCCGAGGGCTTCGCCGAGGACTGGGACCTGGACCGGCTGTGGGGCGCCTTCAAGCAGCTCTACCCGGTCACGGTGACGGTGGAGGACTTGGAGGACGCGGCGGGCGACCGGGCGGGCATCACCGCGGACTTCATCGCGGAGATGGCCAAGGACGACATCCACGAGCAGTACGACGCGCGTGAGCAGCAGCTCGGCTCGGAGATCATGCGCGAGCTGGAGCGGCGCGTGGTGCTGTCGGTGCTGGACCGCAAGTGGCGCGAGCACCTGTACGAGATGGACTACCTGCAGGAGGGCATCGGCCTGCGGGCGATGGCGCAGCGCGACCCGCTGGTGGAGTACCAGCGCGAGGGCTACGACATGTTCAAGGCCATGATGGACGGCATCAAGGAGGAGTCCGTCGGCTACCTGTTCAACCTGGAGGTCCAGGTCGAGCAGCAGGTCGAGGAGGTGCCGGTGGAGGCCGGTGCCCCGCAGGACGCGGCTCCGACGCTGGTCAAGCAGGACGCCCGTCCGGAGATCCGGGCCAAGGGCCTGGAGGCCCCGAAGCGGGCCGACCGGCTGCACTTCTCCGCTCCCACGGTGGACGGCGAGGGCGGTGTCGTCGAGGGCGACTTCGAGAGCGACGCGGGCCCGGAGTCGGACGGCATGACGCGGGCGGAGCGCCGCCGCGCGGCCAAGGGCGGCCGGCGCCGCAAGAAGTAGCGTCCGCGCGTTCCGGGGCCGGATTCCTGCGGGGGTCCGGCCCCGGGCCTTTGCCCCGGCGCGGGTCACTGCGCCTCGACGGGGCCGCAGCGCCATCCGGTGCCCGTGACGGTGCCGGTGCCGCCTCCGGCGCGTGCCGGGCCCTCGCGGCCGGCGCGCTCCAGGCGGAAGGCGAGGGCCCGCACGACGTGCGGGGTGAGCAGGACGACGGCGCTGGCCTCGACGGCCGTCCCGTCCGGGACGGGGCAGACGCGCGGCGGCCCCAGCAGCCGCGGCAGGTGGCCCCGGGAGACGTAGCGCCAGTCGGCGCGGGCGCCCACGAGGTCCCAGAGCCGGTCGTAGGCCTCGGGCTCCATCCGTCCGGCGAGGCTGGTGATGGGCCGCCGTCCGGTGAGGACCTCCAGCAGCCGTCCGGCGAACCAGACGTGCGGTGGCAGGGCGGTGACGTGCCGTGTGGGTGCGGACGTGGACGCGGGCATGGGTGTGAAGACAGGCATGGTGTGGACCCCCGTGGTCTACCGACTGGTAACCGGGTTGTACGGGGCCGGGCGCCGCTGCGGGAAGCCGGGCCCGCGATGTCCGGGGGGCGGTGCGGGATTCACCTATCAGGGGTGGTGCGCCCGTATGCTGACGCCATGCGCGTCTACATCCCCACGACCCTCCCAGGCCTGGCCGAGGCGCACAAGGCGGGTGAGCTGGGCCCTGCCCCGCTGGACGCCTTCGCCGTCACCCCGAGCCTGCGCGAGTGGTACGTCTCCGACGACATCGAGGAACTGGAGTACGCCGCGCTCACCCGCGCCGCCCAGGCCTCCCTGCGGCAGCTGGCGGCCACCCCGGACGCGCCCAGGCGGCGCGTCGTGGTCGCGGTGGACGTCGCCGACGGCGCCGTCTCCTTCGACCCCGACCGCGGCCTGGACCCCTCCGCGCTGGGCGCGGTGCGCCTGGCCGCGCCCGTGCCGATGGCCAGGGCTGCCGCCGTCCACGCCGACGCCGACGAGGCCGAGCAGGACGTCACGGCGGCCGCCGACGCCCTCGGCGCGGCCGACGCGGGCGACGACGACGCCCGCTTCACCGTCGACGGCGCCGAGGACCACGAACTGCTCTGGTACGCCACCCAGGAGATCCCCTCGCTCATTGCGTGAGGTGACCGAACGAATACGCCGCGAGTGGATTTGACCTGGGCACTTGCCTTGAGGACATGGGGTCTGGGTACGGTTTCGGGTGTGAACGCGCATCTCGTGTGGGACTGGAACGGCACGCTGCTCCATGACATCGACGCGGTGATCGAGGCGACCAACGCCTCCTTCGCCGAGATCGGGCTGCCGCGGATCACGCTGGAGCGTTACCGCGAGCTGTACTGCGTGCCGGTCCCCCTGTTCTACGAACGGCTCATGGGCCGGCTGCCCACCGACGAGGAGTGGGAGGTGATGGACGACATCTTCCATCGCCACTACTGGACCCTCGCCGGTACGTGCGGCCTCGCCGAGGGGGCGGCGGAGATCCTGGCGCGGCGCCGCTACGAGGGGCTGACGCAGTCGCTGTGCTCCCTGGCGCCCCACGATCAGCTGATACCGATCCTGCGCACGCACGGCATCGAGCACCACTTCCTCCGGGTGGACGGCCGTACCGAGGGCAGCCACAGCGGCAAGTCCGAGCAGATGGCGCGGCACGTCGCCGCGATGGAGGGCATAGCGGCGGACCGCATCGTGGTGATCGGCGACGCCGTCGACGACGCGGTGGCCGCCAAGCACGTCGGGGCCATGGCGGTGCTCTACACGGGCGGCTCGCACAGCCGGGCCAGCCTGGAGACCGCGGGGGTGCCCGTCGTGGACAGCCTGGAGCAGGCGGTGGAGACCGCCGAGGCGCTCGTCGCCTGAGCCTGAGCCGGCGCCTGCGCCTTCACTGAGCCCCAGCCCAGCCCAGCCCCGGCCCGCGCCCGGATCCCCGCCGGGACCCGGGCGGCCGTCCGTCAGGTCACCGGCGCCTTGGAGCGCAGCACCGTGAGGAACTCGCGCATCCACGCCGGGTGGTCCGGCCAGGCGCGCGAGGAGACCACGACGCCGTCGACGACGGCCTCGGAGTCCTGGAAGCTCGCCCCGGCCGCCTCCATGTCCATCTCCAGCGCCGGGTAGGCGGTGACGCGGCGCCCGCTGAGGGCGCCGACGGCGGCCGTCAGCAGGGGGCCGTGGCAGATCTGTGCGACGGGCTTGTCGGCGTCGAAGAAGGCCTTGAGGACCTTGCGCAGCTCCGGGTCGTTGCGCAGGTACTCCGGGGCGCGTCCGCCGGGGACGACCACGGCCGCGTACGCGCCGGGGTCGACGTCCGCGAAGGACAGGTCGGCCGGCCAGGTGTACCCGGGCTTCTCGGTGTAGGTGTCGAAGCCCTCCTCGAAGTCGTGGACGACGAACCTGAGCTTCTTGCGGCTGGGGGCCGCGATGTGCACCTCGTACCCCTCCTCGAGGAGCCGTTGGTACGGGTACATGACTTCCAGCGATTCCGCCGCGTCGCCGGTCACGATCAGGATCTTGGTGGCCATGGCTGGGTGTCCCGCCTCTCGCCGTCTGCTGTCCGTCTGCTCTGCTGTCCGTCCGCTGCGTGCTGCCGTCCCGCCCCGTGGTCTCGTGCTGCCGTCCGGCGCGCCGTCGTGTGAACGTCTCGATACGTCTCCGCGACGTTCCCCTCCTCAACCTGCACCCGCCCGGCCGGACTGTCCAGTTCGTCAAAGATTGGTTCGTGGTTTTGTACACAAAGAGCCCCTGACAGCCCCCCCGGACGTAGCGATAGCCTTACAGCGTGATCAGCGCTGATCCACCGATCACCATCACCTACGTCACGCAATGGCGCGCGACAGGAGCATGAGGACATGCAGACCAAGCTGGACGAAGCAAAGGCCGAGCTGCTCGCACGGGCGGCCCGGGTAGCTGAGAACAGCCCGGCGGGGGGACAACCTGGCCAGGGCCTCGAGAAGGAGGCGCTGGAAGCCTTCCTCCAGCGCTACTACCTGCACAGCGCCCCGGAGGACCTGCTCGACCGCGACCCGGTGGACGTCTTCGGCGCCGCCGTGTCCCACCACCGTCTTGCCGAGCTGCGCCCGCAGGGGACGGCCAACGTCCGCGTGCACACCCCCTCGGTGGAGGAGAACGGCTGGACGTGCAGCCACACGGTCGTCGAGGTGGTCACCGACGACATGCCGTTCCTGGTCGACTCCGTCACCAACGAGCTGTCCCGGCAGGACCGTGCGATCCACGTCGTCGTCCACCCGCAGATGCTGGTGCGCCGTGACGTGACCGGGAAGCTGCTGGAGGTGCTGGACGCCGCGCCCGGCGACGGCGCCGGTGTGCCGCACGACGTGCTGACCGAGTCCTGGATCCACGTGGAGATCGACCGTGAGACCGACCGCGAGGATCTGAAGCAGATCACCACGGACCTGCGCCGCGTCCTGTCCGACGTCCGCGAGACCGTCGAGGACTGGCGGAAGATGCGCGACGCCGCGCTGCGCATCGCCGACGAGCTGGCCGCGACCCCGCCAGCGCTGCCCGAGCAGGAGGTCGGCGAGGCCTGGGAGCTGCTGCGCTGGCTGTCCGAGGACCACTTCACCTTCCTCGGCTACCGCGAGTACGCGCTGACCACGGAGACCACCCCGGAGGGCGAGGAGGACGTGCTCACCGCCGTCCCCGGCACCGGCCTGGGCATCCTGCGCTCCGACCCGCAGCACCGCGTGGAGGAGTCCGAGAGCGGCCAGGCGGTCTCGCCGTCCTTCAACCGGCTGCCCGCGGACGCCCGTAAGAAGGCCCGCGAGCACAAGCTGCTGATCCTCACCAAGGCCAACAGCCGCTCCACCGTGCACCGCCCGTCCTACCTCGACTACATCGGGGTGAAGAAGTTCGACGCCGACGGCAACGTCGTCGGCGAGCGCCGCTTCCTCGGCCTGTTCTCCTCGGCGGCCTACACCGAGTCGGTGCGCCGGGTGCCGGTCATCCGCCGCAAGGTCCAGGAGGTGCTGGACGGCGCCGGGTTCTCCCCAGACAGCCACGACGGCCGCGACCTGCTGCAGATCCTGGAGACCTACCCGCGCGACGAGCTCTTCCAGACCGGCCCGGACGAACTGCGCGAGATCGTCACCAGCGTGCTGTACCTGCAGGAACGCCGCCGGCTGCGGCTGTTCCTGCGCCAGGACGAGTACGGCCGCTACTTCTCGGCGCTGGTCTACCTGCCCCGGGACCGCTACACCACGGGCGTGCGGCTGCGGCTGACCGACATCCTCAAGGAGGAGCTGAACGGGGTCACCGCGGACTTCACCGCCTGGAACACCGAGTCGGTGCTCTCCCGGCTGCACTTCGTGGTCCGCGTCGCGGCCGGCACCACGCTGCCGCAGCTGACCGACCGCGACGTCGAGCGGATCGAGAACCGGCTCGCCGACGCCGCCCGCTCCTGGGCCGACGGCTTCGCCGAGGCGCTGACCTCCGAGTGCGGCGAGGAGCGCGCGGCCGAGCTGACCCGCCGCTACGCGCACGCCTTCCCCGACGGCTACCGTGCCGACTTCACGCCCCGCGCGGCCGTCGCGGACCTGCAGCACCTGGAGCGGCTCAACGGCGAGGACTTCTGCCTCAGCCTGTACGAGCCGGTCGGCGCCGCCCCCGACGAGCGCCGCTTCAAGATCTACCGCACCGGCGCCCCCGTCTCGCTGTCCGCGGTGCTGCCCGTGCTGCAGCGCCTGGGCGTCGAGGTCATCGACGAGCGCCCGTACGAGATGCGCCGCGCCGACGGCACCCGCGCCTGGATCTACGACTTCGGGCTGCGCATCGACCCGTCGCTGGGCGACCTCGGCGACGACGCCCGTGAGCGCTTCCAGGACGCCTTCACCGCGACGTGGACCGGGCAGGCCGAGAACGACGGCTTCAACTCCCTGGTGCTGCGCGCCGGGCTGACCTGGCGCCAGGCGATGGTGCTGCGGGCGTACGCCAAGTACCTGCGGCAGGCCCGCACGGCCTTCTCGCAGGACTACATGGAGGACACCCTCCGCAACAACGTCCACACCACCCGGCTGCTGGTCAACCTCTTCCAGGCCCGGCTCTCCCCGGACCACCAGCGGGCCGGCAGCGAGCTGACCGACGCGCTGCTGGAGGAGGTGGACGCCGCCCTGGAACAGGTCGCCAGCCTGGACGAGGACCGCATCCTGCGCTCCTTCCTCACGCTCATCAAGGCGACGCTGCGCACCAACTACTTCCAGCGCGCCGACGGCGGCAAGCCGCACGCCTACGTGTCGATGAAGTTCGACCCGCAGGCGATCCCGGACCTGCCCGCGCCGCGCCCGGCGTACGAGATCTGGGTGTACTCCCCGCGCGTGGAGGGCGTGCACCTGCGCTTCGGCAAGGTCGCCCGCGGTGGCCTGCGCTGGTCCGACCGGCGCGAGGACTTCCGCACCGAGGTCCTCGGCCTGGTCAAGGCGCAGATGGTGAAGAACACCGTCATCGTGCCGGTCGGCGCCAAGGGCGGCTTCGTCGCCAAGCAGCTGCCGGACCCGGCCGCCGACCGCGAGGCGTGGCTGGCGGAGGGCATCACCTCCTACAAGACCTTCATCTCCGGTCTGCTCGACGTCACCGACAACCTGGTCGGCGGGCAGGTCGTGCCGCCGGCCGACGTGGTCCGCCACGACGGCGACGACACCTACCTGGTGGTCGCCGCCGACAAGGGCACCGCGTCGTTCTCGGACATCGCCAACGAGGTCGCCACCTCGTACGGCTTCTGGCTCGGCGACGCCTTCGCCTCCGGCGGCTCGGTCGGCTACGACCACAAGAAGATGGGCATCACCGCCCGCGGCGCCTGGGAGTCGGTCAAGCGGCACTTCCGTGAGACGGGCCACGACACCCAGAGCGAGGACTTCACCGTCGTCGGCGTCGGCGACATGTCCGGTGACGTCTTCGGCAACGGCATGCTGCTCAGCGAGCACATCCGGCTGGTGGCCGCCTTCGACCACCGGCACATCTTCATCGACCCCGTGCCGGACGCGGCGACCTCGTACGCCGAGCGCCGCCGGATGTTCGAGCTGCCGCGTTCCTCCTGGGCGGACTACGACACCAAGCTGATCTCGCACGGCGGCGGTGTCTTCCCGCGCAGCGCCAAGGCGATCGCGCTCACCCCGCAGATCCGCAAGGCGCTCGGCATCGAGCAGCCGGTGGCGAAGATGACGCCGGCGGACCTGATGAAGGCGATCCTCAAGGCCCCGGTGGACCTGCTGTGGAACGGCGGCATCGGCACCTACGTGAAGGCCGCCACCGAGTCCCACCTGGACGTCGGCGACAAGGCCAACGACGCGATCCGCGTGGACGGCGGTGAGCTGCGCGTCAAGGTCGTCGGCGAGGGCGGCAACCTGGGCCTGACCCAGCTCGGCCGGATCGAGTTCGCCCAGACCGGCGGGCGGGTCAACACCGACGCCATCGACAACAGCGCCGGCGTGGACGCCTCCGACCACGAGGTCAACATCAAGATCCTGGTCAACGCGGTCGTCGCCGACGGCGACCTGACGGTCAAGCAGCGCAACTCGCTGCTGGCGCAGATGACCGACGAGGTCGGCGCCCTGGTGCTGCGCAACAACTACGCGCAGAACGTGGCGCTGGCCAACGGCATGGCCCAGTCCGCCAGTCTGCTCCACGCCCACCAGCGCTACCTGCGCAGGCTGGTCCGTGACGGCAAGCTGGACCGGGCCCTGGAGTTTCTGCCCTCCGACCGGCAGATCCGGGAGCGGCTGAACGCCGGCCACGGCCTGACCCAGCCGGAGCTGGCCGTCCTGCTCGCCTACACGAAGATCACCGTGGCGGAGGAGCTGCTCGGCACCGGCCTGCCCGATGACCCCTACCTGCGGCGGCTGCTCGACGCGTACTTCCCCAAGGCGCTGCACGAGCGGTTCCAGGCGCAGATCGACGGGCACGCGCTGCGGCGCGAGATCGTGACGACGGTGCTGGTCAACGACACCGTCAACACCGGCGGCACCACCTTCCTGCACCGCTTCAAGGAGGAGACCGGGGCCACCACCGAGGAGATCGTGCGGGCGCACACCGCGGCCCGTGCCATCTTCGGCCTGGGCGGCATCTGGGACGAGGTGGAGGCGCTGGACACGGTCGTCGCGGCCGACGTCCAGACCCGGATCCGGCTGCACTCGCGGCGGCTGGTCGAGCGGGGCACCCGCTGGCTGCTGAACAACCGGCCGCAGCCGCTGGCCATCGCGGAGACGATCGACTTCTTCCGCGAAGGTGTCGCCACGGTGTGGGCGGTGCTGCCGAAGCTGCTGCGCGGCGCCGACCTGGAGTGGTACGAGTCGATCCACGACGAGCTGACCGGCGCGGGCGTGCCGGAGGAGCTGGCGACGCGGGTCGCCGGGCTCTCCTCTGCCTTCCCGGCGCTCGACATCGTCGACGTCGCCGACCGGACCGGCAAGGACCCGCTGGCGGTCGCCGAGGTCTACTACGACCTCGCCGACCGGCTGCAGATCACGCAGCTGCTCGACCGGATCATCGAGCTGCCGCGCGCCGACCGCTGGCACTCCATGGCCCGTGCGTCGATCCGCGAGGACCTCTTCGCGGCGCACGCGGCCCTCACCCAGGACGTGCTGTCCGTCGGCAACGGCTCCTCCACCCCGGAGCAGCGCTACCAGGCGTGGGAGGAGTCCAACAGCGCGCTGATCGGGCGGGCGAGGACGACGCTCGACGAGATCCAGGGCTCGGAGAGCTTCGACCTGGCGAACCTGTCGGTGGCGATGCGGACGATCCGCTCGCTGCTGCGGGCCCGCCGCTGACGCCTGGACGGCGCACGTACGACGGCAGGGGCCGGGGAGCACGCGCTCCCCGGCCCCTGCGGCGTGGACGGGCTCAGCCGACCCGGTACAGCCGTTCGCCGGTGCGGGGGCCCTGGGCGACCTGGACGCCGCCCGGCGGGGGCGGGTCGTCCGCCTCGGTCATCACCCACTTCACGTGGTAGCGGCGGGCGATGGCAAGGCGCTGCTCCATGGGCGTAGCGGGGGCCAGGTATGCGCGTACGTCGGCCTCGCGGCGCTCGCGGTCGGCCGCCGTCGTCGACGGGTCGGGCCAGGCCGGTGACACCAGGAACGCGCCGTAGGCGGGCATGACGTGCTTGGGGTTGTACCCGTCGGTCAGGAGGACGTCGCCGACGGCGACGTGCGCCTGCGCCCACAGGTAGCCGGGCCAGCTGCCCAGCCGCTGCAGGTGCAGCGCGGGCGGCACGTAGCGCGCCGGTACGACCGCGCCCGCCTGCGCCAGCAGTCCCGCGCAGGCCGCCACCGCCGCCAGCGGGGCCAGCACGGTGCGCAGCGCGGTCCACGGTGGGGCCTGCGCGAGCTCCACCGCCAGCGCGAACTGCAGCGGTACCAGCAGCAGCCCGAAGATCCGCCCGAAGGAGTAGGAGCCGCTCAGCCAGCCGTAGGCGGCGACGGCGCAGTCCGCGGCGAACATCAGCACCAGCGGGTCGAAGCGGTTCAGCCGCAGCCGGCACAGCAGCGCCGGCAGCCCGGCCAGGGCCAGCCCGTACCACTGCCACAGGTCCGCGTACAGCCGCCGGTGGACGTCGTCCACGGTGGGGTCGCCGAGCAGCGCGGAGAGGCTGAAGTACGGCCACCAGGCGGCGACGGCGAAGGCGACCGCCGCGGTCAGCGCCCACCGGCCGAGGACCCCGGCGGCGACCGGCATGCGCTGCATGCCGATGACGATGGCGACCACGCCGATGAGGGTGCCCATCGCCGTGAAGGGGTGCACGAGCAGCACGGTCCCGATGAGCAGTCCGAGCCAGGCGTGCAGCCACGTCCCGGCCACGCCGCGGCGGGCCGCCCGCGCGGTCAGCGCCCACACCCAGAACGTCACGCCGACGGCGAAGGCACTGGGGTAGGTCAGTCCCCGGATCATCGACTGCAGACCGAGGAAGCCGCTCCACTCCTTGTGCTGCGGCCCCCACAGCAGGACGAACGCGGCGAGCGCCAGCACCGGCGCCCAGCGCCGGTTGCTGAGCACGCGGGTGAAGGCGCCGATGCCGGTGACGACCAGCGCCAGGTTGACCGGGCCGCACCCCTTGAGCAGCTGCCAGCCCGGTACGCCCGTCAGGTGCGACAGCAGCCCCAGCACCACGGTGTACGGGGTGAAGTAGGGGCTGCCGGTGCCCGGCACGTCGAGCAGCGGGTTGGCCGGGTGCCGCCAGTCCGTGGCGATCCGCTCGATCGCGGCGGCGTGCTGCCCGAAGTCGGAGGCGACCGGCGACTGCCAGGTGCGGTAGGCCACCACCGCCCAGAAGAGGGTGCCGAGGATCAGGTACGGGGAGGGCCTGCGCACGTCCCGCAGCTCGTACGCGTGGATCCGCCAGTCCCGCTGGGTCAGCACGCCGGTCACCGCAGCCCTCCCGGCCGTCGTCCGCTCGTCACCTCGTTCCCCTCGATGCTTGATCGTGACGGACGCGGCTGCATCCCGGCGGGGCCCGTACGGGGCGTCGTCACGGCCGTGCGGCGGCCTCCTGCGGACCGGAGCGCGGTCCCTGCGGGGCGCCGGCCAGGAGCGCGGGAGCGGGCGCGGGGGTGCGGGCCTCCAGGGGCACGACGGGCAGCGGCTCGCTCTCGCCCAGGAAGACCCGCCGCACGACCCGCTCGGCGGCCCGGCCGTCGTCGAAGGCGCAGAAGCGGCGGCGGAACGCCTCCCGCAGTCCGGCCGCCTCCGGGCTGTTCCAGGCGCCGTCGCGGAAGACCGCGATCAGTTCGTCGTCGCTGGTGGAGACGGCGCCGGGGGTCTCGCCGGGGGCTCCGGACAGCAGGTCGAAGTAGACGCCGCGGCTGGCCCGGTAGACCGGCCAGTCGTCGGCGTGGACGACGATGGGCCGGTCGAGGAGCGCGTAGTCGAACATGATCGACGAGTAGTCGGTGACCAGGGCGTCGGCGGCCAGGCACAGCTGTTCGACCGACGGGTGCCGGGAGACGTCGACCAGCAGCCCTTCCTCGTGCAGCGCCTTCAGGCGGGCGTCCTCGCCGTGGAAGTAGTGGATGCGGGTGAGCAGGACGAAGCCCTCGCCGAGCGCCCGGCACACCCGTTCCACGTCCAGGCGCGGCACGAAGTTGCGCTGGTAGTCGCGGGTCGTCGGCGCGTACAGGACCGCGGTGCGGCCGGGGGCGATGCCCAGGGCCGCGCGGGCGTGGGAGACCTCGGCGGCGCCGGCGGTCAGGAAGACGTCGTTGCGCGGGTAGCCGGTCTCCAGGTGCTGCCAGGAGGAGGGGTACACGCGCTCCCAGATCTCGCTGGAGTGCGGGTTGGAGGACACGCTGTAGTCCCAGCGGTCCACCCGCTCCAGCAGCCGGCGGAAGCTCATGCCCTTGGCGGAGGCGGGGTAGCGCTGCTGGTCGATGCCCATCTTCTTCAGCGGGGTGCCGTGGTGGGTCTGCAGGTGGACGCTGCCGGGCCGCTTGCGGACGTCGTTGGGGAAGTTGACGTTGCTGATCAGGTACGTGGCCCGGGCCATCAGCCGCCAGTAGCGCCGGGTGCGCGGCACGACGTAGTCCACGCCCTTGGGCACCCGCGGGACGTCGGACTTGCGGACCAGCCACACCCCGTGGACGCCCGGGGCGATCTCCCGTGCCTTGTGGTAGATCGCGGCCGGGTTGCAGAACACCCCGCGGTCCCAGTACGCCGAGTACACCGCGAGGTTGGGGTCGAGCGGCCGCCGCAGGTGGTAGGCGTACAGGGCGGCCTTGGCCCGCTGCGCGACCTGCCGGCGCAGCCGCCGCCTGCGCCGCGTCAGCTCCTTGCGGGCCTCGCGCGGTACGTCGCCCAGCCGGGCCAGCAGCCAGCTGCCGCGGGCCAGCCGCCGGTAGGCGGTGGCCTTGTCCGCGGGCGGCACGAACCCCTCCGGCAGGTGGCGGGCGTACCAGCGGGCCGCGAGCCGGAAGAACGCGCCGCGCAGCCGCGGTGGGATCCGGTCGGGGTTGCCGAGGCAGAACAGGATGTGGCTGACGGCCCGCTCGAACAGCATCGGCCGCAGCGGCGCGAGGTGTTCGCGGCCGGGCGCGTCGAGGAAGTCGAAGAGCCGGGTGTACTGGTCGAGGATGACGAAGTGGTTGCGGCCCGGGCTGCGGGTGCTGGCGCCGCTGCGCCGCTGCCGGTACTCCAGCACCGCCCGGGCCAGGCAGGAGATGCGTTCGGCGCTGAGCATCGTCACGTACGAGACGAGGGCGTCCTCGTAGATGCCGTCGCTGAAGGAGAAACCGTGCCCCCGGTAGAAGGCGCGGCGGTAGACCCGGTTGGAGGTCATCGCGAACAGCCGCAGGAACTCGGGGCGTTCGGTGATCCGGAAGACGTCGGTGCCGGCCGAGGCGAGCAGGTCGCCGAAGACGCTCTTCTCGGCCGCCTCCCACCAGTAGGTGCGCACGTGGTCGAAGTAGAGGATGTCCGGGTCGCCGTCCTGCTTCAGCCGCTCGGCGACCGCCTCCAGCGAGCCGGGGGCGAGGGTGTCGTCGCCGTCGAGGAAGAGCAGGTAGTCGCCGGTGGCCCGCTCGGCACCGGTGTTGCGGGCCCGCCCCACCCCCAGGTTCTCCTCGTGGTGCAGCGCGATCACCCGGCAGTCGCGGGCCGCGTACTCGTCGAGGATGCGGCCGCAGTGGTCCGGCGAGCGGTCGTCGACCGCGATCACCTCGAGGTCGGGCAGTGACTGCGACAGCACCGAGTCGAGGCAGGCGCGCAGGTAGCCCTGCACCTTGTGGACCGGGACGATGACGGAGAAGCGGGGCATGTGGATCCTGGGTTCCCTCAGGGGTCAGTGACGGTCGGGTTCGAGCAGCCGGTCGACGGCGCGGGCCGCCGCACCGCCGTCGTCGAGGTGGCAGAAGGTCGCGCGGAAGTGCGCGTACGCGTCGGCGCTGTGCCGTGCCACGGTGCCGAGGTCGCGCAGCGCGCCCGCCAGGTCGGCGGTGGACTGCAGCAGCGGGCCCGGGGCCTGGGCCTCGAAGTCGGGGTAGAAGCCGCGCAGGGTGTCGCGGAAGTGCTCCAGGTCGGGGACGAGGAAGAGCATCGGACGGCCGGTGTTGGCGAAGTCGGCCGCGGGGGAGGCGTAGTCGGTGACCAGGACGTCGGCGACCAGCAGCAGCTCCGCCACGTCCGGGTGGCAGGACACGTCGCGCACGAACCCGGAGCGCGGGGTGCGGACGCGGTCGGCGACCAGGGGGTGGGAGCGGAAGAGCAGCACGTGGTCGGCGCCCAGGGCGCGTTCGGCCTCCGCCAGGTCCAGGTGGGGCGACATGCGGTAGTGCTCGGCGTCGTACGCCAGGTCGTCGCGGCGCGTCGGCGCGTACAGCACGACGGTGCGGTCCCCGGGGATCCGCAGCCGGTCGCGCAGCGCGGCGGCCACCTTGGCGCGGTCGTCGGCGAAGAGCACGTCCGTGCGGGGCAGTCCCGTCTCGGCGACCGGGCCGTCGTAGCCGAGCGCGGCCCGCAGCAGCGGGGTGCTGTACGCGTTCGGAGACAGCAGCAGGCTCCACTGGGCGCCCGGGTCGCGCGGCGGGCGGGGCAGGTGCACCAGGTCCGCGCACAGGGTGCCGGCGAGGTCCAGGCCGGTCCGCTTGAGGGGGGTTCCGTGCCAGGTCTGCAGCACGGTCTGGTCCGGGCGGCGCACGAACCACTGCGGCAGGTGGGTGTTGGTGACGACGTAGCGGCTGCGGGCGAGCGCCTCGTACCAGGCGGCGCTGTGCAGCACGACCGGCCGCGCGGTCGCCGGCGGCGGGGCCTGGCCGTCCCTGACCACCCACAGGTGCTCCAGGCCGTCCGCGGCGCGGCGGCGCAGCAGCTCCTCGTGGACGGCGCGCGGCGAGTCCCCGTACGCCCGCCCGTCGAAGGCGCTGTACAGCACCGACTCGCGGCGCGGCAGCCCGCGGGTGCGCGGATGGTGGCTCTCGCGCAGCGCCCGCTGCCGGTACGGGCCGCGCTGCGGCTCCGGCACGGTGGGCCGGGCGTCGAGGAACAGCCGGTCGTGGAAGCGCCGGTCGACGGAGAAGGACTTGCCGCCCGCCTCCGCCGCCATCGGCAGCGCCTCGAACACCCCGGGCGCGACCCGCACCGGCGCTTCCGTGCCGGCGCCGTCGCGCAGGTGCAGGTACCAGCGGCCGGCGGGCAGCGGGACGGTGCCGGCGAGGGACTCCAGCGTGCCGGGGCGCACGGTGGCGGTGAAACGGCGCCCCTCGTACGGGCCCGGCCCCGCGGCGTCCTGAGGCACGGACGGCAGCGCCGGGATCGCGCTGGACGGCGGCGGGAAGCCCGGGCGGCGTCCCGGTACGCCGTCGGCCTGGACCGGGACGGCGTGCTCGACGCGGTGCGTGCCGTGGCGGAGCACCAGTTCGGCCGGGCCGGGGGCGGAGCCGGGCGCGAGGCGGCCGGCCACGACCAGGGCGCCCTCGGCGGTCCAGCCGATGGCGTCGGCCACCGGCTGCGGGGTGCGGTCGCGCAGCACCAGCTTCCCGGACGCCTTCGCCTCGACCAGCAGCCGCCGCGGCGTCCCGCCGAGCCGGGGGTCGGTGCCGAGGTCGTAGTGCCCGGCGGGCAGCGCGCCGTCGAGGTGGACGGGGTCGGCGTGCCCGGGGTTCAGCAGCGCGACGTCCCAGCTGTCGGTGTCCTCCGCGCGGATCTCCTTGGGCCCGGCGTCCAGCGCGGGCCGGGCGGCCGCCAGGTCGGCGAGGGGCACGCGGGCCCGGCGGACGCCGTCGTCCGTCCCCCCGGGGACCGCGGGCTCCAGCGGGTACTCCAGCACGGTGGGCGTCGCGGAGTGCGTCAGCCGTACCGCCGTCGCCTGTGGCGCGCCCGTGAAGTCCAGTTCCACCGCGGTGCCGTCGCCGGTCGCCCGGTGGCCGGTCAGCCGCCGTGCCTCCGGCTCCACCGACAGCTGCAGCCGCCCCTGCCGGTAGTACGGCACGAGCCGCATGCCGCCGCCGGCCGCGTACGACGGCGGGGACGCCCCCGATCCCGCGTCCGCGGCCCGCAGGGCCGCCTTGCGGATGACCCCCTTCGCCGCGACGACCACCCCGAGCCGCCAGCGGCCGGCCCGTGGTTCGCCCTGGCGGCGGCCGGTGGTCAGCCGCGCCGGGTCGATGGTGATCTCGAAGCCCGACCAGTCGTAGCAGTGTTCCTCCTGGCGCGAGTTGAGGGTCGCGGCGGGCTCCTGCCGGATCCTGACCGGCAGCAGCACCACCTTGGCCCGGCGGCCGTGGCCGTGGACGGCGACCGCGGTGATGTGCGCGGCGCCCTTGCGGTCGGCGTCGATGTTGCGCAGGTAGGCGTAGCCGCGCAGGACGAGCCGGCCGTTCTCCCGCACCACCTCGCGCACCCGCGCCCGGACGGGGAAGTCCGCGCGCCGCAGCCGGGCCGCCGAGGCCGGCAGGGCGATCCGGCCGCCGTCGGCGCCGCGCAGCACCGCCCGCTTGCGCAGCGGCGGGCCGGTGACGCCGAAGCCGGCGGAGTTGCGCTGCTCGTGGTCGAGCACCGTCAGCAGGTCGTCGAGGCGGTCCTTGACGATCAGGTGCCACTTGATGCGCAGCCCGGCGGGCAGCTCGAGGAAGAGGGAGGGGTCGACCCGGGTGAGCCAGTCGCGGCAGCGGTCCATGAAGGCCCGCCGGTACTCGGGGCCGGCCATCGGCAGGGCGTCGATGAAGTACAGCAGGTCGTCGGTGAGGACCGAGCGGTCGTAGGCCCGTTTGAAGGAGGTCCAGCGCGTGCGGGCCGGGTCGCCGAGGAAGCGGCTGACGTGGTCGACGGCGGCGATCCGGTCGCGCACGCCCTTGACGTCGGTGCGGCGCCGGGTGATGGAGCCCTCGCGGATCCGCCAGTAGTAGACGTGCTCGTGCGTCACGTCGACGGCGTCGGCGAGGAAGTGCGCGGGGATGGTGAGCGGGGTGTCCTCGTAGAGCACGCCCTCGGGGAAGGCCAGGCGGTGGCGCTCCCAGAAGGAGCGGCGGAAGACCTTGTTCCAGGCGACCCGGTCGGACAGCAGGCTCAGGTCCCGGGTGATGTGGGTGCCGGTGACGGTGCGGGTCATGTCCCGGTGCTGCCAGGCCTGGCTGCGGCCGTCGGCGGTCAGCCGCCACACGTTGCCGGTCGCGAAGTCCGAGCCCGACCCGTCCAGCAGGCCCACCAGCCGCTCGTAGGCGTGCGGCGGCAGGATGTCGTCGCTGTCGAGGAAGCACAGGTACTCGGTGCGCGGGTCGGCGTGGCGGGTGCCGGTGTTGCGGGCGTGGCCCAGTCCGCCGTTGTCCTGCCGGACCAGGCGGAAGCGCGGGTCGCGGTCGGCGAAGCCCTGGGCGATCTCCGGGCCGGAGTCGGTGGAGCCGTCGTCCACCATGACCACGTCGAGGGCGTCGAAGGTCTGTGCGGCGACCGACCGCAGGCATTCCTGCAGCCAGCTCTCGACGTTGTGGACCGGAACGACGACCGTGAGGCGGGGCGTGCGCGACACCATGGTGACGTGGCCCTTTCCGGACGAGGGCGACAGGGGGCGAGGGGTTCAACTCGTGATCGCGTCCTCGGTCACCTCGCCTGCGCCTTTCGGGTGATCCACCGGGCGCCGGGGGCCGCTCCTGCCTACGCTCGGCGCTATGCCTCGGTTCAGTGTGATCGTCCCGGTATGGAAGACCCAGGGTTACGTCCGTGCGTGCCTGGAGTCGGTGCTCGGGCAGCGGTACGCGGACCTGGAGCTGATCGCGGTCGATGACTGCTCGCCCGACGGGTCGGCCGCCGTCGTCGACGAGGTCGCCGCCGCCGACCCCAGGGTGCTCCCGCTGCGGAGGCCCCGCAACGCAGGGCCCGGTCCGGCCCGGAACGTGGGGGCGGCCCGGGCCAGCGGCGACTACCTGCTCTTCCTCGACTCCGACGACCTCCTCGCGCCCGGCGCCCTGACCGCCCTCGACGCGAGGCTGCGCGCCACCGGAGACCCGGAGGTGCTGCTCTTCGACCACGACCGGCTCGACGTGTGGGAGCACCGCACGGAGAGCGGGGACGGCGACTTCCTGCAGGCGGCCGCGCTCGCCGGGCACGCCGTCTTCCGGGCCACCGAGCGCCCGCAGTGCCTGACCGTGTTCCCCGCCGCCTGGAACAGGGTGGTGCGGCGCGACTACTGGGCGGGGTTCGCCTTCGGCGCCGGTCCGTACGAGGACGTCCCGGTGGCGTACGAGATGCTGCTCGCCGCCCCGCGCATTGCCTGCCTGGACCGGGTCTGCGTCACGTGGCGGGAGCGCCGCCGCGGCAGCTTCTCCAGCACGCCGGGCCCGCAGCACCTCGTCCTGGCCGACCGGTACGACACGCTGCTGGCCCGGCACGACCTGCCGGAGCTGCGCGCCGAGCGGGACCGGCGGCTCACGGCCGTCCTGGACGACCCCGGGCGGCTGCGCCCGCAGGACCGCGCCGCCTTCTTCCGCCGCGCCGGGCTGCCGGGCACCTTCGCCGCCCATCGCGCCGCGGAGCTGGGCACCCGGGCCGCCCGGCGGCTGCGCACGCACCGCAACGCCGTCGCCCGCGAGGTGTACCGCCGCTGGTACGCCCTGGAACGCCGCCGCCCGCTCGACGACGACCTGGTGGTGTACGCGGCGTACTGGAACCGGGGGGTGCTGTGCAGCCCCGCCGCGATCTACCGCAAGGCCCGCGAGCTCGCCCCTCACCTGCACGGGGTGTGGGTGGTCCGGCGCGGTGCGCAGGACGCGGTCCCCGAGGGCGTCGACCGGGTGGAGGCGAACTCCCGCCGCTACTGGGAGCTGCTGGCCCGCGCCCGCTTCCTGGTGAACAACGCCAACTTCACCGGGGAGGTCGTCAAGCGCCCCGGCCAGGTCTACCTGCAGACCCACCACGGCACCCCGCTCAAGCACATGGGCATGGACCTGCGCGCCCACCCGGCGGTGGCCAAGGGCATGAGCTTCCGCCGCCTGCTGGACCACGCCGACCAGTGGGACTACTCCCTGTCCGCCAACCCCCACTCCAGCGAGGTCTGGGAGCGGGTCTACCCCGGCAACTACCTGACGCTGCCGACCGGCTACCCCCGCAACGACGCCTACTTCACGGCGGGCGCCGACGACGTGCGGCGGATCCGGGCCCGGCTGGGCATCCCGGACGGGGTCAGGGCGATCCTGTACGCCCCCACGCACCGCGACTACCAGCGGGAGTTCGTCCCGCAGCTGGACCTCGCCCGGCTGTGCCGGGCGCTGGGGCGGGAGTACCTCGTACTGGTCCGCGCGCACTACTTCTACCCCGGGGCCGGCCCGGCGGCGCTGCCGGAGGGGGCGCTGGACGTCTCCGCGCACACACCGCTGGAGGAGCTGTGCCTGGCCTCCGACGCGCTGCTCACCGACTACTCGTCGCTGATGTTCGACTACGCGGGCCTCGACCGCCCGATCGTGGTCCACGCCGCCGACTGGGAGGTCTACCGGGCCGCCCGCGGGGTCTACTTCGACCTGGTCTCCGGGCGCCCCGGCGACACCCCGGGCGTGGTCGCCCGCGACGAGGCCGCGATCGCCACCGCCTTCCGCTCCGGCGCCTGGGCCTCGCCGGAGGCGGCCGAGCTGCGGGCGGCCTTCCGGGCCCGCTTCTGCCCCTGGGACGACGGCCGGGCCGCCGAACGCGCCGTACGGCGGGTGCTGCTCGGCGAACCGGAACTGCTGCCCGTCCTCAAGCCGGACGAGCGCACCCCCGCGCCGCCGCCGTGAGCCGTCAGGGGCGGGCCGCAGGGGCGGGGGCGCGGCGCTCCGGGGGGAGGGCGGCCGGCTGGCCGCCGTCCTCGCCGAGGAAGACCCGCCGCACGACCCGCTCGGCGGCGTGGCCGTCGTCCCACGGGCAGAAGTGGGCCCGGAACGCGGCCCGCGCCTGGGCCGAACGGGGGCCGCGCCAGGTGTCCGTGGTGAGGATGGACAGGAGTTCGTCCTCGCTCCGGGCGACCGGCCCGGGGGCGTCGGCGGTGATGTCGAAGTAGGTGCCGCGGGCGGCCCGGTAGGCCGTCCAGTCCTCGGCGTGGACCACGATCGGGCGGTCGAGGCCGGCGTAGTCGAACATCAGGGGGGAGTAGTCGGTCACCAGGGCGTCGGCCGCCAGGCACAGCTCCTGGACCGACGGGTGGGCGGAGACGTCCAGCACGGTGTCCGGCAGCCCCTCGGGGAGCGTGCCCGAGCCGCCGTGGCCGTCCGGTGCCCGGTACAGGACCACGTGGCCGGGGCCGAGTTCACGGGCCAGCCGGACCAGGTCGACGGGCGGGTGGAAGCCGCGCCGGTAGTCGCGGTGCGCGGGCGCGTACAGGATCGCGGTGGACTCCGGCGGGATGCCCAGCCGGGCCCGGATCCGCCGCACGTCGTCGGCGTCGGCGCGCAGCAGGACGTCGTTGCCGGGCCGCCCGTGCTCCAAGGTGGTGTAGCCGGCGGGGTAGGCCCGCTCCCAGACCACCGTCGAGTGCGGGTTGGCGGACAGGCAGAAGTCCCAGCGGTCGGTGTGGGCCAGCATCCGGGCGAAGTCCCGGCCCGCCGAGGCGGCCGGGTGCCCCTGGACGTCCAGGCCCGTGCGGCCGAGCGGGGTGCCCTGGTGGGTGTGGAGGTTCACCTGGCCGCGCCGCTTGCGGTAGGCGTGCGGGAAGTTGACGTCGTTGACCAGGTAGGTGGCGCGCGCCAGCGCCGTCCAGTACGCGGGCGAGCCGGGCTGGAGCCGGCGTACGCCGCGCGGCAGGGTGGCCGCGTACGCCGGGGTCGTGATCCACGCGGTGCGCAGGTGCGGGGCCAGGTCGCGCACGGCGGCCTCCAGGGCGGCGGGGTCGCCGCCGTAGCCGGCGTAGCGGCAGGCCGCGAAGACGGCGAGGTCCGGGTCGAGGCGGCGCTGCCGCTGGATCCGGTAGTGCAGCCGCAGGCCCGCCTCCCGGGCCGCCCGGGCGGTGTCCTTCAGCAGCCGCCGCAGCCTCCTGCGCAGCGCGTTGGCGGTGCGCACGGCGTCGAAGACCTGCCGCGCGCCGAGCCGCACGAGCAGCCGCCGGGTGCCGCCGGGGACGCCGCGCGGACGGGAGCCGGGCTCCTGCGGGCGGTAGCGGCGGAAGTGGACGCTGCAGCGCTGGAAGTAGACGCCCCGGGCCGAGCGGGGCAGCCGGCCGGGGGTGTTGTAGACCGCCAGCAGGTGGTCGGTCATCCGGCTGAAGAGGGCGGCCCGCCAGCTGTCGAGGGCGGGGTTGCGGTCGAGGAAGGCGAAGACCCGGTCGTACTGGTCGAAGACGTCGAAGTGCCGGCTGCTGGTGGTGCGCAGGATGCTGCCCCGGCGGCGCTGCCGGTAGAGCACGCAGACCCGGTCGAGCACCGCGATGCTGCGGGCGGACAGCAGCAGGGGGTAGGTCCAGGGGACGTCCTCGTACCAGCCGGGCGGGAAGACGAGGTCGCGGCGCTGGACGAACTCCCGCCGGTACGCCTTGTTCCAGGCGACCGGCAGCAGCCGCAGCAGCTCGGGCCGGTCGTCGAGGGGCCCGGCGGGGCGTGCGTCCTGGGCGAGCAGGGGGGCGCGCTGGTTGCGCACGACGCGGCCGTCCCAGTAGGTGCGGGCGTAGTCGTAGACCAGCACGTCCGGCTCGGCGGTCTCCTTCAGGCGGTCGGCGACGGCCTGCAGGGAGCCGGGCGCGAGGGTGTCGTCGCTGTCGAGGAAGAGCAGGTAGTCCCCGGTGGCGCGGGCCATCCCGGCGTTGCGGGCCGGGCCGAGGCCCACGTTCTCCTTCAGGTGCAGGACGGTCACCCTGCGGTCGCGGGCCGCGAAGGCGTCGAGGATGGCACCGCTGGCGTCCGGGGAGCGGTCGTCGACGGCGATCACCTCGAAGTCCGAGAAGCTCTGCCCGAGCACGGACTCCAGGCACTCGTGCAGGTAGGCCTGCACCTTGTGGGCGGGCACGATGACGCTGAACCGGGGCAAGGCAGCACATCCGTAATGTCGGCTTACGCGGCGTATGCCCGTTATATCCCGGGCGTACGCCGCGTACGGCGACCCGTCCGACGACGGAGTGTTGCCCCTCTGGCCTGCGGAGGGTTGCGGGGCTACTTCACGGCGCCCGCCATGACGCCGGAGACGAACTGGCGCTGGAAGGCGAAGAAGACGACGAGCGGGACCACCATCGACACGAAGGCCCCCGGTGCCAGGACGTCGATGTTGTTGCCGAACTGCCGGACCTGCTGCTGCAGCGCGACCGTGATGGGCTGCGAGCCGCTGTTGGAGAAGATCAGCGCCACCAGCATGTCGTTCCACACCCACAGGAACTGGAAGATGCCGAGCGAGGCGATCGCCGGGCCGCCCAGGGGCATGATCACGGTGGCGAACAGCCGCAGCTCGCCCGCGCCGTCCAGCCGGGCCGCCTCCAGCAGCTCCCGCGGGATCTCCGCGAAGAAGTTGCGCAGCAGGAAGACGGCGAACGGCAGGCCGAAGCCGACGTGGAAGAGCACCACGCCGATGATGTCGCCGAAGATCCCGATCTCCCCGAACAGCTTCGCCACCGGGATGAGCGCGATCTGCACCGGCACCACCAGCAGCCCCACCACCACGAGGAACAGCCAGTCCCGGCCCGGGAACTCCATCCAGGCGAAGGCGTAGCCCGCCAGCGCCCCGATCACCACCACCAGCAACGTGGCCGGCACCGTGATCAGGGTGGTGTTGACCAGCGAGGAGGTCACGGCGTCGTTGCCGAGCAGTTCCCGGTAGTTGGTGACGGTCAGCTGCGAGGGCGTGGTGAACACCTTCCACCAGCCGGAGTCGGCGATGTCCACCGGCCCCCGGAAGGAGGAGATCAGCAGCCCCACGGTCGGCATCAGCCAGAACAGGGCCACCAGCACCAGGAACACCCGCAGCACCCCGCCGCCGGTACGGGCCGCCACCCGCGAGGCGAAGGACTGCCGGGCGGCGGCCGTGGTGGCCCGCGCCTCGGCGGGGCCCGCCGGTTCCGCTGTGCCTGCGACGGTCGTCATCGTCGGGCCTCCCTGCGCAGTCGGCGGATGTTGAAGACCATGACCGGGACGACCAGCAGCAGCAGGACCACACCGATCGCGCTGCCCACGCCCTGGTCGTTGCCGGCCCCGAAGGAGGACAGGTACAGCTGCAGGGCCAGGACGTTGGCCTCGTCCTTGGAGGTGTCGGGCGCGACGATGTAGACCAGGTCGAAGATCTTCATCACGTTGATCATGAGCGTCACGACGACCACGACCAGCACCGGCGCCAGCAGCGGCACGGTGATCCTGCGGAAGACCTGCCACTCGTTGGCGCCGTCGATGCGCGCCGCCTCCATCAGCTCCCGCGGCACCCCCGCCAGGCCCGCCGCGATGAGCACCATGGCGAAGCCCGCCCACATCCACAGGTACGACCCGATGATGGCGGGCGTCACCAGGGTGGGGCCGAGCCAGTCGACACCGTTGTACGGCTCCGCGAAGTTCGCCGCCGGCAGCCGCAGTTGGGCCCCGGCCGCCGAGGCGGGCAGCGAGAAGGTGCCGTCCGTGCCGGAGGTGGCCGAGGCCACCACCCGTCCGTCGCGCACGGCCTCGACCTTGACGCCCTCCAGCGCCTTCTCACCGGCGTCGATCACCCCGGGCTCGCCGCCGCCGCCCGGTTTGAAGTCCAGCCACACGGTGCCGGTCACCCCGGGGCCCGCGGCGGCCTGCCGGGCGTCCGCGGTGCCCGCGGGCAGCTTCGCCGCGGGGACGCCGATCAGCGGCAGCCCGACCGCCGTCCCCTGCCCGGCGGCGTCCCGCGTGGTGTACGAGCCCCCTCCCGAGGCCGCCAGCGGGCCGTTCGGCCGCGGACGGGCCCCGGGGTACGCCGAGGACTCGGCGAAGGTGTCGTGGACACCGACCACGACCGCGTTGGCCGCGCCGCGCGCCGGGTCCTGCTCGTACACCAGCCGGAAGATGATCCCGGCCGCCAGCATCGAGATCGCCATCGGCATGAAGACGACCAGCTTGAAGGCGGTGCCCCAGCTCACCCGTTCGGTCAGCACCGCGAAGACCAGCCCGAGGGCCGTGGCCAGCACCGGCGCCACGACCACCCAGACCGCGGTGTTGCGCAGCGCCGTCAGGGTGCTGTCGTCGCTGAAGACCGAGGCGTAGTTGTGCAGGCCGACGAAACCCGAGCCGGCCCTGTCGAACAGGCTGCGCCAGGTGGTGTACCCGATCGGGTACACCACCAGCGCGCCCAGCAGCACCAGCGCGGGCAGCAGGAACAGTCCCGCCACCCAGCGCCGGGTGCCCATGACGCTCCTGCCCGGGGCGGAGGGAGCGCCGCCGGGAGCGGCCGGCCCCTTCGCCGTGGCCGCCGTCGCCATCGTGGCCGCCTAGCCGGCGTACGCCTTGGCGGCGTCCGCTTCCAGCTTGGCCTGCGCGCCGGCGACGTCGGAGGGGTTCCTCAGGAAGTCCTGCAGGTCCTTCCACTCGCCCTTGCCCGCGGTGCCGCCGAAGGCCGCCGGGGCCTGGTCGGACATGTCAAAGCGGAAGTCGTCGCCCGCCGCGACCAGCCCCTGGGCGATCGACCGCGAGACCTCGTCCGGGTACGCCGACAGGTCCAGCGACTTGTTCGGTGAGACGAAGCCGCCCGAGGAGGCCCAGACCTTCGCCGCGTCGGTGGAGGCGAGGAAGGTCAGCAGCGCCTGCGCGCCCTTGGTGTCCTTCAGCGCCACGCCGACGTCACCGCCGCTGACCACCGGTGCCTTGCCGGAGCCCACCGCGGGGAAGGGGAAGACCTTGGCGTCCTCGCCCACCTTCGCCTTGGTGTTGTCGCCGATGAACGCGCCGACGAAGTCGCCCTCGTAGACCATGCCGGCCTTCGGCGGGTTGCCGGTGAAGGTCTGCGTCACGGACTTCGGGAAGTCGGTCTTGAGCGCGCCGCTCTGCCCGCCGGCGATCAGGTCCTTCTTGCCGAAGAGCTGGGCGAGGGTGGTGAGCGCGTCCTTCACCGAGGGGTCGGTCCACTTGATCTTGTGCTCGGCCAGTTGGTCGTACTTCTCCGGCCCGGCCTGGGAGAGGTAGATGTTCTCGAACCAGTCGGTGAGGGTCCAGCCGTCCGCGCCGCCGACCGATACCGGGGCAGTGCCCGACTCGAAGAGGGTCTCGGCGGTCTGGAGGAAGTCGTCCCAGGTGGCCGGAGGTTCGGAGACCCCGGCGTTCTCGAAGGCCGCGGTGTTGTACCAGACCAGCGACTTGTTGGCGGCCTTGGCGTAGACGCCGTACTGCTTGCCCTCGTACGCGCCCAGGTCCTTCCAGCCCGTGGTGAAGTTCTTGTCGAGCTGCGCCTGGACGTCGGAGGAGAGCGGCTTCAGCCAGCCCTTCTGCGCGAACTGCCGTAACACGCCGACCTGCGGGAGGAACGCCACGTCCGGCGGCTGGCCGCCCTCGATCTTCGTACCGAGGAAGGTGGAGACGTTGTCGCCGGTGGGCACGAAGCCGACCTCGGCCCCGGTGCGCCGGGTGAACTCGTCCAGCACCTTCTGGAAGTTCTTCTGCTCCGGCCCGGTCCACACCGCCGCGACCTCGAGCTTCTGGCCCTTGAGGTCCGGCAGCGAGACGCTCCCGCTGCCACCGGAACTGCTCCGGCCCCCACCGGGGTCGCCCTTGTCGTCGTCGCCTCCGCCGCACCCGGCGGCCGTCAGCGCCAGGGCGGCCGTCGCCACGGCGGCGATGACCGCTTCGCGTGTACGTCGCGTGCGCCTGCTGGATGTCCGCATCTGCCTGCCCATCCCCTCAGCGCGGACCCGCGCCGCGGTGGCAGCCCGCCGCATGGCCGTGGCAGCTGCGCCGGGCGTCCCGTCCCCGCGTCATCCGCTGTTCCGCGTTCAGTCCTACGCCCTGTCTGATAACCGCCGCAATAGCGCCTCAGCGCACGGCGGTTGGATCGTGACCTTCATGTGACCGGCGGTGCGGCAGGCGCAGGGGACCGGGAGGGCTCAGAGCAGCGGCGGCACCGGATCGGCCGCCGCGGACTCCGCGGCACGCTGCAGGGCACTGGCCAGCAGGGCGAGGTCGGTGGGGCCGTTGCCCAGTTCGCGGACCGGGCGGCGGGTCGGCGGATCGCCCATGCGCTCCCATTCCAGCGGGACCACCGTGGGCCGCAGGGTCGCCGTACGCGGGATCCGGCCACTGACCCGTCCGGCCTGGAAGGCCGTGACCGCTCCGTCCGGCCGGCGCAGGTAACCCCGGCCCGGCAGGGCGTCGTCGACGGTCGCCGGCTCCTCGACGGCGACCAGCAGCGCGGCCGACTCCGGCTCCTCGGTGCGCAGCGCGATCCGCAGCCGCGCCGCGTCGTCGGTGTCGGTGCCCGCGGTGCGCTCCGGGCGGCCGGTCGCGGCGACCAGGTGGACGCCGAGACGCTCGCCGTCGCGCGCAACTCCCTCCAGGGCGCGGACCACCGAGCCCGCGGCGGGCCGGCCGGGACTGCCCAGCGCGGGGGCGACCAGGACGTCGAAGTCGTCCACCACCACGACCAGCCGGGGCAGCGGCTCGGTGGTACGGGTCCGTACCCGCACCGCGCCGCGCACCTGCGGGTCGGCGGCGCCGGCCGGGGCGTGGCCCGGCTCCACCTGGCGGGGCACCGCGGGCAGCCGGCGGCGCTCGTGCCACTGCGCGAAGTCGCCCCCGTCCAGCAGCTCGTCACGGCGCCTCAGCTCCGCCGTGAGGGCCTGCGCGAACTCGCGCATCCGCACCGGGTCGGAGGCGGACAGATAGGTGGAGACGTGCGGGAGGTCGGTGCAGGTGCGCAGCCCCTCGCCGCGCTCGGACCCGGCGCCGTCGACGAGGACCAGGGCCAGCCGGTCCGGTCGCTCGCCCGCGGACAGGGCGGCGGCCACCGAACGCAGCAGTTCGGTCTTGCCGGCGCCCGCGGCGCCGCCGACCAGCAGGTGCGGCCCTTCGGCGACCAGGTCGACCAGGACCCGGCCCTCCGGGCCGGCGCCCAGGACCGCCGCGGCGGCACCGCCGGAGGGGGCGGGCTCGGCCCAGCGGGTCGCGATCTTCGCCGGGGTGGCGAGCGCCAGGTCCAGCTCGTCCAGCAGCCGGGCCGTGGGCGGGAGCGCGGAGCGCGTACGGCGGGGCGCGGCGGCGTCGCCCTCGCGCAGCGGGGCGAGGGCGCGCGCGAAACGCTCGGCCCAGGCCGCCGACACCGCCTCCATGGTCATGTGCTCCGGCCCGTGCGGCTCCATCCGCAGCGTCGTCGCGACGTCGCCCTCCAGCACGGCGACGGCACCGCAGTCGGCGGCCAGCCGCTCCGGGCTCTCGGCCAGGCACAGCAGGTGCACCCCGACCGACGGCCCGGCGGCCGCGATGCGGCCCGCGGCCTCGCGCAGATAGGCCGAGCCCGGGTCACCGTCCACCACCAGCAGGGTGTACGGGCCCTCGCGGCGTGCCGCGGCCTCGGCCACCTCCTCCGGGGAGGCGGTCGCCCAGCCCGTGCCGAGCGGGCCCTCCTCGATGCGCCGGACCACCTCTGAGACGCGGGCCTCCGCCTGCTCCCGGTCCGTGGCGGTGAGCAACCGGCAGTCCTGGCCGTGCGCCGGGCGCAGATGCGGCAGCCAGTTCAGCCACCCCCACTCCTCGGTCCGCTGTTCGGCGGGACGGGAGCGGTCGGCGTTGACCAGGACGACCTCCAGCACGCCGGGCGGGTGCAGGGCGCACAGCTGGGCGATCACCGCCCGGGCCAGCCCGGACAGCCTCGGGCGCGGTCCGGCGAGGCCCAGCACATGGGTGTGCGGGTCGCGCAGGTCGACGGTGAACGGCACGGCGGGCAGCGTCCGGAAGCCGTCCTCGGCGGTCAGGTCGGCGGTGCCGAGCCGGACCGTGAGCAGGTCGGGATGGCCGAGGGCGCGCTCCCACAGCCGCGGGCCCGGTCCGAGCGCGGTGAGCAGGACGGCCGCGGGATCGGGCCAGCGCTCGCGCAGCTCGGCGGCGTCGGCCTGGTCGTACGTCGTCCCGCCGCCTCCGGGGCCGTCGGCGCCCGGGGCGCCGCGCCCGGCCGCCAGGCGCCTGGCCCAGCCCCCTATGGCCCCGGCCATCCGGCTGCCGGCCTCCGCGGCCTTCCCGCCGCCGCGGCGGCCCTGGGGCAGCGCGACCGTGCGGGTCTGCTCGGACAGGCCGCGCTGCGGGGTGTCCCGCCGGGCCGGGGTGCCCGGCGCGCCCTGTGCCGGACCCGGTCCGGGCGCGGGAGCGGCGAGGGCGTCCACGCTCACGTTCCCGGCGCCGGTGGTCGTCGGGCCGTCGGCGGGCACCGCGTCCCGGGCGGCGGGGCGCTCCCCGGTGCCGTCGGCGGGACGGGCGGGACGCCAGGTCGCCACGGGGCCGCTGTCCGGCCAGGAGGTCGGGGGGAGGGTCACCTGGAGGTGCCCCTCGGCGTCGGGGACGGCGGGGATGGAGGCGGGCGGCGGGGGGACGGCCGAGCCCGGGGGTGCCGGCTCCAGCCGGAGGGTCGACTCGCCGATCCGCAGCAGCGTGCCGGCGGGGAAGGGGACCGCGCGCTCGCCCACGGGAGCGCCGTCGAGGGTGGTGCCGTTGGTGGAGCCGAGGTCGGCGACGGTGACCCGGCCCTCGCCGTCCACCGTGATGGCACAGTGCAGCCGTGAGACGTCGGGGTCGTCCAGCGGGACGTCCGCGTCCGCGGACCGGCCGACCCGGATCCGGCCGCCCTGCAGCAGGTGGACGCCGCCCGCGTCGGGCCCGCCGACGACGTGCAGCCGGGCGGCGGCCGTGGGGCGGCCGCCGTCGTGCCCGTCGGCGGGGGAGTGCAGCGACAGGACGGCGCCGTCGAGCAGGGGCGGCACGCCGAGGACGGCGGTGGCCGGGTCCAGGCGCTCGGCGCCCGCGTACAGCGGGGGCGTGGACTTGCCGGCCCGCGCGGGCTGGCCGGAGCCGCCCGAGCCGGACGCGAGGGCTCCGGCCACGGCACTCAGGGGAGTGCCCGCGGGCGCGGTGACCAGCACGTCGCAGGAGCGCGCCGCGCGGCCGCCGCGCGGCCCGAGAACGGTCAGCCGGATCTGCATCTCCGTCCACGGTCCCTTCTGCCCGGATCCACCGCGGTGCGGGCCCCCGACCCCACCCCGCCGTGCCCGGGACGTCGACACGTACAAGAACGGACCGGCGGGCTCCCCTCGCCCGGCTGACCCAGCCGGCTCGGCGATGCGCGTTCCGCGACACGCATCCTCCCACCCGCCGCCGACAGCTCGCCGCCGGTGCCCACCTTTGCGATCTTGAATGGTCAGCATTGGGCGGAAAGGGCAACCAAACGACCGTACTCCGCGTCCTAACCCCACACCCGCCCCGTACCGGAACGCAGCCCCGCTCCCACGTGGCGGCACTACAGTGGGCGAAACAGGCCACGGACCAGGCCAAGATCCAGGGAGCGCGAACGTGCGGCCGGTAGGCAGCAAATACGAACTGGTGGAGCCGCTCGGGCGCGGAGCCACGGGCACCGTGTGGCGGTCGCAGGTACGGGACACCGGCGAGACCGTGGCGATCAAGGTGCTCAAGGAGGAGCTGGCGGGCGATCCCGACATCGTCATGCGCTTCCTCCGGGAGCGGTCGGTCCTGCTGAGGCTGCGCCACCCGCACATCGTCCGGGTCCGCGACCTGGTCGTGGAGGGTGAGCTGCTGGCCCTGGTGATGGATCTGGTCGAGGGTCCCGACCTCTACCGCTACCTGCGCGAGAACGGCCCGTTCTCGCCGGTCGGCGGCGCCCTGCTGACCGCCGCCGTGGCCGACGCGCTGGCCGCCAGCCACGCTGACGGCGTGGTGCACCGCGACCTCAAGCCCGCCAACGTCCTGCTCGCCACCGTCGCAGGCCCCGACGGCACCCAGCAGATGCACCCGATGCTGACCGACTTCGGCATCGCGCGGCTGGCGGACTCGCCCGGCGTCACCCGCACCCACGAGTTCGTCGGCACGCCCGCCTACATAGCGCCGGAGTCGGCCCAGGGCCGTCCGCAGACCTCCGCGGTGGACATCTACGGCGCCGGCATCCTCCTGTACGAACTGGTCACCGGCCGTCCGCCGTTCCGCGGCGAGAGCGCGCTCGAAGTGCTGCACCAGCACCTGAGCGAGGAGCCGCGCCGTCCCTCCACCGTGCCCGAACCGCTGTGGACGGTGATAGAGCGCTGCCTGCGCAAGGAGCCCGGCGAGCGGCCGAGCGCGGAGAACCTGGCGCGCGCCCTGCGCGTCGTCGCGGCGGGCGTGGGCGTGCACTCCTCCCCGGCGCAGTCCGAGGCGGCGCTCGGCGTCGCCGCGCTGCTCGCGCCGGACCCGGCCCCGGCCACCGTCCCGGACACCCCGCTCGTCCCGCCGGGCACCGCCGACCCCACCCAGGTGCTGCCGAACCGGTCGCCCGTCGGCGCGTACGACGCGTACGACCCCAATGCCGCCACCAGCGTCCTGCCCGCCTCGGCGGGGGGCGCCGCCGACGCGACCCGGGTGATCCCGGGCGGCTCGGCACCGACCGCGTCCGGCGACGGCACCCGCGTGATGCCGCCGGTGCCGGACGGGCCGCCGGACCCCGGTGTCCCGCAGGGCCCGCATCCGTGGGAGTCGCAGCTCAACCGCGCCCGTGCGCGCGCCGAGCAGACCGAGATCCAGTACCTGGACCCGGAGCAGGACCCGCTGCGCCGCAGGCCGCGCCGGCAGCCCGCCCAGCAGCCGCAGCAGCCGCAGCAGCCTCCCCAGGCGTACCAGCAGCGGCCGCAGCAGCCCCCTCAGTACCGGCAGCCCTCGCAGCCCGCCTACGCCCCGCAGCCGCATCCGCAGCAGTACGGCCAGCAGCCGCAGCAGTACGCGCCGCGGCCGCAGCAGCCCGCGCCGCGCTACGAGCAGCCGCAGCACCAGCGGTACGAGCCGCAGCGCCCGCCCGCGCCCGAGCCGGCCCCGCGCCGCGAGCCGCGCCCCCGCAGCGCCAACCCGATGAAGATCCCGGGCCTGGGGTGCCTCAAGGGCTGCTTCACGATGATCGTCGTGCTGATCGTGATCTTCATGCTGGCCTGGTACCTCACCCCCCTGCAGGACTGGCTGAACACGGGCAAGGGCCTGTGGGACACCGTGACCGGCTGGATCAGCGAGGTGTGGAACTGGGTCTCCACCATCGGCGACACCGCCAACAGCGCCCCGGACGTCCCGGACGTCCCCGGCGGCAACCAGTAGCGGCGTGCGGCGGCGCCCCCGGCCGGGGGCGCCGGCAACCGAGCGGGCAACTGAGCGGGCCGGGGCGGCGGATGACGTGGCGCCACGCGTGCGCGGGGCCCGGTTCCGTCAACGCCGAGCGGTACGGCGTCACCTCTCCGACTCGCCGATGTTGGTGATTTGTCGACTTCTGGAGGGTGATTTCTCCCGGAGAAGCCGCACTCACCCCTGACACGTTCCCCCAACCGGCTCGCATCCGCGTAGCTTTGTCGCCAACACGACGGCACGTCGGAGGAGTCGGAGCAGCCTTGGGACGGAAGATCGGCAGCCGGTACACCGCGCACCAGGTGCTGGGGCGGGGTTCCGCCGGCACGGTGTGGCTGGGCGAGGGCCCCGAAGGCCCGGTCGCCATCAAGCTGCTGCGCGAGGACCTCGCCTCCGACCAGGACCTCGTCGGCCGCTTCGTGCAGGAGCGCACGGCCCTGCTGGCGCTCCACCACCCGCACATCGTCGGCATCCGCGACCTGGTGGTCGACGGTTCCGACCTCGCGCTCGTCATGGAACTCGTTCGCGGCACGGACCTGCGCTCCCGGCTGGAGCGCGAACGCAGGCTCACCCCCGAGGCGGCCGTGTCCATCACCGCGGACGTCGCGGACGGCCTGGCCGCGGCCCACGCCGCGGGCGTCGTCCACCGCGACGTCAAGCCGGAGAACGTCCTGCTGGACTCCGCCGCCCCGCCCGGACCGGGCGGGGCGCCTCCGGCGCTGCTCACCGACTTCGGCATCGCCCGGCTGGTCGACTCCCCGCGCCGCACCCGGGCCACCCGCATCATCGGCACCCCCGACTACCTGGCACCGGAGATCATCGAAGGTCTGCCGCCGCGTGCCTCCGTCGACATCTACGCCCTCGCCACCGTCCTGTACGAACTGCTCGCCGGCTTCACCCCGTTCGGCGGCGGTCACCCGGGCGCGGTGCTGCGCCGGCACGTCACCGAGTCCGTCGCGCCGCTGCCCGACCTGCCCGACGAGCTGTGGCAGTTGCTCTCCCAGTGCCTCGCCAAGGCCCCCGCCTCCCGGCTGACCGCGGCCGAGGTCGGCACGCGGCTGCGCGAACTGCTGCCCGCGCTCGCCGGGCTGCCCCCGCTGGAGGTGGACGCGCCCGGCGACCACCACGGCGAGGATGCGTACGACCGGGAGCCCGGTTCCGTCGCCGAGCCGTACGACGCACCGGCCGGCCGCCCGCGCGGTGCCGTGCCCCTGGTCCGCGGCTCCGCACCCGACTCGACGCGCGACACGCACACCAGCATCAAGCTGCCCACCGCGGAGGAGCTGGCCGGCGGCGGGGCCGCCGCGATGCCCGGCCAGCGCGCCCGGCACCGTCACCGGGCCGTCCCCGACGCGCTCCAGCGCCGCCGCGTCAAGATCGGCGCCGCGGCGGCGGCCGCCCTGGTCGTCGGGCTCGGCGGCTGGGCGATCGCGGCCTCCGGCTCCGACGACGACGGCGGCTCCAACAGCCGGGAGGACAAGCCGTCCGGGCAGGCCTCGACCACCCCGACCGCCCCCACCGGCGCCGCCGCCTCCCCGCAGGGCGCGGTCAGCACCCCGGCGGGCACCGCCGAGGACGCCGCGCTGCGCTGGTCCGGCTACACGGCGCTGCCCCACTTCCCGGACCGCGACGTCCACCCCGTCGGCGGCCCCCGCGCGATCTCCGTCTCCGGTACGACGTACGTGTTCACCCGGGGCAGCGACAAGAACGTCTGGTACCTGGTCTCCGGCACCTGGCACCGGCTCACCGGGATAAGCGTCGCCGACGACCCCTCGGTCGTCTCCTCGCGCGCCGGGCAGCTGGACGTCTTCGCACTCGGCACCGACCACAAGGTCTACCGCCGCACCCTCAGCGGCGGTGCGTGGGGCGACTGGTACCAGGTCGACCAGCCCGCCCGTTTCACCACGACCCCCGCCGCCGCGTCCTCCGCGCCCGGCCGGATCGACCTGGTCGGCTGCTCGGGCGGTGACCTCGTCACCTCCTCCTGGGTCGACGGCCGCTGGAACGCCTGGGCGCTGGTCCCCACCGCGGGCCGGGTCACCGCCGCCCCCGGGCTGGTCTCGGCCGCGTCCGGCACCCTGGACGCCTTCGCCGTCCGCAAGGCCGACGGCGCCGTGCTGCGCCTGCCGTACGTGAACGGCGCCTGGCGCCCCTCCGAGATCGTCACGGGCCTGGACGCCACGGGCCGCCCCGAACCCGCCGTCTCCGGCGGCCGGCTCTTCGTCCTCGCCCCCGCCGACGACGGGGCCCTGGCCGCCGCCGTCTCCGACGGCGGCACGTGGACGCCGGTGCCGCTGTCCGCCAGCACCCCCTCCCACCCCGGTCTGACCACGGCGGACGACACCCTGACCCTGTACCTGCGCCGCGCCGACGGCACGCTCGCCCACGCGTCGGCCCCCGTCCCCGTCTGAGCGGCGCGGGACCTCCGGGCCGGTGGGCCGGGCCGCCCCGGCTCACCGGCGCGGCAATGCGCGGCGTGCCGGTACGCTGGGGGACGTGGCAGTCCTGGATGTATCCGAAGAGCTCAAGTCCCTCTCGTCGACCATGGCCTCGATCGAGGCCGTTCTGGACCTCGACAAGCTGAGGGCCGACATCGCCGTGCTCGAGGAGCAGGCGGCGGCCCCGTCGCTGTGGGACGACCCCGACGCGGCGCAGAAGATCACCAGCAAGCTGTCGCACCTGCAGGCCGAGGTCCGCAAGGCCGAGGCGCTGCGCGGCCGCATCGACGACCTGGGGGTGCTCTTCGAGCTCGCCGAGGCCGAGGACGACGCGGACACCCGTGCCGAGGCCGAGACCGAGCTGGAGTCGGTGCGCAAGGCGCTGGACGAGATGGAGGTCCGCACCCTCCTGTCCGGCGAGTACGACGCCCGTGAGGCGCTGGTCAACATCCGCGCCGAGGCCGGCGGTGTCGACGCCGCCGACTTCGCCGAGCAGCTGCAGCGGATGTACCTGCGCTGGTCCGAGCGGCACGGCTACGCGACCGAGATCTACGAGACCTCGTTCGCGGAAGAGGCCGGCATCAAGTCCACCACCTTCGTGGTGAAGGCGCCCTACGCCTACGGCACCCTCTCCGTCGAGCAGGGCACCCACCGCCTGGTGCGCATCTCGCCCTTCGACAACCAGGGCCGCCGCCAGACGTCCTTCGCGGGCGTCGAGGTGCTGCCCGTCGTCGAGCAGAGCGACCACGTCGAGATCGACGAGACCGAGCTGCGGATCGACGTCTACCGCGCCTCCGGCCCCGGCGGCCAGGGCGTCAACACCACCGACTCCGCGGTCCGGATCACCCACATCCCGACCGGCATCGTGGTCTCCTGCCAGAACGAGCGCTCGCAGATCCAGAACAAGGCCAGCGCGATGAACGTGCTGCAGGCCAAGCTGCTGGAGCGGCGCCGCCAGGAGGAGCAGGCCAAGATGGACGCCCTCAAGGGCGACGGCGGCAACTCCTGGGGCAACCAGATGCGTTCCTACGTCCTCCACCCGTACCAGATGGTCAAGGACCTGCGGACGGAGTACGAGGTCGGCAACCCCCAGGGCGTCCTCGACGGCGACATCGACGGCTTCCTCGAGGCGGGCATCCGCTGGCGCAAGCAGCAGGAGCAGGGCGCCGGCGTCTGACGCGTCGTCAGCACCCCGGACCTCCACGACTGCCGCCCGACGGGCGGCAGTCGTCGCGTTCCGGGGCAGCCGAGCCCGCACGGGGGCGTGCGCGGACGGCCCGGCCAGGGTGCCGACGGTGCCACCCGCACCGTCGTCGGCGGCAGCGGATCGGTCACCCAGGGTCACGGCGACGCGAGCCGGCCGGGGTGCCGGCGCGACCCTCTTCGTCCGGGCGGTGCCGGTTTCCGCCCGATGCCGCGCCTGACCGGCTGGGGCCACCACGCGGCGCCGGGAAGGCCCGCGCCCGGACCGGGGGGCCCCTGCGCGTCCGCGGGAGGCCCGCAAACGCCACGGGGGCCCGCAGCGCCGATGCGCCGCGGGCCCCCGTGCTTGCTGTCTGTGTGCGCCGTGCTACACGGCGGCCTCGTGCACCACCCACGCCACCGCGAGCAGGGCGACCAGCAGGGCGATCAGTGCCGCCGGGGAGATGGCCGCGAAGGGGTTCTCCTGCTGCATGCGGGCGCGGTGGGCGCGGCAGACCGCACAGCGGCCCTCGCTGACGGGGCCGGCGCAGTTGGCGCACACCAGTCGGTCGACTGTCATGCGGTGGCCTCCTCCCAGGCGGCCTGGCGGCCGCTCCATGAACAACGCGCGACAGGGGCGGTACGTTCCCGAGCCCCCCGACCACTGTGCCAGTTCCCGGGACGCTCGGCGCGCCCCGCGTGATTCCTGCGACTCCGAAGAGTGACGCATGTGGCCAATGCCTGCTTTGTCCCCCCGTGGTCGATGAATAAACCCGTCATCCCGGACCGCGGACTGCGCGGGCCGCGGCCATTCGCGTAAGGTCGCCTCCGATCCCCTGTATCCGGAGTGCGACCGTGATCCGATTCGACAACGTCACCAAGACCTACCCCCGGCAGAACCGTCCTGCACTTCGGGACGTGTCGCTGGAAATCGAGAAGGGTGAATTCGTCTTCCTGGTGGGCTCCTCCGGCTCCGGGAAGTCGACCTTCCTGCGGCTGATCCTGCGCGAGGAGCGGACGGACACCGGCATGGTGCACGTCCTCGGCAAGGACCTCGCGCGGCTGTCCAACTGGAAGGTGCCGCAGATGCGGCGCCAGTTGGGCACCGTCTTCCAGGACTTCCGCCTGCTGCCCAACAAGACGGTCGCGGAGAACGTGGCGTTCGCCCTCGAGGTGATCGGCAAGCCGCGCGGCACCATCCGCAAGACGGTCCCCGAGGTGCTCGACCTCGTCGGCCTCGGCGGCAAGGAGGACCGCATGCCGGGCGAGCTGTCCGGTGGTGAGCAGCAGCGCGTGGCGATCGCCCGGGCGTTCGTCAACCGCCCGATGCTGCTGATCGCGGACGAGCCCACGGGAAACCTCGACCCGCAGACCTCCGTGGGCATCATGCGGCTGCTGGACCGCATCAACCGGACCGGCACCACCGTGGTGATGGCCACCCACGACCAGAACATCGTCGACCAGATGCGCAAGCGCGTCATCGAGCTCGAGAAGGGGCGACTGGTCCGCGACCAGTCCCGCGGCGTCTACGGCTACCAGCACTGAGCCTGGGCCCCGCCCTGCACACCGCAGCCTTCTGAAAGGACAACATGCGCGCCCAGTTCGTGCTCTCGGAGATCGGCGTCGGTCTCCGGCGCAACCTCACCATGACCTTCGCGGTCATCGTCTCCGTGGCCCTCTCGCTCGCGCTCGCCGGCGGCTCGTGGCTCGCCCGCGAGCAGGTCGACTCGATGAAGGGCTACTGGTACGACAAGGTCCAGGTGTCGATCTTCCTCTGCAACAAGAACGACGCCAAGACCGACCCCAACTGCACCAAGGGCGCGGTCACCGAGGAGCAGAAGCAGGACATCGAGAAGCAGCTCAAGGCGCTGCCGCTCGTGGACAAGTACTTCCACGAGAGCGCGGAGGACGCCTACAAGCACTACAAGGAGCAGTTCTCCGACTCGCCGCTGGCCGACTCGCTCACCCCGGACCAGATGCAGGAGTCGTTCCGGGTCAAGCTCAAGGACCCGACGAAGTTCCAGGTGGTGGCGAGCGCCTTCCAGGGCCGTCCCGGCGTCCAGGAGGTGCAGGACCAGAAGGCCCTGCTGGACAACCTGTTCGGGCTGCTCAACGGCATGACGCTGGCCGCGCTGGTGGTGCTGGCGTTCATGCTCGCGGTGGCGATGATGCTGATCGTCAACACGGTGCGCGTGTCGGCCTTCAGCCGCCGCCGGGAGACCGGGATCATGCGGCTGGTCGGCGCGTCCAGCTTCTACATCCAGATGCCGTTCATCATGGAGGCCGCGTTCGCCGGTCTGGTCGGCGGTGGCCTGGCCTGTCTGATGCTCCTCGTGGGCCGCTACTTCCTGATCGACCACGGCCTTTCGCTGCAGACCAAGGTGCCGCTGATCAACTTCCTCGGCTGGGGCGAGGTGGCGCAGGTGCTGCCGCTGGTGCTGGTGGTGGGCATGCTGATGCCCGCGCTGGCGGCCCTGATCGCGCTGCGCAAATACCTCAAGGTCTGATCCGCGCCAAGGGCGCTGTACGGCCGACCTTCCGTACAGCGCCCGCTTCTCGCCTAGACTGCCCGACGTGCTGAGCCCACGTCCGCCCGGGAGACCACGCCGCCTGCGCCGTGCCGCGGCGCTGACGCTGGTCTTCGGCGCGGTCCTGGCGACGGGTGCCGCGGCGGGTTCCTTCGGGGACCTCGGCGGGGAGCGGCGGACGCCGCCGCACTCCCGCATCCCGGCCGGCACCGTCGCCGACACCGACGAGATCGCCGAGGCGATCGCGGAGGGCAAGGTCGGCCCGCAGGCCGCGCAGGCCCTGGTCAGCCGTAGCGGCGACCGCTGGTCCTCCTTCTACACGGCCCAGGAGTACGAGGGTTTCCAGCAGTCCCTGGACGGCCGCTACGTGGGCGTCGGCCTGTGGGTGCGACGCACCGAGGACGGCCGCATCGGCATCGACCGCGTCCAGTCCGGCAGCCCCGCCGCCCGGGCCGGGGTGCTCGCCGGGGACCGGCTGATGAGCATCGACGGCACGGAGGTCACCGGCCGTCCCGTCACCGAGGTCGTCGCCCGGTTGCGCGGTGCCGACGCGGCCGGCACCGCCGTGGCCCTGGGCCTGCGGCGCGGCGCGCGCTCCTGGGTGGTCTCCCCGCGGCGCGCCCTGCTGCCCACGGAGTCCGTACGGGTCCGGCACGTCCCCGACGGCGTCAGCGTCGTCAAGGTGGACGCCTTCACCAAGGGTGTCGCCGGGCAGGTCCGCGGCGCCCTGGCCGGCAGGCCGGGACACAAGGGCATAGTCCTGGACCTGCGCGGCAACTCCGGCGGCCTGGTCACCGAGGCCGTCGGTGTGGCCTCCGCGTTCCTGGACGGCGGGCTGGTCGCCACGTACGACGTCCACGGCAGGCAGCAGGCGCTCTACGCGGCCGACGCCGGCGACACCGACACCCCGCTCGTCGTGCTCGTGGACGGCGGCACGATGAGTGCGGCCGAACTGCTCGCCGGCGCCCTGCAGGACCGCGGCCGTGCCGTCGTCGTGGGCTCCCGCACCTTCGGAAAGGGCTCGGTGCAGATGCCCAGCCGGCTGTCGGACGGCTCGGTCGCCGAGCTCACCGTCGGCCACTACCGGCTGCCCGCGGGCCGCCGGGTGGACGGCCGCGGGGTGGAGCCCGACCTGAAGGTCACCGGTGGCGCGGACGCCGAGTCCGAGGCCCTCCAGGTGCTGGACGGTCTGGGCACGCCGGTCCGCTGACCGGCGCGCAAACCGGTACCCCCCGGCCCCGCCGAGGTGCGAGAATGGCCGCGCTATGGCAAAGGAAACGGGTCGCAAGCTGATCGCGCAGAACAAGAAGGCGCGGCACGACTACCACATCCTCGACACCTACGAGGCGGGCCTGGTGCTCACCGGCACCGAGGTGAAGTCGCTGCGCCAGGGACGCGCTTCCCTGGTCGACGGCTTCGGCCAGCTCGACGGGGGCGAGGCGTGGCTGCACAACGTGCACATCCCCGAGTACACCCAGGGGACGTGGACGAACCACTCGGCGCGGCGCAAGCGCAAGCTGCTGCTGCACCGGGAGGAGATCGAGAAGCTCTTCCAGAAGTCCCAGGAGACCGGTCACACGATCGTGCCGCTCTCCCTGTACTTCAAGGACGGCCGGGCGAAGGTCGAGATCGCGCTGGCCAAGGGCAAGAAGGACTACGACAAGCGGCAGACCCTGCGCGAGAAGCAGGACCGCCGCGAGGCCGACCGGGCCATCTCGGCGGCGCGCCGCCGGCAGCGGGGCGAGTGACCCCCGGGAAATGCGCTGGCCTCCATGTACGTCGGTCACGTACGATGGCGTCAGCACCACCGGGCCGTGACGGCCCGGTGAGCAGTTTGAAAAATCAACATGGGGATGATCGGTTTCGACTGGGGATGTCGAAGCAGGGGAAGCGAGCCGAGAAAGCGGCAATGATCTCGTAAACCATATGCCGAAAACAATAATCGCCACTTCTAAGCGCGATTCCTCCGCCTTCGCTCTCGCTGCCTAATTAGCAGCTAGCGAAGACTCCGCGGAGTGTCAGCCCGGGGCTGTTCCCGACCCGGATCCTGGCATCAGCTAGGGGACTAAACCACTGAGTCCGGCCACGGGGCTCGGTGGGAAACCAAACAGTGGCTGGGCCCGTCGGCGGCTTGTCCGCGTGACTGCCGGGGCCGAGAAAAGCACAGCGGACTGCGCTCGGAGAAGCCCTGATTCTGCACCACAGGACGCGGGTTCGATTCCCGCCATCTCCACTGACCCAACGGAAGGCGATGCCTGCCGCGCACTGCGCGGGAGGCATCGCCTTCCGTCGTTTCCGGGGGCCCGCCGAGGGCCGGCCGGTCCCGGGTGCCGGTCGTCGTCCCGTCCTCCCGCTTTGTCATGGCCATGAATTGTTGTGAAAGGTAACGATCATCCTGCCGGCGCAGCTCGCCACGCCTTGTTCACTTGATGCGCACAATTGGCTGAAAGTGATGTACATTCGCCGCTCACAGAGTGCTTGGGGTGATCCACCGAGGGGGGTTCGTGGTCCGCAGTGTCGCGGTCCACCGCTGAGCCGTGCCCCTGGCGGAGCCAGGCGCGCTCCTGTGGGGAAAGGGCCTCTCAGCGGTGAAGACACGCATACCCGACGACCCGGACCGGCCGGTTTTCGTCGACACCAGCGGACGGCGCGGCCGCAAGCTGCGCCGGATCGGCTGGATCCTCGGCGCGATCTGCGTCGGCTACGCCTCGGTGCTGGCGATCAGCCTGGCAGGCGCCGACTCCCGGGCCCCCTGGCTGATGATCCCGGGGGAGGACGACGAAAACTCGTCACCCGTCGTCTCCGCCGACCCGACGGCCCCCGCCTCCGCCCCGGCCTCGCCGAGCGGTACCCCGAGCGGCACCGCCACCTTCACCGGCGGCGGGACGCCCACGGCGGCCGGCACCGCGCCCACCGCGTCCGCCGACACCACGCCCACGAGCACCCGCCGTCCGATCTCCCCCCGCCCCACGTGGAGCGCCACGTCCGTTCCGACGGTCCCGGCGACGCCCACGCCCGATGACACGCCCACCGGCAGCACCCCGCCGGACGACGGGGAGACGCCCGACCCCTCGGCCAGCGCCACCGGCTTCAGCGGGGGCGGTGCCAGATGACCGTCGCCGGCGTCACCGACGGGCCGCCCCGCCGCGGAGCCCGCGGCCGCAAGACCCTGCCCATGCGCTTCACCCTGCCGGCACTGCTGCTGGTCGCCGTGGTGTGCATGCTGCTGCTGCGCGGCTTCGTCCACAGCGAGATCGGCGCGGACCACCGCATCCACCCGCCGGTCGCCACCGCCCACGTGCCGGACTCCGTGCTGGAGGGCGGCCCCGTCATCGACACCCGGGGCGCCGAGACGCACAGCTACGCCGTCCCCCGCAGGAACCTGGTCCTGACCTTCGACGACGGTCCGGACCCGGAGTGGACCCCGAAGATCCTGGACAAGCTGGCCGAGTACCACGCCCACGGCGTGTTCTTCGTGACCGGGACGATGGCCTCGCGCCACCCCGACCTCGTCCGGCGCATGGTGGACGAGGGCCACGAGGTGGGCCTGCACACCTTCAACCACCCCGACCTGGTCTACCAGTCGCACGACCGGATCGACCGGGAGCTCGCCGAGAACCAGCTCGCGTTGGCCGGTGCGGCCGGAATACACACCTCGCTGTTCCGCCCGCCGTACTCCTCGACCGCCGACGCGCTGGACGACCTGTCGTGGCCGGTGGCGCAGTACCTCGGGCAGCGCGGCTACGTCACCGCGTTCATCGACACCGACACCGAGGACTGGGCCCGTCCCGGCGTCGACGCCATCGTCCGGTCCGCCAAGCCGGCCAAGGCCGGCGCCGGTGCCATCGTGCTCATGCACGACTCCGGCGGCGACCGCTCGCAGACCGTGGCCGCGCTGGACCGCCTGCTGCCCGAACTGACGGCGGAGGGGTACACGTTCCCCACACTCACGCAGGCGCTCGGCGCGCCGAGCGCGCACACCCCCGTCACCGGCCTGCCGCTGTGGGAGGGCAAGGCCTTCGTGCTCGCGGTCACGCTCTCCGAGCACACCATGAGCGTGCTCGTCGTCCTGCTCGCCGTGGTGGGCGCGCTGGTCCTGGCGCGCTTCGGCCTGATGGTGCTGCTGTCCGCGGTGCACACCCGCCGGGTGCGGCGGCGCGACTTCCGGTGGGGCGAGGAGCGCGTCACCCGCCCCGTCACCGTCCTCGTCCCGGCGTACAACGAGGCCAAGTGCATCGCCAACACCGTGCGCTCCCTGGCGGCCAGCGAGCATCCGCTGGAGATCGTCGTCGTCGACGACGGCTCCACCGACGGGACGGCCGACATCGTGGAGGACCTCGCCCTGCCCGGGGTCCGGGTGATCCGCCAGCCCAACGGGGGCAAGCCCGCGGCGCTCAACAACGGTCTGGCGAACGCCTCCTGCGACCTGGTCGTGATGATGGACGGCGACACCGTCTTCGAGCCGGGCACGGTCGGCGAGCTCGTGCAGCCCTTCGCCGACCCCACGGTGGGCGCCGTCGCGGGCAACGCCAAGGTCGGCAACCGCGACAGGATGATCGGGGCCTGGCAGCACATCGAGTACGTGATGGGCTTCAACCTCGACCGCCGCATGTACGACGTGCTCGGCTGCATGCCGACCATCCCCGGGGCGATCGGGGCCTTCCGCCGCGAGGCGCTGCACGACGTCGGCGGCATGAGCGACGACACCCTCGCCGAGGACACCGACGTCACCATGGCGCTGCACCGGGCCGGCTGGCGCGTGGTGTACGCCGAGGACGCGCGCGCCTGGACCGAGGCCCCGGAGACCGTCCGGCAGTTGTGGTCGCAGCGCTACCGCTGGAGCTACGGCACCATGCAGGCGATCTGGAAGCACCGCGGCGCCCTGAGGGACCGCGGCCACTCCGGGCGCTTCGGCCGGCTCGGCCTGCCGCTGGTGTCGCTGTTCATGGTGGTCGCCCCGCTGCTGGCCCCGCTGATCGACATCTTCCTCGTCTACGGCCTGGTCTTCGGCCCGACCCTGCGGACGGTGGAGGCGTGGTTCGGGGTGCTCGCCGTCCAGGCGGCCTGCGCGGCCTACGCCTTCCGGCTGGACCGCGAGTCGCCGCGCCACCTGCTGTGGCTGCCGCTGCAGCAGATCCTCTACCGGCAGCTGATGTACCTGGTGCTGCTGCAGTCCTGGATCACCGCGCTGACCGGCGGCCGGCTGCGCTGGCAGAAGCTCCGCCGCACCGGCGCCGTCGAGTCCCCGCTCACCACCGTCTGAAAGAGCCCCGCCATGACCATCCCGCAGGCCGGGGCCCACCGTGGTGCCCTCCCGCAGCAGGCCGGCCCCCGTACGGACGCACCCGGGGCCCCCGGAGCCCCAGTGGCCCCCGGTGGTGGAGCCGCGGGCCGGTCCGGCGCGGCCCGGTCCGTCGTCCGCGACCGCTACCTCGACCTGCTGCGCGCCGTCGCGCTGGCCCGCGTCGTGGTCTACCACTGCTTCGGCTGGGCGTGGCTGACCCTGGCGTTCCCGTCCATGGGCGTGATGTTCGCGCTGGCCGGCTCGCTCATGGCCCGCTCCCTGGCGCGGCCCGCCGCCGCCGTGATCCGCTCCCGGATACGGCGCCTGCTGCCGCCCCTGTGGGTGCTGGCGGCGCTCCTCCTCCCGGCCATGCTGATCGGCGGCTGGCGGCCGTCGACGGACGGCGACGGCCCGCTCGGCTGGGGGCTGCGCCTGCTGTGGTGGATCCTCCCGCTGGGCACCCCGCCGTTCCCCTGGGAGCTGGGGCAGCAGAGCGGGTTCCTGGAGAACACCTGGGCGGTGCAGGCCGCCGGGCCGCTGTGGTACCTGCGGGCCTACCTGTGGTTCGTCCTGCTCTCGCCGCTGATGCTGTGGGCCTTCCGCCGCCTGCCGTGGGCGACCCTGCTGGCACCGCTCGCCCTGACCGCCGCCCTCACCACGGGATGGGTGACGATCCCCGGCGACCTCGGCGGGGTCGTCACGGACTTCGTCACCTTCGGCTCCTGCTGGATCCTGGGCTTCGCCCACCACGACGGGCTGACCCGCAGACTGCCCGCGTTCGTCGTGCCGCTCGTCGCGCCGGTGCTCATGGCGGCCGGCGCCTGGTGGGCGTCCGGCCACCAGACGGAGGACGGCTGGGACCTCAACGACATCCCGCTGGCGCAGGCGCTGTGGTCCCTCGGCTTCGTCGCGCTGCTCCTGCGGGTGAGCCCGGCCTGGGACCGGCTGCCGCGGCCGATCGCGCGGCTGGACGGGCCCGTCACCCTGCTGAACGCCCGGGCGGTGACGTTCTACCTCTGGCACGAGGTAGCCCTGATCGCCAGCGTGCCGCTGATCGACCAGCTGTGGAACTTCCGCCTGCTGGAGTACCACGTGCCGTGGCTGCTGGAGAGCGACTGGTTCCAGTTCGCGGTCGTCTGGCCGCTCATCGGCCTGCTGCTGGTGTGCTTCGGCTGGGCCGAGGACCTCGCCGCACGGCGCCCCGCCCGGCTGTGGCCCTGGCCGCGCAGGCGCGGGGCGGTACGTACGGCGGCGGCCGGCGGCTGACGGCCGGTACGTCAGGCCCGGCGCCGGGCCGTCCGCAGGAAGGCCGCCGCGACCAGCGCCGCGGTGCCCGCGGCGACCGCCGGTATCGCGTACGCGGGGACCGCACCCCGGTGCTCCACGACCGACCCCGCGGCGAAGGAGCCCGCCGCGATGCCGCCCAGGAGGGCGGTGACGGCCAGCGTCATGCCCTCGTTGAGGCGGCCCGGCGGCACCCGGCGCTGGATCAGGGCCATACCGTTGATCATCGTGGGCGCGGTGGCCATGCCCGCCAGCAGCAGCGCGGGGGCCAGCAGCCACAGGCCGCCGAGGGCCGCTGCGGGCAGCGGGCCGAGCATGAGGGCGGCCATCAGGGCGACGCTCGCGGCGAAGCGGCCCTCCGCGCCGCCACGGGGCCGGCGCAGCCCGTACAGCAGGCCCGCCGCGCACGAACCCGCCGCCTGGAGGGCGAGCACCGCCCCGGCGGCGCCACGGTGCCCCTGGGCGTCGGCGAAGGCGATCGTGGTGACCTCCAGGGCGCCGAAGACGGCCCCCGTCGCCAGGAACGTCAGCAGTACGGCCGGTACCGCGGCCCGCCCGGCGCCCGCCCCCGGTCCGGCGGTGGCCCGCGGCACCGGCGGCGGTTCGGTGCCGCGCTGCGCGGCGAAGATCAGGATGCCGCCGAAGAGCAGCAGCGCCCCCGTCAGCGTGCCGGCCTCGGGGAACAGCGAGGTGCACAGGAAGGCCGCGAGGACCGGGCCGAGCATGAAGCAGACCTCGTCCGCCGCCTGCTCGAAGGAGTTGGCGACGTGCCGGCCCCGCTCGTCGTCCCGGTACAGGTGCGCCCAGCGCGCCCGCGCCATGCCTCCGGTGTTCGGCGTCGTCGCGGTGGCGGCGTACGCGGCGAACAGGGTCCAGGCCGGGGCGTGCAGCCGTACGCACACCACCAGCGCGAGCGAGCCCAGCGCGGCGAGCCCCGCGGCCGGCACGGCCACCCGGGCCTGGCCGTGCCGGTCGGTCAGGCGCGCGGTCCAGGGGGCCACCACGGCCGTCGCGGCGAGTCCGGTGGCGGTGACCGCCCCGGCCAGCGCGTACGAGCCGTAGCCGGCCGCGATCATGACGACCGCGCTGACGCCGAACATCCCCATCGGGAGCCGGGCCAGGAGGTTCCCGGTGGTGAAGGCCCGGGTGCCGGGCAGGGCGAAGAGCCGCCGGTAGGGGGCGGTGAAGGCGGGCGCGGTCATGCGACCACCCTCCCGGCGCGCCCCCGGTGCGGTCCAACACCTGATCAGCGCCCATTGACGCGTTCCCGTTGTCAATCGCGGACGTGTTCAATGGGCGGATGCCGCACGCCATCGACCCGCGCCTGCTGAGGGCCTTCACCGCCGTCGCGGAGGAACTGCACTTCACCCAGGCCGCCGCCCGCCTCCACGTCGCCCAGCAGGCGCTGAGCCGGGACGTCCGGCGCCTGGAGCGGGAACTGAGGGCCGAGCTGTTCGTGCGGACGACCCGCTCGGTGCGGCTGACCGCCGAGGGGGAGCGGCTGCTGCCGTACGCCCGGCGCGTGCTCGCCGCCCACGACGAACTGGCCGCCGCCTTCGCGCCCACCGGCCGTCCGCTGCTCGTCGACATCGGCGCGCCGGTGGGCACCGGCCACCGGGTGCTGGCCGCCGCCCGCGCCGCCGCGCCCGAACTCGAGCTCACCGCGCGCTTCCACAGCGGGCTCACCGGCGCCGCCGCCGGGATCCTCGCCGGCCGCCTGGACGTCTCCTTCGGCCGCGCGGCGGGCCTGGCCCCCGCCGTGCTGGACCGGCTGGAGCACCTGCCGGTCCGCTACGAGCGGATGGCGGTGCTGCTCCCCGCCGGCCACCGGCTGGCCCCGCTCGCCGAGGTGCCGCTCGACCGACTCGCCGGGGAGTCGCTCTACGCCGCCGCCGGGAACCCGGACACCGCCGAGTGGACGGACCTGGCCCAGCGCCTGTTCCGCGGCCGGGGCATCGCCGTCGCCGCGCCCTTCCCCGCCATCGACGGTCCGGAGGAGTTCGTCCGTCTGGTGCGCAAGCACCGCTGGCCCGTCCTGGCCAGTACCGAGTTCATCGACCTGCCCGGCTTCGTCCTGCGCCCGCTCACCGGCCCCGTACCGCTCGCCCCCGTCTCCATGGTGTGGCGGCGCGGACTGCGCCACCCCGCACTGGACGCCCTGCTCTGCGCCGCGCGCCGGCTCGCCGCGGAGGACGACTGGCTCACCGTGCCGGACGGCGCCTGGCTGCCGGAGCCGGACGCCCGCGTGATGGCGCCCCCGGCGCTCACACCGGGCCCGCGCACCGGGTGAGAGCAAGGTTGCGTGGCGGTCACCTCAGGCCATCGGGAGGAAACGCGCCGTTCCTACCGTCGTGGGCATCACCCGACGAGCGACATCAGGGCCTGGAGGCGTCATGACTGCCGCGAGCACCACCGCACGCAAGGGCGGCCGCTGGATCGAACGGTGGGACCCCGAGGACGAGGGGTCCTGGGAGAACGGCGGCCGGCGCGTCGCCCACCGGAACCTGCTCTTCTCCGTCCTGTCCGAGCACGTCGGCTTCTCCGTCTGGACGCTCTGGTCGGTCATGGTGCTCTTCATGGGCCCGGAGTACGGCATCGACCCCGCCGGGAAGTTCTTCCTGGTCGCCATGGCCACGGCGGTCGGCGCCCTGGTCCGCGTCCCGTACACCTTCGCCGTCGCGCGCTTCGGCGGCCGCAACTGGACCGTCGTCAGCGCGCTCATGCTGCTGCTGCCGACGATCGCCGCCGCCGTCGTCATGGAGCCCGGCACCTCCTACGGCACCTTCCTCGCCGTCGCCGCGCTGACCGGGGTCGGGGGCGGCAACTTCGCCTCCTCCATGACCAACATCAACTCCTTCTTCCCGCTCCGGAAGAAGGGCTGGGCCCTCGGCCTCAACGCGGGCGGCGGCAACATCGGCGTGCCGGTCGTCCAACTGGTCGGCCTGCTGGTCATCGGCACGGCAGGCGCCGGCCACCCCCGGCTGCTGCTGGCCGTCTACATCCCGCTCATCGTGGTCGCCGCCACGCTCGCGGCCCTATACATGGACAACCTCGCGCCCGTGCGGAACGACACCGGCGCGGCCGCCCTGGCGGTGAAGGACGGCCACACCTGGATCATGTCCTTCCTCTACATCGGCACCTTCGGGTCCTTCATCGGCTACAGCTTCGCCTTCGGGCTCGTCCTGCAGAACCAGTTCGCCCGCACCCCGCTGCAGGCCGCGTCCGTCACCTTCGTCGGCCCGCTGCTCGGCTCGCTGGTCCGCCCGGTCGGCGGACGGCTCGCGGACCGCTTCGGCGGCGCGCGGATCACCCTGTGGAACTTCCTGGCGATGGCCGCCGCCACCGCCGTGATCGTCCTCGCCTCGGCGCAGAAGTCCCTGGCGCTGTTCTCCGGCGCCTTCGTCGCCCTGTTCATCCTGACCGGCCTCGGCAACGGCTCGACGTACAAGATGATCCCGGGCATCTACGCCGCCAAGGCCGCCGCCAAGGGCCTGACCGGCGAAGCCGCGGCCTCCTACGGACGCCGGCTGTCCGGCGCCGCGATGGGCCTGATCGGTGCCGTCGGCGCGCTCGGCGGCCTCGGCATCAACCTCGCCTTCCGGCAGTCCTTCCTCACCCGGGGCACCGGCACCCCGGCCTTCGTCACCTTTTTGGCCGTCTACGCGGTCTGCTTCGCGGTCACCTGGGCCGTATACCTGCGCAGGCCCGCACCGGCCCCCGCCCCGGCGGCCGGGCCCGGTGCCGGGGCCGAGCCGGAGGCGCGGCTGTCCTACGCGCAGGTGTAGCCCCGGCGAACTGCGTAACAACGGGGAAATGCCGGTGAACCCAGACCGTCACCGGGGCTTGGAACCATGCGCGCAACGGGGCGCACGACTCCGGGACCCGGGACGGTCCCGGCCTCCGTTGCACGTGTACCTCCAGCGGAGCGAGGCAGAGCCATGCAAGTGCGACACCCAGACGTCCTCCCCTTGGCGGGCTTCACGGTCGGCGTCACCGCGGCCCGCCGCGCCGACGAACTGTGCGCCCTGCTCGAACGGCGCGGCGCCGTCGTGATGCGGGCCCCCGCGCTGCGGATCGTCCCGCTGCCGGACGACACCGAACTGCTCGCCGCGACCAAGGGGTTGCTCGACCGCGGCCCCGACGTCGTGGTGGCCACCACCGCGATCGGCTTCCGCGGCTGGATCGAGGCCGCCGACGGCTGGGGGCTCGGCGAGCCCCTGCTGGAACGGCTGCGCCACGTCGAACTGCTCGCCCGCGGCCCCAAGGTGCGCGGCGCGATCCGCGCGGCCGGGCTCAGGGAGTCCTGGTCGCCGGCGTCCGAGTCAATGGCGGAGGTCCTCGACCGCCTGCTGGACGAGGGCGTCGACGGCCGGCGCGTCGCCGTCCAGCTGCACGGGGAACCGGTGCCCGGCTTCAGCGAGGCACTGCGCGCGGCCGGCGCGGAGGTCGTGGGCGTCCCCGTCTACCGCTGGATGCCGCCGGAGGACCTGGGCCCGGTCGACCGGCTCATCGACGCGGCCGTCGCCCGCGGACTGGACGCGGTCGCCTTCACCAGCGCCCCCGCGGCGGCCTCCCTGCTGGACCGGGCCGACCGCAGGGGCCTGCGCGGCGAACTCCTCGACGCCCTGCGCCACGACATCCTCCCGGCCTGCGTGGGCCCCGTCACGGCGCTGCCCCTGCAGGCCCACGAGGTGCCCACCGCCCAGCCCGAACGCTTCCGTCTCGGGCCGCTCGTCCAACTGCTCGCCGCAGAGCTCCCGGGGCGGGTGCGTCCCCTTCCCGTCGCCGGACGGCGCCTGGAGATCCGCGGCCACGCGGTCGTCGTCGACGGCGAGCTGCGCCCCGTCCCCCCGGCCGGGATGGCCCTGCTCCGCGCCCTCGCCCGGCGCCCCGGGTGGGTCGTCTCCCGGGCCGACCTGCTCCGGGTGCTGCCGGGGGCGGGGCGCGACGAGCACGCCGTCGAGACGGCGATGGCGCGGTTGCGGGCGGCGCTGGGGGTGCCGAAGCTCATCCAGACGGTGGTCAAGCGGGGGTACCGGCTTGCGCTGGATCCGGCGGCGGACGCCAAGTACGCCTCCGCGTGACCCGGAGTCGTGGGTGCGGCCGGTTGTTGTGTGCGGGTGCGTTGCGCCTGCGGCGGGCTGCCCCCGCCCGCCCTCCCGATTGCCCGGCGCGGTCAGTGACCGCCTCGCGCGTTCGTTGTGGGGTCGGTGCCGCGCCGGGGTACGCCCCCAGCCTTCGGCCGGGGGGACCCCCATGGGGGCACCCCGCCACACCCCCTTCGGTCGTGTGGGCGACTGACGGCCGGATGGGGTGAGAAGGCCGGTCCGGGGTTGCCGCAAGTGCCCCACTCACCCCCCACCGGCCGTCGTGCGCCGCGACAACGGGAGGGGGTGTGGCGGGGTGCGCCCGGAAGCGACGAGCGGCGGACCCGGGCGCCGAACGATGTGGACGTAAACCGCGAGCGCTGAGGACGTGCGCCGGCGCGGCACCGACCCCAACCCAACAGAGCGCAGGCCCGCACCAACCGTGCCGGGCAATCGGGAGGGAGGGCGGGGGAGAAACCCCAACGGCAACCACAACGCACCCGCACGGGGCGACACGGGGTACCCCGGACGCTTCGGGGGGCACTTGCCGAGTGGGCGGGAAACGCCTGGTTGGCGTACGGTGACAGGCTGCCCCGTACGCCGGGGCGGCGCACGCGGCGCGTGACGTACGGAAGTGGAAGAAGGGGGTCCTGCGTGGCAGCGGTCCGGGACACGGAGATCGCAGTCGAGCAGACGCATCTGGACCGGGTGTACGACCGGCTCGAGGAGAAGATCCACGAGGCGGAGTTCCTCATGGACGACGCCGTCAAGCGCGGCCAGGTCGGCACGCCGGGCGCGCTGGCGGAGCGCGACGCCCAGGTGTTCCGGGCGGGGCTGCACCTGAACCGGCTGAACGCGGAGTTCGAGGACTTCCTCTTCGGCCGGATCGACTTGCTGCTGGGCAAGGACGGCAAGAAGGGCCCGGACGGTGCGTACACCTCCGTGGAGCCCGCCGATGAGGCGATCCGCCCCGACGGGACGGCGGAGGTCGCCGAGACCCTGCACATCGGCCGGCTGGGCGTGCTGGACGCGGACTACGCGCCGCTGGTGATCGACTGGCGGGCGCCCGCGGCGGCGCCGTTCTACCGGGCGACGCCGGTCGCGCCCGGCCGGGTCGTGCGGCGGCGCGTCATCCGCTCCAAGGGCCGCAAGGTGCTGGGCGTCGAGGACGACCTGCTGCGCCCGGAGCTGAGGACGGGGCTGCCGGTGGTGGGGGACGGCGCGCTGATGGCCGCGCTGGGCCAGGCGCGCAGCCACACGATGCGGGACATCGTCTCCAGCATCCAGGCCGAGCAGGACGTGGTGATCAGGGCCCCCGCAGCCTCCGTCACGGAGGTGACCGGCGGGCCCGGCACGGGGAAGACGGCCGTGGCCCTGCACCGGGCGGCGTACCTGCTGTACCAGGACCGGCGCCGGTACGCGGGCGGGATCCTGGTGGTCAGCCCGACGCCGCTGCTGGTGGCGTACACCGAGGGCGTACTGCCCTCGCTGGGCGAGGAGGGCCAGGTCGCGATCCGCGCCGTGGGCTCGCTCGTGGACGGTGCCGAGGCGACCACGTACGACGATCCGGCGGTCGCCCGGATCAAGGGCTCGCTGCGGATGCTGAGGGTGCTGCGCAAGGCGGCCCGGGGCGTGCTGGAGCACGGGTCCGGGCAGGGTCGCTGCCCGGACCGGCTGCGGGTGGTGGCGTTCGGGCGGCGGCTGGAGCTGGACGCCGAGGAGCTGTCCGGTATCCGGCACGCCGTGCTGAGCGGCACGGCGCCGGTGAACCTGCTGCGGCCCCGGGCCCGCCGTCTGCTGCTGGACGCGCTGTGGCGCAAGGCCGGGCGCCGTTTCGAGGACCCGGAGCTGGCCGCCGAGGAGCGGCAGGGCTTCGACGAGGACGTCTCCACCGAGCAGGAGTTCGTGGACTTCCTGGCCGCGTGGTGGCCGGTGCTGACCCCGCGCGGGGTGCTGGCGGCGCTCTCCGACGAGAAGCGGCTGGGGCGCTGGGCGCGGCGGGTCCTGACGCCGCCCGAGGTGCGCCGGGTGGCGCGCTCGCTGCGGCGGCTGGACCCCGCGGGCAACGGGGCGCTGTCCGTGCACGACGTCGCGATGCTGGACGAGCTGGAGGCGCTGCTGGGCCCGCCGCCGAAGGTGCGCACCCGGGAGGCGGACCCGCTGGACCAGCTGACCGGTCTGGAGGAGGTCACCACCTTCGCCGACCGGATGGCGGCCGGGCGGCGCAGCCGGCAGGACCGGCTGGACGCGGAGCGCACGGAGTACGCGCACGTGATCGTCGACGAGGCGCAGGACCTCACCCCGATGCAGTGGCGGATGGTGGGCCGCCGGGGCCGCGCCGCGACCTGGACGGTGGTCGGCGACCCCGCGCAGAGTTCGTGGACCGACCCGGACGAGGCGGCCCTGGCCCGTGACGAGGCCCTGGGGACGCGTCCGCGCCGCCGCTTCACCCTCACCGTGAACTACCGCAACCCGGCCGAGATCGCGGACCTGGCGGCGAAGGTGCTGGCGCTGGCCATGCCGGGCAGCGAGTCGCCGCGCGCGGTGCGTTCGACGGGGCTGGTGCCCCGGTTCGCGGTGACCGCCGACGGCGGCCCCGGCGAGGCGGTGCGCGCGGAGGCGGAGCGGCTGCTGGGCGAGGTCGAGGGCACGGTGGGCGTGGTCGTGGCCATGGGCCGCCGTGAGGAGGCCCGGGGCTGGCTGGCGGGGCTGGGCGAGCGCGTCGTGGCGCTGGGCAGCCTGGAGGCCAAGGGGCTGGAGTACGACGCGACGCTGGTCGTCTCGCCCGCGGAGATCGCGGACGAGTCCCCGGCCGGGCTGCGGGTGCTGTACGTGGCGCTGACCCGGGCCACGCAGCGGCTGACGGTGCTCTCCGGCGCCCGCGACCTGCCGGACGACGCCGGCGTCCCGGACCTGCTGCGGGACTGACCGTCCGCATGACGACGGCGGGGCGGCCCCTCTGGGAGGGGCCGCCCCGCCGGACGTCTGTGACACCGACCCGCCATGCTCGCCTCGCGGCAAGTGGGCGCTCGAAGCGCCTATGGTTGGGCCCGGGGGCTTGGATCGAGCCGGTGCCTCACCCAGGCTAACAAACGATCCGAGATTGTCATTCCGTCCGTGTGCGCCGTTCCGGTGGCGGGTGGGGGAACATTAAGCACACAAGCTTCCGTTGACCCCCCTCGCTACTCGACATTCTGTTGTAGGGCCCCCGGGTTTACGCGTACCCACCAGTAGGTGGCAGCATCGAGGGCGCACAACCAGCGACAGCGGAGGAACAGCGGCCATGGCAACGGCGCCGAGCGTCTCGTACTCAATCACGGTGCGGCTGGAGGTACCCGCGAGCGGATCCGCGGTCAGCCAGCTCACCACGGCCGTGGAAGCCTCCGGTGGAGCCGTCCACGGCCTCGACGTGACCGCTTCCGGCCACGAGAAGCTGCGGATCGACGTGACCATCGCGGCCACCTCGACGGCCCACGCGGACGAGATCGTCGCCAAGCTGGCGCAGATCGAGGGCGTCGCGATCGGCAAGGTCTCCGACCGCACGTTCCTGATGCACCTCGGCGGCAAGATCGAGATGGCGTCGAAGCACCCCATCCGCAACCGTGACGACCTCTCCATGGTCTACACCCCGGGTGTGGCCCGGGTCTGCATGGCGATCGCCAAGAACCCCGAGGACGCCCGCCGGCTGACCATCAAGCGCAACAGCGTCGCGGTGGTCACCGACGGCTCGGCCGTGCTGGGCCTGGGCAACATCGGGCCCAAGGCCGCGCTGCCGGTCATGGAGGGCAAGGCGGCCCTGTTCAAGCGCTTCGCGGGCATCGACGCCTGGCCGATCTGCCTGGACACCCAGGACACCGACGCGATCGTGGAGATCGTCAAGGCGATCGCCCCCGGCTTCGCCGGCATCAACCTGGAGGACATCTCGGCGCCCCGCTGCTTCGAGATCGAGGCCCGGCTGCGCGAGGCCCTGGACATCCCGGTCTTCCACGACGACCAGCACGGCACCGCCATCGTGGTGCTCGCGGCGCTGACCAACGCGCTGCGCGTGGTCGGCAAGCAGGTCGGCGACGTACGCGTCGTCATGTCGGGTGCGGGCGCCGCCGGCACGGCCATCCTCAAGCTGCTGCTCGCGGCGGGCGTCAAGCACGCCGTCGTGGCGGACATCCACGGCGTCGTGCACAGCGGCCGGGAGGACCTGGTCGCCGCCGGCCCCGGGACGGCGCTGCGCTGGATCGCCGACAACACCAACCCGGAGGAGATCACCGGGACCCTGAAGGAGGCCGTGCGTGGCGCGGACGTCTTCATCGGCGTCTCCGCTCCCAACGTCCTGGACGGCGAGGACGTCGCGGCCATGGCCGACGGCGCCATCGTCTTCGCCCTGGCCAACCCCGACCCCGAGGTGGACCCGGCGGTCGCCCGGGAGACCGCCTCGGTGGTCGCCACGGGCCGCAGCGACTTCCCGAACCAGATCAACAACGTGCTGGTCTTCCCGGGCGTCTTCCGCGGCCTGCTGGACGCCCAGAGCCGCACGGTGAACACCGAGATGATGCTCGCGGCGGCGACCGCCCTCGCGGACGTCGTCACCGAGGACGAGCTCAACCCGAACTACATCATCCCGAGCGTCTTCAACGACAAGGTCGCGGGCGCCGTCGCCGGCGCCGTCCGTGAGGCCGCCAAGTCGCAGGGCCTCACCGCGACGCCGTAACGACGGAGCGTCATCGAGCCGCACACGTCCCGCTTTTTGTGTGACTCTCCCGGGTGCCGGATTGGCGTTTCCCCCAGAAATAGGGGCAGGATGCGTACCTGGGCGGTGAGGGCCGCACCGCAGAAGCGCGATGAGCGTCTTCACAATGCGTCTTCCCCGACGGTCGACGTTGGGGGTTTCCATGCAAGGAGTACTTAGATGAACCGCAGTGAGCTGGTGGCCGCGCTGTCCGAGCGCGCCGAGGTGACCCGCAAGGACGCCGACGCCGTTCTGGCCGCGTTCGCCGAGGTCGTCGGCGAGATCGTCGCCAAGGGCGACGAGAAGGTCACCATCCCCGGCTTCCTCACCTTCGAGCGCAGCCACCGCGCCGCGCGCACCGCGCGCAACCCGCAGACCGGTGACCCGATCCAGATCCCGGCCGGCTACAGCGTGAAGGTCTCCGCGGGCTCGAAGCTCAAGGAAGCCGCCAAGGGCAAGTAGTTCCGCGCCTACCGCGACAACCGAAAGGGCGGCCTCCCCGCGGGGAGGCCGCCCTTCGTGTGTTCCGGACGGTGGGCCGGGCGCCGGGTCAGTCCGCGGCGGGCAGCTCGACCTTCGCGCCGAGCTTCTCCAGCTTGCCCATGAAGTTCTCGTAGCCGCGGTTGATCAGGTCGATGCCGTGCACCCGGGAGGTGCCCTGCGCCGCCAGGGCCGCGATGAGGTACGAGAAGCCGCCTCGCAGGTCGGGGATGACCAGGTCGGCGCCCTGCAGCCGGGTGGGGCCGCTGACGACCGCGGAGTGCAGGAAGTTGCGCTGGCCGAAGCGGCAGGGGGTGCCGCCCAGGCACTCGCGGTAGAGCTGGATGTGGGCACCCATCTGGTTGAGCGCCGAGGTGAAGCCCAGCCGGGACTCGTACACCGTCTCGTGGACGATGGACAGGCCCGAGGCCTGCGTGAGGGCCACGACCAGGGGCTGCTGCCAGTCGGTCTGGAATCCGGGGTGGACGTCGGTCTCCAGGGCGATGGCGTTCAGCGGGCCGCCGGGGTGCCAGAAGCGGATGCCGTGGTCGTCGACCTCGAAGGCCCCGCCCACCTTGCGGAAGACGTTGAGGAAGGTCATCATCTCGCGCTGGCTGGCGCCGCGGACGTAGACGTTGCCCTCGGTGGCCAGGGCCGCGCAGGCCCAGGAGGCGGCCTCCAGGCGGTCCGGGAGGGCGCGGTGGTTGTAGCCGCCGAGCTTGTCCACGCCGGTGATGTGGATGGTGCGGTTGGTGCCCATCGTGATGATGGCGCCCATCTTCTGCAGGACGCAGATGAGGTCCTCGATCTCCGGCTCGATCGCGGCGTTGCTCAGCTCGGTGACGCCCTCGGCCAGGACGGCCGTCAGCAGCACCTGCTCGGTCGCGCCGACCGACGGGTACGGGAGCTCGATCTTGCAGCCGCGCAGCCGCTGCGGGGCCTCCAGGTACTGGCCCTCGGGGCGCTTCTCGATGACCGCGCCGAACTTGCGCAGCACGTCGAAGTGGAAGTCGATCGGCCGGCCGCCGATGTCGCAGCCGCCCAGGCCCGGGATGAAGGCGTGGCCGAGGCGGTGCAGCAGGGGGCCGCAGAACAGGATCGGGATCCGCGAGGAGCCCGCGTGCGCGTCGATGTCGGCGACGTTCGCGCTCTCCACCTTGGACGGGTCGAGCACCAGTTCCCCGGGCTCCTCGCCGGCCTGCACCGTCACCCCGTGCAGCTGGAGCAGACCCCGCACCACGCGCACGTCGCGGATGTCGGGCACGTTGCGCAGCCGGCTGGGTTCGCTGCCCAGCAGCGCGGCCACCATCGCCTTGGGCACGAGGTTCTTCGCGCCGCGGACATGGATCTCCCCCTCGAGGGGGGTGCCGCCGTGGACGAGCAGTACGTCGTTAAGGCCGGTCATTGCTCTCGCGTTCCTGGAGACGGGCAGAAAGGAAGCTAGGTCCCCGCAGGCACCAAGGGGAAATGGTAATCGGCCTTCCGGCGCCGGGGAGAGGCCTGTGAGGTCCCACTCATGTAATGGCTTCGCTACAGCACCCTGTGCGGTCGCGCGCCTCCGGAGGGTCGCCGGCGGCGCGCCCGGTGCGCCGGGCCCGGTCCGGAAAGGGGGCCGTTGCCACCCCGCGCGGCGGCGGAATGCGGGATCATGTTGACCATGACCGAAGTGTCATCGCTCACCGGCAGACTGCTCGTCGCGACGCCCGCGCTCGCGGACCCGAACTTCGACCGGGCGGTGGTGCTCCTCCTCGACCACGACGAGGAGGGGTCCCTCGGCGTCGTCCTCAACCGCCCCACGCCCGTCGGGGTCGGCGACGTCCTGGAGACCTGGGCCGGTCTGGCGGGCGCGCCCCCGGTCGTCTTCCAGGGAGGGCCGGTCTCGCTGGACTCCGCGCTGGGCCTGGCCGTGGTGCCCGGGGAGCCGCGGGACGGCGAGGACGGGGAGCCGCTCGGCTGGCGCCGGGTGTACGGCGCGATCGGCCTGGTCGACCTGGAGGCGCCGCCGGAGCTCCTCGCGGCCGAGCTGGGCTCCCTGCGCATCTTCGCCGGGTACGCCGGATGGGGGCCCGGACAGCTGGAGGACGAGCTCGTCGAGGGCGCCTGGTACGTGGTGGAGTCCGAACCGGGGGACGTCTTCTCCCCGGACCCCGAGCAGCTGTGGCGCTCCGTGCTGCGCAGGCAGCGCAGCGAACTCGCGATGGTCGCGACGTATCCGGACGATCCGTCTCTGAATTAGGCTTGCGTGCCATGAGCACTCTCGAGCCCGAGCGCGGGGCGGGCACCGGCACCCTCGTCGAACCGACCCCGCAGGTGTCGAACGGCGATGGCGACCACGAGCGCTTCGCGCACTACGTTCAGAAGGACAAGATCATGGAGAGCGCGCTCTCCGGATCGCCGGTGGTCGCGCTCTGCGGCAAGGTCTGGGTGCCCGGCCGGGACCCCAAGAAGTACCCGGTCTGCCCGATGTGCAAGGAGATCTTCGAATCCATGCCCACCGGTGGCGGGGACAAGGACAAGGACAAGAGCGGCAAGTAGCGGCCGCCACGGCACCCGGCGGGCACGGCCGCGGCACGGCGGCCGTACCTCGCGCGTTCGGGGGGACATGGCGCAGGACGACGCCGTCACGGCGGACCGGGTCTTCGGGCTGTGCGAGCGGGGGCGCTTCGAGATGGCGCACTCGCTCGTCGACGACGCCTTCGTCGCCCGCAACGGCAGCTTCGGCTACCTCGTACGGGCCAGGGTCTTCGCGTACGAGCGACGGGCCGACCGGGCCCGGGAGGCCGTCGACTGGGCGCTGGCGCACGCGGAGCGCGGCGACCCCGACCCGCCGCTGCTGGCCGGGCTCGTCCTGCTGATGCTCGGCGACGCGCACGGCGCCCTCGGGCTCGGGAGGCGGGTCGTCGCCGCCGACCCCCGCGAATGGCGCGCCCAGGTGCTGGTCGCCGACTCCTGCCGGATGCTCTCCCGTGGCCCCGAGGCGCTCGCCGCCGCCCGGCGGGCCGTCCTGATCGCGCCCCGCGAGGCCGAGGCCCAGGTCGCGCTCGCACGGGCGCTGGACCTCTCCGTCCGCCCCGCCGCCCAGGCCGAACGCCGCACCGTCGTGGCCCGCGCCCTGGAGCTCGGTGCCGCGCCCGCGGACGTGGCCGGGCGGCGCCGGTGGCCGCGGCTCGTGCCCGTGCTGCTGGTGGCCGCGCTGGTGCTGTTCGCCGAACCGGAGGTGCTGGCCGGTGGGGTGGGCGTGCTGGCGGCCCTGGCGGGCGCGCTGTGGCTGCTGCAGGCCCGTCGTTCCGGCAGCACCGGCCTGGGGCGGCTGCAGACCGTACGTGCTTTGGCCCGCGCCGAGTTGAACGGGGACCCGGCCCGCGCCCGGGCCGTGGCCCTGACCGTGGCGGCCCACCTGGCCGTGCTGCCGATCGCCGCCACCGGCCTGGCGGCGGCCGGCGCCGCCGACGGCACCCCGTGGCCGCTTCCGGCCGTCCTGGGCGTCGCGGCGGGCGCCGTGGTGGTGCTGCTGGGCGCCGCCCGCGCGGTGCGCTGGTGGTACGGCGACACCTTCCTGCAGCGCGACCTGCTGCCCAGCCGGCACGTCGTCCTCCAGTTGACCGCCGTCGTCGCCCTCATCGGCACCGTCGTGGCCCTCTCCGTGGCGCAGGCGAGCTCCACGGCGCTGTGGTCAGCGGTGACCGTGAGCCACCTCCTGTGGTGCGTCGTCGGCGTGCTGATCCCCGTCCTCGCGCTGAACCGGGACCGCCGGGCCCGCGGCTGACGGCTCACCGCGTCCGGCCGGGGCGGGCCGGAAATCGGCGATTGGTCTATTCCAGTTGCCGCGGGCGCGGCAGGATGGGCGCCATGGACCTCATCCCGGCGCCCGTCGAGGCGCACCGGCACGCCGACGGCGGTCACGTCGACCTGGGCCCCGGCACCACCCTGGACGCCGGCCCCGGTACGGAAGGGACCGCGCACTGGCTGCGCGCCACGGTGGGCGCCGCCACCGGGCTCCCGCTGCCGCCGCCGCCCGCGGGCACGCCCGGCACGATCACGCTCCGCCTCGACCCCGACGTGACCGGGTGCCTCGGCGCGGAGGGCCACCGCCTGACGGTGTCCGCCGCGGACGGCGTCCGCATCGCCGGCGGGGGAGCGGCGGGGGTGTTCTGGGGCGCCCAGACCGTACGGCAGTTGCTCGGGGCCGACGCCTTCCGCCGTGCGCCGCTGCCGGGGCGCGACTGGCGCCTGCCGCACTGCACGGTCGAGGACGCCCCGCGGTTCGCGTGGCGCGGCGTACTGCTGGACGTGGCACGGCACTTCATGCCCAAGGACGTCGTCCTGCGCTACGTCGACCTGCTGGCCGCGCACAAGCTGAACGTGCTCCACCTGCACCTGACCGACGACCAGGGCTGGCGGGTGGAGATCCGCCGCCACCCGCGCCTGACCGAGGTCGGTGCCTGGCGCAGCCGGACCAAGGTGGGGCTGCGGGAGTCCCCGTTGTGGGACGAACGCCCGCACGGCGGTTACTACACGCAGGACGACCTCCGCGAGATCGTGGCGTACGCGGCCGGGCGGCACGTGACGGTCGTGCCGGAGATCGACGTCCCCGGCCACTCGCAGGCCGCCATCGCCGCCTACCCCGAACTCGGCAACACCGACGTCGTGGACACCGGCGCCCTGTCGGTGCTGACCAGTTGGGGCATCAACCCGAACGTGCTGGCGCCCATCGAGGCCACCGTGCGCTTCTACGAGGACGTGCTGGACGAGCTCCTGGAGGTCTTCCCCTCGGAGTTCGTCCACATCGGCGGCGACGAGTGCCCCAAGGACCAGTGGCGCGCCTCCGCCACCGTCCAGGCCCGCATCAAGGAGCTGGGCCTGCGCGACGAGGACGAGTTGCAGAGCTGGTTCGTCCGGCACTTCGACACCTGGCTGAGCGCGCGCGGCCGCCGGCTGATCGGCTGGGACGAGATCCTGGAGGGCGGACTGGCCGAGGGCGCCGCCGTCTCCTCCTGGCGCGGCTACGCGGGCGGGATCGCGGCGGCCCGGGCCGGGCACGACGTCGTGATGTGCCCGGAGAGCCAGGTCTACCTGGACTGGCGGCAGTCGGACGGCGAGGACGAGCCGGTGCCGATCGCGCACGTCCGCACCCTGGAGGACGTCTACCGCTTTGAGCCCGTCCCGGACGGCCTCACCGTCGAGGAGGCCGCCCACGTCATCGGCGCGCAGGCCAACATCTGGACGGAGACGATGGATTCGGTCCGCGCGGTGGACTACATGGCCTTCCCGCGGCTCGCGGCCTTCGCCGAGACGGTCTGGAGCCGGCTGCCCCGGCCCGCCGCCCGCGACCACGAGGGCTTCGCCGCGCGAATGGCCACCCACTACGGGCGACTTGACGCACTGGGGGTCGAATACCGTCCGCCGGGCGGTCCGCTGCCGTGGCAGCGGCGTCCGGGCGTCATCGGACGCCCGATCGAGGGGCCGCCCCCGATCGTGTGAGGCCTGCCACAACCCGGGGCCGGTCGGCGCGGGAAATGGCAAGGTGGTCTGGCCAATCACGGCAAGGCGCATGAAGGAGGCCATTCCCGTCGCAACCTGGAGAAAGACGCAAACCGGACGGGGTGCCATCCGGAAGGCGGGTTCTCCTTTGCGACCCTCGCGTTGATCACCCCGGAAGATGTGCCAGAGTTGCCACGTCCGGGCTGTCAGCACGTACCGTACGGCTACCGCACCGCGGACAGCCGGGGAAGGGGCAGCTGCGTGAGCACGTACGCACGGCAGGCAGCGCGCAATGTGGCGTTGCCGACCTCGCTCGACGAGGCCGTGGCGGCCTTGGCCGCCACGCCCACAGCCGTGCCCGTCGCCGGAGGCACCGACCTCATGGCGGCCGTGAACTCCGGGCTGCTGCGCCCCGCGGGACTGGTCGGGCTCGGGCGGATCAGCGAGATCCGCGGCTGGCAGTACGCGGACGGCGCGGCGCTGCTCGGCGCCGGCCTCACCCACGCCCGCATGGGCCGCCCGGACTTCGCCGCGCTCATCCCCGCGCTGGCCGCCGCCGCCCGCGCCGCCGGGCCCCCGCAGATCCGCAACGCGGGCACGCTCGGCGGCAACATCGCCGGCGCCGCCCCCACCGGCGACTCGCTGCCCGTGCTGGCCGCCCTGGAGGCGTCCGTCCTCGTCGCCGGCCCGGACGGCAACCGCGAGTTGCCGGTCAGCCACCTGCTCACCGCCATGGACCCGCTGCGGCCGGGCGAGGTCCTGGCGTACGTCCGGGTCCCGCTGCTGCACGCGCCGCAGACGTTCCTCAAGGCCACCGGCCGCACCGGGCCCGGCCGCGCGATCGCGTCGGTCGCCGTCGTCCTCGACCCCGCGCGCCGGGGCGTACGCTGCGCGGTGGGAGCTGTCGCACCGGTGCCGCTGCGGCCGCTCGAGGCCGAACGCTGGGTCGCCGGGCTGATCGACTGGGACGGCGAGCGGACGCTGGCACCGGAGGCCCTCACGGCCTTCGGCGAGTACGTCGCCGCCGCCTGCATCCCCGACCCCCTGCCGGCCCCGGACGGCACCACGGCCCCCGAACTGCCCCCCGCGGCCGTCCAGCTGCGGCGTACGGTGGCCGCACTGGCCCGCCGCGCGCTGGGGAGGGCACTGGCATGAGTGACGACGTGTACGACGACAGGACACCGGACGGGCGCATGACCGACCAGCCGCAGGCGGGGTCACCCCTGCCGCACGGCGGGGGATTCACCCCTGGGCACGGGGTGTGGGAGCCCCTGCCCCACGGCGAGTACGACGCCGACCAGACCATGCAGGTGTCCTTCGCGGCGCAGCTGTCCATGACCGAGCCCGGAGCCGACCCGCTCGCCGCCCCGGGCCACGGCTACGCGCCCGAGCCGACCGGCGTGCCGATAACGGTCGCCCCCGCGGAGGCGCCCGGCGGCCCGGCCGCCGGTGAGGACGCGGCCACCACGTGGGCGATCCCCGTCGTGCGCGAGGACGCCACCGCCGACGACTCCGGCGAGTACTCGGTGGGCGCCTTCGTGCCCACCCCCGACCCGTCGCGGCCCTGGACCGCCCCCGCCGCCCCGCACGCGCCCCCGCCGGCGCGCCCCGGCGTCGCAGCGGACGGCGGCTGGGCGCTCCCCGCGGACGCCACCGGCCAGTGGACGCTGCCCCTCACCCCGGACGGCGCCTCCGGGGAGTCCGGTGAGTACGGCTTCCCGCCCGTGTCCGCCCCCGCACTGGACGGCGCGGCCGAGGAGTTCCGGTCCGAGCCAGCCCCCGGCGACACCGCGCACCCGCGGGAGCCCGCGTCGGACCACGGCGCGGACCTCGCCGCCGAAGAGCCCCCGGCGGCGGAGGAGGCGGCCGAGGAGCACGGCGACGGGCCCGGCGCCGACGCGCACAGCGAGCACCCGGTGGACTCCTACGTCCTCAACGTCAACGGCACCGACCGGCCGGTCACCGACGCCTGGCTCGGCGAGTCCCTGCTGTACGTGCTGCGCGAGCGCCTCGGCCTCGCCGGTGCCAAGGACGGCTGCGAGCAGGGCGAGTGCGGCGCGTGCTCGGTCAAGGTCGACGGCCGTCTCGTCGCCTCCTGCCTCGTGCCCGCCGCGACCGCCGCGGGCAGCGACATCCGCACCGTCGAGGGGCTGTCCGCCGACGGCGGGCCCTCGGACGTCCAGCGCGCGCTGGCCGAGTGCGGGGCCGTGCAGTGCGGTTTCTGCATCCCCGGCATGGCGATGACCGTGCACGACCTGCTCGAGGGCAACCACAGCCCGACCGAGCTGGAGACCCGGCAGGCCATCAGCGGCAACCTCTGCCGCTGCTCCGGGTATCAGGGCGTCCTGGAGGCCGTGCGCCAGGTCGTGGCCGAGCGCGAGGAGACCGCGGAGGGCGCCGCGGACGACACCGTCGGCGACCCGGCCGACGGCATCCGCGTCCCGCACCCGCGCCCCTCCTCCGGAGGCCCGGCGTGAGCACCCCGCACCTCCTGACCCGGCACCACCTCCCCCCTCGCGGCAGCGAAAGGTACGCGCGATGACGGGCCCCGACGCCGCGACGGCCACCCCGGCCGTGGGCACCCCCGCGACGGTCGCGACCGGCGCCGCCGAGCAGCAGTCCACACCGCAGGGCATCGGCGCGTCCCTCCCCGCCACCGACGGGATGGCCAAGGCCCAGGGGACGTACCCCTACGCCGCCGACCTGTGGGCCGAGGGCCTGCTGTGGGCGGCCGTGCTGCGCTCCCCGCACCCGCACGCCCGCATCCTGTCCATCGACACCTCCGAGGCCGTCGCCCTGCCCGGAGTGCGGGCCGTGGTGACCCACGAGGACGTGCCCGGCGACGCGATGCACGGCCGGCGGGTCGCCGACCGTCCGGTCTTCGCCAAGGACACCGTCCGGCACCACGGCGAGGCCATCGCCGCCGTGGCCGCCGACCACCCCGACACCGCCCGGCTGGCCGCCGCGGCCATCCAGGTCGAGTACGAGGTCCTGGAGCCCGTCATCGACCCCGAGCGGGCCTTCTCGGCGCCCCCCCTGCACCCCGACGGCAATCTGATCCGGCACATCCCGCTGCAGTTCGGCGACCCGGACGCGGTCGGCGAGGTCGTCGTCGAGGGCTTGTACCGGGTCGGCCGCCAGGACCCGGCCCCGGTCGGCGCCGAGGCCGGACTCGCCGTGCCCCGCCCCGACGGCGGCGTGGAGCTGTACGTCGCCTCCACCGACCCGCACACCGACCGCGACCTGGCCGCCGCCTGCTTCGGCCTGGAGCAGGACCGCGTCAAGGTCGTCGTCACCGGCGTGCCCGGGGCGATGGGCGACCGCGAGGACTCCGGCGTGCAGATCCCGCTCGGGCTGCTGGCGCTGAAGACCGGCTGCCCGGTGAAGTTCGTGGCCACCCGCGAGGAGTCCTTCCTCAGCCACAGCCACCGCCACCCCACGCTGCTGCGCTACCGCCACCACGCGGACGCCGAGGGACGGCTGGTCAAGGTCGAGGCCCAGGTCCTGCTGGACGCCGGCGCGTACGCCGACACCTCCGCCGACGCCCTGGCCGCGGCCGTCGCCTTCGCCGCCGGCCCCTACGTCGTGCCGCACGTCTTCGTCGAGGGCTGGGCGGTGCGCACCAACAACCCGCCGTCGGGCCACGTCCGGGGCGAGGGCGCGATGCAGGTCTGCGCGGCCTACGAGGGCCAGATGGACAAGCTCGCCGCCAAACTCGGCCTGGACCCGGCCGAGATCCGCATGCGCAACGTCATGGCCACCGGCGACCTGCTGCCCACCGGCCAGACGGTCACCTGCCCGGCGCCCGTCGGCGAACTGCTCAAGGCCGTGCGCGACACCGACCTGCCGCCGCTGCCCATGGACGACGACGAGTCCGAATGGCTGCTCCCCGGCGGCCTGGAGGGCGCCGGCGAGCCGGGCGCGGTGCGCCGCGGCGTGGGCTACGCGCTCGGCATGGTCCACATGCTCGGCGCCGAGGGCACCGACGAGGTCTCCACCGCCACCGTGCGCGTCCACGACGGAGCCGCCACCGTCATCTGCGCCGCCGTCGACACCGGCCAGGGCTTCGCCACCCTCGCCCGGCAGATCGTGCAGGAGGTGCTCGGCGTCGAGGACGTCCGCGTCCTGCCGTCCGACACCGACCAGCCCCCGGCCGGCGCCGCCGCGCGCGGCCGTCACACCTGGGTCTCCGGCGGCGCCGTCGAACGCGCCGCCAAGATGGTGCGCACCCAGCTGCTGCAGCCGCTCGCCGGGAAGTTCGGCATGTCGCCGGAGCTGCTCTCCATCGCCGACGGCAAGATCACCTCGTACGACGGCGTGCTCTCCACCACCGTCGAGGAGGAGCTGGCAGGCAAGGAGCTGTGGGCCACCGCCCAGTGCCGCCCGCACCCCACCGAGGGGCTCGACGACACCGGCCAGGGCGACGCCTTCGTGGGCCTCGCCTTCTGCGCCGTGCGTGCCGTGGTCGACGTCGACATCGAACTCGGCGCGATCCGGGTCGTGGAGATGGCCGTCGCCCAGGACGTCGGCCGGATCCTCAACCCCGCGCAGCTGTTGGCGCGCATCGAGGCCGGGGTCACCCAGGGCGTCGGCATGGCCCTCATGGAGGACCTCCGCGCGCCGCGCGGCGTCATCAAGCGGCCCAGCCTGACCGGCTATTCGCTGCCCACGGCGCTCGACGCGCCCGCGATCCGCGTGGTCCGGCTCGTCGAGGAACGCGACGTGCTCGCCCCCTTCGGCGCCAAGGCCGCCAGCGCGGTCCCCGTCGTCGTCTCCCCGGCCGCCGTCGCCTCCGCCGTCCGCGCGGCCACCGGACGTCCGGTCAGCCGGCTGCCCATCCGCCCCCAGCACGCGGTGGCCCGCCCCCAGGGCTGACGCCCCGCCAATCACGATCGAGGGCCCGGTCCGTGCGGACCGGGCCCTTCATGGGGAGGCCGTGGCGGGAATCGAACCCACGTCACTCGATGTGCAGGCGTGCCCCGGCCACGCGCCGGACGGCGGCCTCTGCCGGCCGATTGATTTCCTACAGGAGCGACAGCTCACGACCCGCTAATTTGGGGCACCCCAAAGCTGAGGAGGGCCCCGTGGGCAAGGTGGTCATGTACAGCTCGGTGTCGGTGGACGGCTTCGTCGCGGACGAGAATGACCAGCCGGGACCGCTGTTCGACTGGTTGTCCAGCGGTGACGTCCCGTTGGACGAGAGCGGCGTGCTGAAGGTGTCGCAGACGTCCTACGACCACACCCGGCCGTACTGGGACCAGATCGGGGTCACGATCGTCGGCCGCCACGTCTTCGACCTGACGGACGGCTGGGACGGGAAGCCGCCGGGCGGGATCGACCACGTGGTCGTCGTGACGCACCGGCCGGAGCCCGAGGGCTGGGACCCCGAGGCGCCGTTCCACTTCGTCAACGGCGTCGAGGCAGCCGTGGCCAAGGCGCAGGAGCTCGCGGGTGACCGCACGGTCGAGGTCGCCGCCGGCGACGTCGGTGGCCAGGTGCTTGCCGCGGGCCTGATCGACGAGGTGCGCATGGACGTCGTGCCCGTCGTGTTCGGGTCCGGCAAGCGCTACTTCGGGTCGGTCCACGCGCAGCACCTGTTGGAGGATCCTGAGGTGGCGATTCAGGGCGACCGGGTGCTCCACCTGTGCTACCGGGTGCGCCGTTGACGACGAAGTCCGCTGCGAACGGTGACAGCCGACGCCGATCCGTCCCAGCCCCTCCGGACGGCCATGGGGCGGCGCCTCCATCGAGGCGCCGCCCTATCGTTTTGCCTGGTCCAGCCAGTAGAGGCCGTGGCGGGAATCGAACCCACGTAACTCGATTTGCAGTCGAGCCCCTGAACCACTCGGGCACACGGCCTTGCGTCGTCGACGTGACTCGACCATAGACGCGGCCCCCAGGAGGGGGTCAACGCTTCCCGGGGGCCTGCAACAGGACTGCCACACGCCGTTCACGAACCGCCGGGCGACGCGAGGAACTCCTCCACCACCGGGCGGAACAGCCCGGGTTCGTCCACCCACGGGAAGTGCCCGACGGCGTGCAGCGGACGCAGGCGGGCCTGCGGGAAGCAGGCCGCGACGACCTCGCCCGCGCGCATCCCGGTGATGGCGTCACGGTCGCCGGTGAGGACCAGCACCGGGCAGGTCACCTCGCGCAGCCGGGCCAGGACGGCGAGCCGGGCCGGTTCGTCGACGCCCTGCCAGAACCCGGCGCGGGGGACCGGGTGCAACTGGCCGCCCTCGGCGGCGGCGTGGACGCGCTGGGGCTCGTCCCAGTGGCCGTACGCCATCGGCGCGACCTGCAGCAGCAGCGTACGGACCCGGTCGAGGTCGTCGGCGGTCTCCAGCTCGGCGAGGGCGGCGACCGCCTCCGGCCACCAGGGTTCGCGCACGCGGCCCTCGAAGATCTCGCGGGCGTCGTCGGGCAGCTCGCCCTGCAGCCGGGAGCCCGGGGTGACCAGCACGAGGTGCGTCAGCCGCTCCGGGTAGGCGGCGGCGTACACCTGCGCGGTCGCGGCGGCCGCGTCGTGCGCGAGCAGCGCGAAGCGCTCCAGGCCCAGGTGCGCGCGGAGCGCCTCCAGGTCCTGGGCGAGCCGAGGGAAGGAGTAGGCGAGCGGGTCGCCGGCCGGCGGGCTGGCGCCGGTGCCCCGGCTGTCCGGGACCACCAGGCGCCGGCCCCGGTCCAGGCCGCCGAGGTCGCCCAGGTAGGCGGCGTCCCGCCCCGGCCCGCCGGCGAGCGCGAGCAGTACGGGCCCCTCGCCCCGGTCCTGGTAGGCGAGCTCGGTTCCGTCGTACGAGGTGTAGTGCGGCATGGCCTACGCCTTCCCGGCCCGGGCCCGCTTCTCCCGGCCCTAGGCCGAAAGGCCGACCCGGGTGCCAGGGGCAACGAGCCGGTTGACCCCTTACCCTGTCGTGGTGACCACCGCAGACACCGAGCCGGTATCCGGCCATGCAGGCATGCCCCTCGCGGGGCCGGACACCGGAGCCGACACCGTCCTGGGCAGCCGCTACCGCGCGCTGACCCTCGCGATGGTCTCCGTCGTCCTGCTCATCGCCTTCGAGGCCACCGCCGTCGGCACCGCCATGCCCATCGCCGCCCGCGAGCTGGACGGGCTGCCGCTGTACGCTTTCGCCTTCTCCGGCTACTTCACCACCTCGCTCTTCGCGATGGTCGTCAGCGGCCAGTGGTGCGACCGCACCGGGCCGCTGGCGCCGCTCGTCACCGGCATCGGCGCCTTCGCGGCCGGCCTGGTCGTCTCCGGCACCGCCCAGTCCATGTGGCCGTTCGTGCTGGGCCGGGCCGTGCAGGGCATCGGCGGCGGGCTCGTCATCGTCGCCCTGTACGTCGTCGTCGGCCTCGCCTATCCCGAACGCCTGCGGCCCGCGGTGATGGCGGCCTTCGCCGCGTCCTGGGTGCTGCCCTCCATCGTCGGCCCGCTCGTGGCCGGCACGGTCACCGAGCAGTTCGGCTGGCGCTGGGTCTTCCTCGCCATCCCCCTGCTCGTCGTGCTCCCGCTCCTCACCGGCCTGCCCGCGCTGCGCCGCGCCTCCCTCCAGCGCCCCCCGGACGACCGCGCGGCCCCCGACGGCCGCCGGCTGCGCCTCGCGCTCGCCGTCTCCGCCGGCGCCGGGCTGCTCCAGTACGCGGGGCAGGACCTGAGGCCGCTGTCGCTGGTCTTCGCCGTGGCGGGCGCCGCGCTCGTCGTCCCCGCCGCGCTGCGGCTGCTGCCCCGCGGCACCTTCCGCGCGGCCCGCGGACTGCCGTCCGTGGTGCTGCTGCGCGGTGTGGCGTCCGGCACGTTCCTCGGCGCCGAGAGCTTCGTGCCGCTCATGCTCGTCACGCAGCGGCACATGTCCCCGACCCTCGCCGGGCTCTCCCTGGCCAGCGGCGGCGTCACCTGGGGCATCGGCTCCTGGATCCAGGGCCGTCCCCGCCTCGAACCCCACCGCGAACGCCTCGTCGTCCTCGGCATGTTCCTCATGGCCGCGGCGATCGCCGGCGCCGCCCTGCCGCTCCTGGACGCCGCCCCCGCCTGGAGCGCGGCCGCCGCGTGGGCCGTGGGTGGCCTCGGCGCGGGCCTGGTCATCTCGTCCCTGAGCGTCATCCTCTTCAAGCTCTCGGCCCCCTCCGAGGCCGGCGCCAACTCCGCCGCCCTCCAGGTCTCCGACGCGCTCTCCAGCGTCGTCCTGGTCGCCGCCGCGGGCACCGTCTTCGCCGCCCTCGGCGGCGCGGCGGGCGCCTTCACGGCCGTCCTCCTCCCCATGTCCGTCCTCGCCCTCGCGGGCGTCGCCGTCGCGGCCCGCCTCCGCCCGAAAACCGGGTGAGACGGGCGCGCCGGGGGGTTACCGTCCCGGTGTGAAAGAGCTGACCCTCGTCTTCACCGACGCCGAGTGGGAGTCCCTGGGCGACCTCGCCGACGCGCACGGCGTGCCCGTCGCGGAGTTCGTGCGCACGGCGGTGCGGGCGTACGAGGCGGCCGAGGCCGCGCGCGTCCTCGCCGCGGGGGAGGCGTACGCCGCCGCCCACGCGGACCTGCTGCGCAGGCTGGGGGAGTGACATGACCGTGCGCCACCTCACACTCGCCGAGGTCACCGGCCTCGCCCGCCTCGCTTGCGGCGGCCAACCGCCCGCGGTGCGCGAGCCCGGGCTGCTCGCGTCGGCCGTGCACCGGCCGCGGGCGCGGATGTTCGGCGTCGAGGCGTACGGGGACGTGTACGAGCGGGCGGGTGCGCTGCTGCACGCGATCGCGGCGAACCATCCCCTGGTCGACGGGAACAAGCGGACGGCGTGGCTGGCGGCGGCGGTGTTCCTGGGCCTGAACGGGGTCGACCTGCGGTCGGCCGACCAGGACGTGGCGTACGCCCTGGTCGTCTCGGTCGCGGCGGGGGATCTTTCCGCCCCCGAAGCGATCGGGCGCGCCCTGGCGCGGCTCGCCTCCCCTTGACGCGGTCCCTCGCGGCCCGTTGTTGTGTGCGGGTTGTTTGCGCCTGCGGCAGGCATCCCCCGCCCTCCCGCCCTCCCCCGGCCGAAGGCTGGGGGAGGGCGGGAGGGCGGGGGAGAAACCGCAACCGCAACCACCGCGGCGCCGCACACGACAACGGGCCGCAACCACGACCCCCCGCCGCGCGCCAGTAGGCTGTGACGGTTGTCGTACCCGACCCGTCACCGGAGACCGTGACTACCACCGCCCCGCACAGCGCAAGCAGCTCGCACTCGCACCACCTGTCGCCCGCCTTCCCCGGCCGCGCCCCCTGGGGCACGGCCGGCAAGCTGCGCGCCTGGCAGCAAGGTGCCCTGGACCGTTACGTGGCGACGCAGCCGCGTGACTTCCTGGCCGTCGCGACGCCCGGCGCAGGCAAGACGACGTTCGCGCTCACCCTGGCCTCGTACCTGCTCCACAACCACCTCGTGCAGCAGATCACCGTCGTCGCCCCCACCGAGCACCTGAAGAAGCAGTGGGCGGAGGCGGCGGCCCGGATAGGCATCAAGCTCGACCCGGAGTACAGCGCGGGGCCGGTCGGCAAGGAGTACCACGGGGTCGCGGTGACCTACGCGGGCGTCGGCGTGCGCCCGATGCTGCACCGCAACCGCTGTGAGCAGCGCAAGACGCTGGTGATCCTCGACGAGATCCACCACGCGGGCGACAGCCGGTCCTGGGGCGAGGCGTGCCTGGAGGCGTTCGAGCCGGCGGCCAGGCGGCTGGCGCTGACCGGGACGCCGTTCCGGTCGGACACGAACCCGATCCCGTTCGTGACGTACGAGGAGGGCAACGATGGCATCCGCCGGTCCTCCGCCGACTACACCTACGGCTACGGCAACGCGCTCGCCGACCACGTCGTGCGTCCTGTGATCTTCCTCTCCTACAGCGGCAACATGCGCTGGCGCACGAAGGCCGGCGACGAGATCTCCGCACGGCTCGGCGAGCCGATGACCAGGGACGCGATCGGCCAGGCCTGGCGGACCGCGCTGGCGCCGACCGGTGAGTGGATCCCGAACGTGCTGCGCGCCGCCGACCAGCGGCTGACGGAGGTCCGCAAGTCCATCCCGGACGCCGGCGCGCTGGTGATCGCCACCGACCAGGACTCGGCCCGCGCGTACGCCAAGCTGATCCGGGAGATCACCGGGCACAAGGCGACCCTGGTGCTCTCCGACGACGCCGGGGCGTCCTCGCGGATCGAGGAGTTCAGCGCGAGCCAGGACCGCTGGATGGTCGCGGTCCGCATGGTGTCGGAGGGCGTGGACGTCCCGCGGCTGGCCGTCGGAGTCTACGCGACGACCATCTCCACGCCGCTGTTCTTCGCACAGGCGGTGGGCCGTTTCGTGCGGTCCCGCCGCCGCGGTGAGACGGCCTCGGTCTTCCTGCCGACCATCCCCATGCTGCTGGGCTTCGCGGGCGAGATGGAGGTGGAGCGCGACCACGCCCTCGACAAGCCGAAGAAGGAGGGCGAGGAGGACCCGTACGCGGAGTCCGAGAAGGAGCTGGCGGAGGCGGAGAAGCAGCAGGACGAGGACACCGGCGAGCAGGACATGCTGCCCTTCGAGGCGCTGGAGTCCGACGCCGTCTTCGACCGGGTGCTCTACGACGGCGCCGAGTTCGGCATGCAGGCGCACCCGGGCAGCGAGGAGGAGCAGGACTACCTGGGCATTCCGGGCCTCCTCGAGCCGGACCAGGTGGAGTTGCTGCTGCAGAAGCGGCAGGCCCGGCAGATCGCGCACAGCCGGAAGAAGCCGGACAGCGAGGCGGACCTGCTGGAACTGCCCGCCGAGCGGCGGCCGATCGTCACGCACAAGGAGCTGCTGGAGCTGCGGAAGCGGCTGAACACGATGGTCGCCGCGTACAACCACCAGAGCGGCAAGCCGCACGGCGTCATCCACAACGAGCTGCGCCGGGTGTGCGGCGGACCGCCGAGCGCGGAGGCGACGGCGGGGCAGCTCAACGAACGCATCAAGAAGGTCCAGGAGTGGGCGACGCGAATGCGCTGAGCGGCGGCCGTCCGCTCATCCGCGGTGCCCGCGCCGGGTGCTGATGGTACGTCAGTGGCGCTGTGAATCTTGCGGTGCGAGAGGTGATTCCGCGGAAGATTTACGTCGTGCGCCCCCGCTACCCCGGTCACGTGACCGGATTGTGGACGAAGTCTTCCGCTGAGCGGTACGCATCGCTACCGTTCCGGTCACGCAACGCGCCGTGGCAGAGCAGCCTCGGGGCGCCAGCCGGTACCGCCAGACCGGTGGCCTCTCCGCGCTCTGCCGCGGGACCGGCAGTGCTCCCGCCGTGAGAGATGAGCCGCCACTCACACGAGAAGGGGGCGTCGTGACCGCGGAGACCTCTCAGACGCTCGATCGGGGCCTGCGGGTCCTGAAGCTGTTGGCCGACACCGACCACGGACTGACCGTCACGGAGCTGGCGGTGAAGCTGGGCGTCAACCGTACGGTGGTCTACCGCCTCCTGGCCACGCTGGAGCAGCACTCCCTGGTCCGCCGCGACCTCGGCGGCCGCGCCCGGGTCGGGCTCGGCGTGCTGCGGCTGGCGCACCAGGTGCACCCGCTGCTGCGCGAGGCCGCGCTCCCCGCCCTGCGCTCCCTCGCCGAGGACATCGGCGCCACCGCCCACCTCACCCTGGTCGACGGCACCGAGGCGCTGGCCGTGGCGGTCGTCGAGCCGAGCTGGACCGACTACCACGTCGCCTACCGCACCGGTTTCCGGCACTCCCTCGACCGCGGCGCCGCGGGCCGGGCGATCCTCGCCGGGCGCAGCGTGCAGCCGTACGAGCCCGATTCACGGTGTTCCGAGGGCCCCGGGTACGTGCTGACCCACGGCGAGCTGGAGGCCGGGGCGAGCGGTGCGGCGGCCCCGCTGGTGGGCGTCCCGGGCATCGAGGGCAGCGTGGGCGTGGTGATGCTCGCCGACGCGATACCCGAACGGGTGGGTCCCCGGGTCGTCGAGGCGGCGCTGGAGGTCGCCGACGCCTTGCGCTAGCGGCCCCGGCGCCCCGGCGCCCCGGGCCCCGGCACGCCGGGCCGCCGCCGTGAACTACATTCACCCCATGCCTTTCGTCTCCGCCCGGAACCGGATCCTCGCCGTCTGCGCCGCGCTCGTGGCCGCGCTGCTGGCGGTGGCCCTGTTCGCGCCGCTGCCGATCTCGATCGTCGTGCCGGGCCTGACGGCCGACGTCCTCGGCGACGACCAGGGCAAGCCGGTGATCACGATCTCCGGGACAGGGACCCGCGACACCTCGGGGCAGCTGCGGATGACGACCATCGCGGCGACGAACCCGGACGCGGCCGTCCGCTTCGGTGACGTCCTCAAGGCCTGGTTCGCCACGGACCAGGCCGTGATGCCGCGCGACGCGGTCTACCCGACCGGCGGCACCGTCAAGGAGATCGAGCGGCACAACCAGGCGGAGATGACCGAGTCCCAGCAGGACGCCACCGCCGCGGCCCTGCGGCAGCTGCGGCTGTCCCCCTCGGACGTCAAGGTCACCCTCCATCTTGCGGACGTCGGCGGGCCCAGCGCGGGCCTGATGTTCAGCCTGGGCATCATCGACAAGATCGAGGGCAACGGCCGCGGCGGCGACCTCACCGGCGGCCGCAGGATCGCCGGTACGGGGACGATCACCGCCGGCGGCAAGGTCGGCCCGGTCGGCGGCGTCCCGCTCAAGGAGCAGGCCGCCCGGCGTGACGGCGCGACCGTCTTCCTCGTCCCGAAGGCCGAGTGCGCCGACGCCAGGGCCGAACTGCCCAAGGGGCTGCGCCTGGTGCCCGTCACCACCCTGGACGGCGCGATCGACGCCCTGGACGCCCTCGACAGCGGCGGCAAGGTGCCCAGCTGCTAGTGCGAGGTCAGGTGCCCCGCCGGGCGTCCATGTGGCGCCAGGAGGGGAAGACCAGCGGGCACAGCGTCGCGAGGAAGTACGCCCCGCCGGTCAGCAGCAGCGCGCCGGCCAGGCCGATGCCGTCCACCAGGTAGCCCGCGGCGAGGCCGCCCACGGGGGTGGTGAGCAGCACCCCGGCGCCCAGGGTGCCCAGGGCGCGGGTGCGCAGCTCGTCCGGGATGTTCTCGAAGGTCACCGTCGCCAGGATCGGGTTGAGCGCCCCCGCCGCGATGCCGCCGGCCACCATGGTCACCGCCAGGGCACCCCATCCGGGCACCCATGCGGCGACCAGGAACCGGGGCGCGCCGCACAGCAGGAAGCACACCGTGTAGACCGGCCATCGCGGCAGGCGGTGGCCCATCGCGCCGTACAGCAGCGCCCCGGCGAACGCGCCGGCCCCGAAGAGCCCCGACAGTAGGCCGAGTTGGACGGAGCCGCCGAGCTCCCGGTCGGCGTGCACGGGCAGCAGCACCGAACTCCAGCCCGCGTCGAGGCCGTTGGTGACCATGACCATCAAGGTGATGGCGAGCAGCAGGCGGGTGCGGATCAGGAAGGCGTAGCCCTCGCGCAGTTCGGCCCGGTACGTGCGCAGGGAGACCGGTGCCGTGTCCTTGGCGGGTTCGGCGCCCGGCAGCCCGCGGACGCCGAAGGCGATCAGCAGCGCGGAGACGGCGAAGGTCGCCGCGTCCAGCAGCAGCACCGCCTCCGCGCCCAGGACGGCGATGAGCACACCGCCGGCCGAGGCGCCGAGCATCCGGGCGCCGCGTGAGGCGCCGTCGAAGTAGCCCGCGGCGCGCCCCAGTGGCGTCCCGGCCCGCTCGGCCAGCACGGGCAGCAGGACCTCGCGCGCGGTCTCGCCGGGGCCGTGGAAGAGCCCGCTGACGGCCATCAGCGCGCACAACTGCCAGAAGCGCAGCACGCCCGCGAAGTGGAGCAGCGGGATCGCCACGACGGCCACCGCGCACACGGCGTCCGACAGGACCGAGGACCTGCGCCGTCCGAAGCGGTCGATGACCGGCCCGCCGACGAGCGCGGAGACCACGACCGGCAGGGTCGCGCAGAAGGCCGCCAGGCCCGCGCGGGCGGCGCTGCCGGTGGTCTGCAGCACGAACCAGGGGACGGCGAGCACGGTGAGCGAATTGCCGCTGATCGACACGACATTGGCGGCCAGGACCAGCCGCAGCGGCCGCGGATCGGGTGCGGGCACGGGCCCGGTGGCCCGCTCGGTGCCGTCGGATATGCCGGTTCCGGTCTCCATGTGTGTCCCCCGTGGTCGGTGCGGTCAGTCCGCGGTGCGCGGAAAGGTGTGCAGGTGGACGCGGACGGGCACGGCGTCCTCGGTGTCCCCGGCGTCCTCGTGGTCCGAGCGGTGCCCGCCTTCCGAGGTGCGGTAGCGCTCCAGCACGGCGTGGAGTTCGTCGCGCAGGGCGCGGGCTCCGGCCGGGGTGAGCCGCAGGGCGAAGTCGCTGAGGTCGAAGCTGCGGCGCCACTCCGCGGGCCAGTCGCCGACGGTGGCGAGCCAGGTCTCCAGCTCCGCGGCGTGGTGCGCGGCGACCTCGCGCCCGAACAGCCCGATGGCGGCGCGCACTTCGGGGTCGGCGTGGCCGAGGAAGCCCCCGGCGTCGAAGTGCGTGCCGCGGTGCGCGGCCCTCCACCAGCGCTCGCGTGCGGTGCCGCGGTCCGGTTCCTCCTCGACGAAGCCGTACGCCGCCAGTTGCCGCAGGTGGTAGCTGGTGGCGCCGCTGGATTCGCCGAGCCGGGCCGCCAGGCCGGAGGCGGTGGCGGGGCCGTGCTCGCGCAGCGCGGCGAGCAGCCGGATGCGCAGCGGGTGCGCGAGGCCGCGCAGGGTGCGCGGGTCGAGGCTGATGACGCCGGGGTCGGTCGCGTCGGCGGTGGGGTCGTCTGGCACGGTCCCACCGTAGGCGTTGCAAAGGCTCCTTTGCAACGCTTTCTTTGCATGCACCGCCCGACGCGCTCACCCCGCCCGCTCACCCCGCCCTGATGAAGCCCTCCTTCACCAGCCACTCCTTGGCGACCTCGTGCGGGTCCTCGCCCTCCACGTCCACCTTCGCGTTGAGCTCCCGGCCGACGTCGGTGGTCAGCTTCTCCGACAGCGGGTCGAGCAGGGAGCGGATGGCCGGCCAGCGCTCCAGGGCCTCGCTGTTGACGACGGGTGCGGCGTCGTAGTTCGGGAAGAAGCGTTTGTCGTCCTCCATGACCTGCAGGTCCAGGGAGGCGATCCGGCCGTCGGTCGTGTAGACCTCGCCGAGCAGGCAGGAACCGGGCTTGGCGATCTGGGTGTAGATGATCCCGGTGTCCATCTTGCGGATGTTGGCGGAGGGCAGGTCCATGCCGTACGCCTTCTCCATGCCGGGCAGGCCGTCGTCCCGCGAGGCGAACTCGTTCTCCACGCAGAGGGTGACGGCCTTGGGGTCCCTCCGCGACAGGGCTGCCACGTCGGACAGGGTCCGCAGTCCGTACGGGCGGTTCTTGTCCCGGCTGATGGCGAGGGCGTAGGTGTTGTCCAGGGTGGACGGCCGCAGCCAGGTGATGCCGTTGCGCAGGTCGGCGTCCCGGACGGCCCGCCACTGCTCCATGGGGTCGGCGATGGGCTCGTCGTGGCCGAGGTAGGTGATCCAGGCGGTGCCCGTGTACTCGTACATGGCGTCCGCGGCACCGGACTTGACCGCCTCCCGCGCCCCGATGGAGCCCTGGATGTTGGTGCGGTCCAGCACCTCGGCGCCGGCCGCCTTGAAGACCAGGCCGATCATCGAGCCCAGGATGATCTGCTCGCTGAAGCTCTTGGACGTCACCGTCAGCGAGGCGCCCTTGAGCGGGAGCCCCTGTCCCAGGGAGCCGGGGCGCACGTCGTCGACGAGCGGGCTGCCGCTCTTGAGCCCGCAGCCCGGGGCGCAGGCGAGCAGCACCAGGAGGCCCGCGGCCAGGGCCCGGCGGCGCATCAGCCCGTGTCCAGACCGTGCGGCCGCAGCACCTGCTCGGCCAGCGACGCCAGCCAGTCCACCAGCAGGGCCAGCACCACGGTGAGCACCGAACCCAGCACCAGCACCGGGATGCGCTGGGTGACGATCCCGGTGGTGATGATGTCGCCGAGCCCGCCTCCGCCGACGAAGGTGGCGAGCGTGGCGGTGCCCACGTTGAGCACGAGCGCGGTGCGCACGCCGGCCAGGATCAGCGGTACCGCCAGCGGCAGTTCGATCCGGGACAGCGTCCCGGCCGCCGACATCCCGATGCCGCGCGAGGCCTCGATCAGGGTGGGGTCGATGGCCCGCAGCCCCGCCATGGTGTTGGACAGCACCGGCAGCACCGCGTAGACCACCATGCCGATCAGCGCCGTGCGCGGCCCGATGCCCAGCCAGATGACCAGCAGCGCCAGCATCCCGATGGCGGGCGTCGCCTGCCCGATGTTGGCGATCGCCGTGACCACCGGCGCGGCGGGGCGCAGCCGCCGCCGGGTCAGTGCGATGCCGAGCGGGACGGCGATGACCAGCACCCAGAAGGTGGAGATCGCGGTCAGCTTGACGTGCTGCCACAGCCGCACCCTGACGGTGTCGCCGACGAGGGCGTTCTCGGCGATGGAGTCGAGGGTGATGCCGGTGATCCACAGGTAGGTGGCGAGCAGGACGAGGGCCAGCACGACCGGGGTGACCAGCAGTCTCCGCCAGGTCAGCCGCCGGGCCGGCGGTCCGGCGGCGGGCCCGGGGGGCCGGTCGCCGAGGCCCTCGCCGCCCGCGGGTTCCTCCGGGCCGGCCGGGCCCTGCCCGGCCCCGGGAGCCGTCGCGGGCCCGCCCGGCCCGCCCGTCCCGTCCGTCCCGCCCGGCGGTGCGCCGGTGGCGGGGCTCATGCCCGCGCCCCCGGTTCGTGGTCGGCGCCCTCCTGCTCGGCCCGGGTCTGCGGGGCGCGCAGCTCCTCCAGTTCGTGACGGTGCTCCAGGGCCGCCAGCCGGTCCTCCTCCAGCAGCTGGTGCACGGAGTTGAGCAGCGTCTCCATGTCCACCACCCCGGTGAACTCGCCGCGCCGGCCGGTCACCGCGACCCGTCCGCTGCTGTCGGTGAGCACCGCCTCCAGGGCGTCGCGCAGGGTCGCGTCCCGGGTCACCGTGTCGCCCACCAGCGTCCCGGCGCGGGCGAGCGAGCCCTTGGCGCGCATCAGGTCGCCGCGCCGCAGCCACTTGTAGGGGCGGCCCCTGCGGTCCAGCAGCAGCAGTTCGTTGGTCGTGGTCACCTCCCGCAGCCGGTCGAAGATCGACTGGAGGGGGTCGTCCAGGCGCACGGTCGGGAAGTCGGCGACGCCCACGTCCCGCACCCGGGTCAGGTTGAGCCGCTTCAGGGCGGCCCCGGCGCCCACGAACCCGGAGACGAAGTCGTCGGCCGGATTGGTCAGGATCGCCTCGGGGGTGTCGAACTGGGCGATGTGCGAGCGCTCCCGCAGCACCGCGATGCGGTCCCCGAGCTTGATCGCCTCGTCGAAGTCATGGGTGACGAAGACGATCGTCTTGTGCAGTTCGTGCTGCAGCCTGATCAGTTCGTCCTGGAGATGGTCACGGGTGATCGGGTCGACGGCGCCGAAGGGCTCGTCCATCAGGAGCACCGGGGGATCGGCCGCCAGCGCCCGCGCCACCCCGACGCGCTGCTGCTGACCGCCCGACAACTGGCGCGGGTAGCGGCCCCGGAACTCCCTCGGGTCCAGCCCGACCAGGTCCAGCATCTCCTCGACGCGGTCCCGGACCCGCGCCCTGGACCAGCCCACCATCCGGGGGACGAGCCCGATGTTCTCGGCCACCGTCATGTGCGGGAACAGCCCGGAGGACTGGATCGCGTAGCCGATCTTGCGGCGCAGCTTCACCGGGTCCATGTCGGTGACGTCCTCGCCGCCGATGCGGATGCGGCCCGAGGTCGGCTCGATCAGCCGGTTGATCATCTTCAGGGTGGTGGACTTCCCGCACCCGGAGGGACCGACGAAGATCACTGTCTCGCCGGCCCCGATCTCCATGCTCACGCCGTCCACGGCCGGTTCCGCGCTGCCCGGGTACCGCTTGGTCAGCTGCTCCAGCTCGATGGTCGCGCCCGACGCCTCAGCCACGGATCCCCCGGGGGACGGTGAGTCGCCCGAGCAGCACGTAGCAGGCGTCGAAGAGCAGCGCCAGGACGACGATGCCGACCGTCCCGGCCAGCACCTGGTTGAGGGCGTTGGCGCCGCCCAGGGAGGCGATCCCGCGGAAGATCTCGTTGCCGAGCCCCGGCCCGGAGGCGTACGCCGCGATCGCCGCGATGCCCATCAGCATCTGCGTCGCCACCCTGATGCCGGTCAGGATCGGCGGCCACGCCAGCGGCAGCTCGACCCGCGCCAGGGCGGCCGTCCGCGACATCCCGATGCCGCGGGCCGCGTCGACCAGCGCCGGGTCGACCCCGCGCAGCCCCACGATCGCGTTGCGGACCACCGGCAGCAGCCCGTACAGCGTCAGGGCCGTCACCGTCGGGGGGACGCCGAGCCCCAGCCAGGGGATCAGCAGGCCGATCAGGGCCAGGGAGGGGATGGTGAGGATCGTCGCGGTGGAGGTGACGGCCAGGGCCGCGGCCCAGTCGCGCCGGTAGGACAGGACCCCGATCGCCACCCCGATCGCGGTCGCCAGCACCATGCACTGGAAGACGAGGCTGGCCTGCTGGTACGCGTCGATCAGCAGCTGCTCGTGACGGCTGGCGAGGTACTCCCAGAAGCTCACCGGGCATCACCCCTGCCGTCCCTCGGCTACGTGTCCGCGTCCTGTGCCGCCTGCTCGACCAGCGGGATGATCCGCAACGGGACCGGGTTCTCCATGACGATCGCCGTGGAGGCCCGCACGATGCCATCAAAGCCCACAACCCGGTCGATCACACGTTGGAGATCGGCGTTCGAGCGGGCCACCAGCCGGCACAGCATGTCCCCCTGCCCGGTCGTGGTGTGCAGCTCCAGGACCTCCGGGACGCCGGCCAAATGCGCCCGCACGTCCGGGCCTTGCCCCTGCTTGATCTCCAGCGTGGCGAAGGCCGTCACCGGGTAGCCCAGCGCGGCCGGGTCGACCTGCGGTCCGAAGCCGCGGATCACCCCATTGGCCTGAAGGCGGTCCAGCCGTGCCTGCACGGTCCCGCGCGCCACTCCCAGGCGCCGCGAGGCCTCCAGCACGCCGATCCGCGGTTCCTCGGCGAGCAGCTTGATCAGCCGTCCGTCCAGCCGGTCGATCCCCATGACACCCCAGTCCCTCCTGTGACGGTGGTCACCGTGCACAGAATGCCGCCTGATTTCCGCCGACTGCTGTACAGGTTGTCCAGTCGTTCTGCAAACTATTGCGCACCTTGAGGTGCCGGGCGAGGCTGCTGCCATGACTGAGACCCTGGATCACACTTCCCCCACCCCCGGCGACGCGGACCCGTTCCCGGTCAAGGGAATGGACGCGGTCGTCTTCGCGGTGGGCAACGCCAAGCAGGCCGCCCACTACTACTCGACCGCGTTCGGCATGAAGCGCGTGGCCTACTCCGGACCGGAGAACGGCAGCCGCGAGACCGCGTCCTACGTCCTGGAGTCCGGCAGCGCCCGCTTCGTCTTCACCTCCGTCGTCAGGGCCGCCACCGACCACGGCCGCTTCCTGGAGGAGCACGTCGCAGCCCACGGCGACGGCGTCGTGGACCTGGCCCTGGAGGTGCCGGACGTCCGCGCCGCCTACGACTACGCCCTCGCCCACGGCGCCACCGGCCTGGAGGAGCCCCACGAGGTCGGCGACGAGTACGGCACCGTGGTGCTGGCCGCCATCGCCACCTACGGCCAGACCCGCCACACCCTGGTCGAGCGCGGCGCCTACAAGGGCCCGTACCTGCCCGGCTACGTCGCCGCCGAGCCGATCGTGGAGCCGCCGGCCAAGCGGTTCTTCCAGGCGATCGACCACTGCGTCGGCAACGTCGAGCTCGGCAAGATGAACGACTGGGTGACCTTCTACAACCGCGTCATGGGCTTCACCAACATGAAGGAGTTCGTCGGTGACGACATCGCCACCGAGTACTCGGCCCTGATGTCCAAGGTCGTCGCGGACGGCACGCTGAAGGTCAAGTTCCCCATCAACGAGCCCGCGATCGCCAAGAAGAAGTCCCAGATCGACGAGTACCTGGAGTTCTACGGCGGCCCGGGCGTCCAGCACATCGCCCTCGCCACCAACGACATCGTCGCCTCGGTCCGCGCCATGCGCGCCGCGGGCGTCGAGTTCCTCGACACGCCCGACTCCTACTACGACACCCTCGGCGAGTGGGTCGGCGACACCCGTGTCCCGATCGACACCCTGCGGGAGTTGAAGATCCTGGCAGACCGGGACGAAGACGGCTACCTGCTGCAGATCTTCACCAAGCCTGTCCAGGATCGCCCGACCGTCTTCTTCGAAATGATCGAGCGGCACGGTTCGATGGGCTTCGGCAAGGGCAACTTCAAGGCGCTCTTCGAAGCGATCGAGCGCGAGCAGGAGCGCCGCGGCAACCTCTGATCGCCACCGCCGCCGACTCCGGCGCCGGACCGTGCCCCCGCGGGGGAGGGCGCGGCCGGCGCCGGTCGCCGTCAGAAGACGATCGTGAGGTGGCGCAGGGCCGTCAGAAACGCGTACGCGCCGAACGCCCACAACGCCAGCGCCCCCAGCACCGCCCCCGTCGCCGCCCACAGCCCCGTGCGCGGCGGCCGCCGCAGCGCCCCGGCGAGGGCACCGATCACCACCCCGGCGGCCGGCAGGCCCGCGATGAGCAGGGCGGCGTTCTCCAGCGCGACCTTGGCGCGGTGGTTGCCCACCCAGTCCGTGGGGCTCTTGTGCTGCGCCGCGTCCGCCGCGCCCATGACCCACAGCACCACCGGCGGGGCAAGCAGCACGACCGCCCACACGCAGCGCACCACGATCCTTCGCCCGTGGCGTCGCCGCGCCTGCGCCGTGCCCCCGGGGTCCGTCGTGTCCGTCACGGCGGCCATCCTCGCCGCGCCCCCGCCCGCGCCACCATCCGTACGGATACTCAGGAAGCCGTGAACCGCGCGGTGACGTGATCTTCCCCGGGCGGCGGCGCGGTGCGAAGCTGGACGCATGGGCGATCTCATCGACCGGCTGCGCGCCGGACTCCCCGACGAGGCCATCCTCGCCGATCCCGACGTCACCGCCTCGTACGCCAACGACATGGCCAGCTTCTGCCCGGCCGGGGCGCCCGCGGTGGTCGTCCTGCCGCGCACCGTGGAGCAGGTCCAGCACGTCATGCGGACCGCCACGGCGCTGCGGGTGCCCGTCGTGCCGCAGGGGGCCCGCACCGGCCTGTCGGGCGCCGCCAACGCCTCCGACGGCTGCATCGTGCTCTCCCTGACCAGGATGGACCGCATCCTGGAGATCGACCCCGTCGACCGGGTCGCCGTCGTCGAGCCGGGCGTCGTCAACGCCGCCCTCTCCCGCGCCGTCGCCGAGCGGGGCCTGTACTACCCGCCGGACCCCTCCAGCTGGGAGCAGTGCACCATCGGCGGCAACATCGGCACCGGCTCCGGCGGCCTGTGCTGCGTGAAGTACGGGGTCACCGCCGAGTACGTCCTCGGCCTGGAGGTCGTCCTGGCCGACGGACGGCTGCTGCGCACCGGCCGGCGCACCGCCAAGGGCGTCGCCGGCTACGACCTGACCCGGCTGTTCGTCGGCTCCGAGGGCAGCCTCGGCGTCGTCGTGCGGGCCGTGCTGGCACTCAAGCCCGCGCCGCCCGCCCAGTTGGCGCTGGTGGCGGAGTTCGGCTCGGCCGAGGCGGCCTGCGCGGCGGTCTGCGACATCATGACCGGCGGCCACGTGCCCTCGCTGCTGGAGCTGATGGACGGCACGACCGTGCGCGCGGTCAACGACATGACCAGCATGGGGCTGCCCGAGTCGACCGAGGCACTGCTGCTCGCCGCCTTCGACACCCCCGACCCGGCCGCCGACCTGGCCGCGTTGGGGGCGCTGTGCACGGCCGCCGGGGCGACGCAGGTGGTGCCCGCCGAGGACGCGGCGGAGTCCGAAATGCTGCTGCAGGCACGGCGGATGGCGCTGCCCGCACTGGAGCGGGTCTCCACGGCCACGATGATCGACGACGTGTGCGTGCCGCGCGGCAGGCTCGCCGCGATGCTCGACGGGGTCGCGGCGATCGCCCGCAAGCACGACCTGACGATCGGCGTGTGCGCGCACGCCGGGGACGGCAACACCCACCCCGTGGTGTGCTTCGACGCCGCCGATCCCGAGGAGTCCGGCCGGGCCCGCGAGTCCTTCGACGAGATCATGGCGCTCGGCCTGGAGCTCGGCGGCACGATCACCGGGGAGCACGGCGTCGGCGTCCTGAAGAAGGAGTGGCTGGCCCGCGAACTCGGCCCGGTCGGCGTGGAGATGCAGCGCGGTGTCAAGGCCGTCTTCGACCCGCTCGGCATCCTCAACCCCGGCAAGGTGTTCTGAGCCCACGGCTCCGGCCACCCGGCCCGCGGGCCGCCGCCCTACGCGTCCGGCGGCTCGTCGGCGCCGTGCCAGGGGTCGGGCGTGCGGCGCTCGTCGCGCGCGCCCTCCCCGGCGGCCGGGGCCAGCAGCTCGTCCAGCCGCTCGTCCATGGCCAGGTGGTCCAGCTCCGTCCCCGGCGGCACCGCCCGCAGCGTGCGCTCCAGCCACGCCGCCACCGGGTGCGAGGACGCCTCCAGCAGGGCGGTGCCGTCCGGCGAGCTGAGGGCCATGCAGATCACGCTCCGTCCGTCCGTCTTGGTCGGCCAGATCCGTACGTCACCGTGCCCGCTCGGCCGGAACACCCCCTCGACCAGCAGCTCCCGGGCGAAGGTCCAGTTGACGGGGCAGTCGGAGCCGATGTGGAAGGTGATGTGCACGGCGAAGGGATCCTCCGCCCGGTAGGACAGCTTGGCCGGGACGGCGATGCTGCGCTCGGGCGACAGCACCAGGTGCATCTCCAGTTCCCGTTCGACCACGGTGTGCATCTCGTCGTCCTTTCCTCGGCGCGAAGGCCCCTGGCGGTGCTGCGCGGCGGGTGCTGCGCGGGGCCCGCACCGGGAGAGAGCGCATACGGCCTTCACCATTACGCGGGTCCGGGCGATCGGGAAGACTTTTCCCGAAGGCCCGGCACGCGTGAGATGGATGCGGTACACACGGAACGTCGCCGTCCGCCCCGCCCTGGGTGCGTCCGGCCGTACGACGGCCCTCCCGTTCCCGCCCCCGCCGCGCCCACGGCTCCGCGGCGCGCACGTCCCCGTCCGTCCGAGGCGGTGTCAGTTCGGAAGCGTATCGGTTCGGTCGACGGGATTTGCCCCGGAATACCGATCCTCGCCCAAGGATCGTTTCTTTCGTCCGCCCGCCGCGTTCTTCGTTAGTGTCGTCCCTTGCACGCCGGGGACGGCGGGCTGGTCCGAACGTGTCGGTCGTGAGGGGAGTTGTCTCGGATGACCTCCGGTAGCAGCGGCGGGAGTCTGCCCGGTCCCGGGTACTACCCGGACCCGTCCATCCCGGGCTACATCCGGTACTGGAACGGGTCCTCCTGGGTGCCCGGTACGAGCCGCCCCGCCCCGCAGCCCGGGGAGGACCTCGCGCCGCCGTCCGGTGCCGCCGTGGCAGCGGCCGGCCCCGTGCTGGCACCGCCGCCCGCGCCCCCGGTGCCGCAGACCCCGGCGGCGACGCCGTGGACCCCTGCGCTGGAGGAGTCCGGGCCGATGTTCCTGGACGAGGACCCGCTGGCGCCGAGGGCCGAACGCGGACCCGGCACCTTCACCGGGCTGCAGGCACAGGCGCAGCCGCAGCCGCAGTCGCGCCCCGCGGAGCAGCCGCGGCAGGAGTCCCGTCCGGATCCCGCCCCGGAGCGGGCGTGGGCCGCCGACCCGGCCCGTCAGGCCCCCGCGCCCCGCGTGTCGTGGGGCACCCCCGAGCGTGCGGAGCAGCCCGCCGCACCCGACCGGGTCCAGGCCCCTTCGCCGGCCCCCCTGCGGACCGCCGCCCCCGCCCCGTCGCCGGCCCCGGCTCCCGCGGCCGCCCGTGCGGCCGCCGCGGGCGCGGCCGGGAGCACGGCGTCCGCGCCGACCGAGAGCGCGGTGCCCGGGCAGCAGCAGCCCGCTCCCGTCCCGTGGGCGCAGCAGGTGCACGACCTGGCCCGTCAGGTCCCGCCGCAGGGCGGGGAGGCCGCCGCCCCCGCGTCATGGCGGCCGGCGGCCGACGACCCGTCGGCCCCCGCGCGGCGGCAGGCGCGCCCCGCGTCGCCGGGGAGGCGCCTGGTGGCCCGGCTGATCGACAGCGCGGTGGTGGGCGCGGTCGTCGCGGCCGCCGCTCTGCCGCTGGGCACGGCGGCGTACGAGCACCTGCGCGACAAGGTGGACGCCGCCCGGCTGACCGGCGAGGAGGTGACGGTCTGGCTGGTCGACGGCACGACGGGCGTGCAACTGGGCATCCTCGCCGCCGTCGCGCTCGTCACCGGAGTGCTGTACGAGGTGCTGCCCACCGCCAAGTGGGGCCGCACCCTGGGCAAGAAGCTGCTCGGCCTGCGCGTGGTGGACGTCGAGAGCCGGTACGAGCCCGGCTTCGGGCAGGCGCTGCTGCGCTGGCTCACCCACACGGTGCTGGACGCGCTCGTGATCGGCCTCCTCGGGCTGGTGTGGTGCCTGTTCGACCGGCCGTGGCGGCAGTGCTGGCACGACAAGGCGGCACGCACCTTCGTGGCCCGCGACAGCTGACACCCGAACGGCCCCCGCCGGAGGCGCGGCCGAATCGTCCGGGTTTCACTCGGGGCATGAGCACCGACCAGCCCGAGGACCCGTTCGCCAAGCCGCCCCGGGAGCCGTCCGGGCCCGCGCAGCCGCCGCCCGGGCAGTCACCGCCGCCTGCGGAGCAGCCGCCGCCGCCCGGGCAGCAGCCCTACCCGCCGCCCCCGTACCAGCCCCCGCCCGGCGGCTCGCCCTACGACCAGCCGCCCCCGGGCTACGGCGGCGGCGACCCCTACGCCAGTGGCCCGTACGGAGCGGGCGAGCCCGATCCCCTGGCCGGGATGCCCCCGCTGGCGCACCGGGGGCGCAGGCTGCTCGCGCGCATCGTCGACGGGCTGATCATCGGCATCCCGGTCTACGGCCTCACCGGGCTGATCTGGGACTACGACTACAACGCCACCGGCGCGGTGTTCTCCCAGGGCGTCATCTACGCCGTGATCTACCTGGCCTACCAGGTGTTCATGCTCACCCGTTCCGGGCAGAGCCTGGGCAAGAAGCTGCTCAAGGTGCGGGTCGGCATGCTCGCCGACGGCACCAATCCGACGGCCCCGGCGGCGCTGAAGCGGGAGTCGGTCTACTCCCTGGTGCCGATCATCCCGTGCTGTGGTGAGATCTTCTGGATCATCGAAGTGCTCTGGTGCACCTGGGACAAGCCGTACCGTCAGTGCCTGCACGACAAAGCGGGGCAAACCGTGGTGGTTTCGGTGGAGTAAGGCACGCTGTGGGGTGATCGTCGCAGGGCCGTGACCATCACCGTCTATGCGCCGTCATGCCCGGCTGATTTACTCACTCCATGAGTTCGAATCAACCGCCCGGCTACGGTTACCCGCAGGGCGGCTCGGGGGGCCAGGACCCGTACGGGCAGAACCCGTACGGACAGCAGCCGCACCCCCAGGGCCAGAACCCTTACGACCAGCAGCCGTTCCCGCAGCAGCAGTCGCCCTACGCCTATCCGCAGCAGGCGCCCGGTTACGGCCAGATGCCGACGGACCCGGCCCTGGCGGGCATGCCCCCGCTGGCCGGCAGCGGCCAGCGCTTCCTCGCCCGGCTCATCGACGGCGGCATCTTCCTCGTCGCGCTCATCATCCTGATGGTCGCCACGGGCACCTCCTTCACGGACACCGGCGCGTTCCTCGTGATCGAGCTGCTCGTCTTCGCGGGCGCGTTCGCGTACGAGGGCCTGATGCTCCAGTCGACCGGTCAGACCATCGGCAAGAAGGTCATGAAGATCCGCGTCGCCAAGCTGGCCGACGGCAGCCCGCCCGGCAGCGCCGCCTGGGGTCGCGCGGCGGTCTACTCCTTCATCGGCATCGTGCCGTGCGTGGGCTCCATCCTGTCGCTGCTGAACGTCCTGTGGCACCTGTGGGACAAGCCGTACCGCCAGTGCTGGCACGACAAGGCGGCCAAGACCGTCGTCGTCCAGGCCTGACACCCGCACCGACGAAGACGAAGACGACGGCCCCGGAGTGGACGCTCCGGGGCCGTCGGCGTGTTCTGCGCGGGTGCGTTCAGCGCCGCAGCGAGTGCTCGCCCAGCCGGGTTTCGGCGGCACCGCGGACGCGGGGTCGTGGCACCGGCTGCTGTGCGGCGGGCAGTTCGCGCCTCGTGCGGCGCGTGCCGGCCGGGATCGCCGCCGTCACGGCGACCAGGACACCGAGCGTCAGTCCTGCCGCGGCGATGACCGCCACCGCGACGCCCGATCTCGCCTCGGAGAGCAGCAGCATCGCGAGGGTGGAGAGCACCACGGTCGCGGAACCGTAGGTCAGCTGTGCGGGGGTGGGACGTGGCATGGCTGATCCGTCCTCATATACGACGATTGTGGCGGAGCGTCGGCCAGGGCCGTCTTCCCGGTGGTTCAGACGTGGCACGCCAACCACCGACTCTATGGTGCGAGATGCCCGCACGGAACGCCCGGTAAGCGTGACCTAACCCACGGTGCGGAAGCACGGGGGGCGCACGGGGTCGCATCGCGATCTTCCCCGGGAGGCAACGAGCCTGCGGCGAAGTGGAGTTGCGCAGGCCGATGTGTCCGCTATGTGCAACGGATCGGTCGCTCACCGTACTTGCCGGTCATGGGCAAGTCAAGATCTGTCTTTTCATCCGTCACTCCGGTGCAATGGCTTCACCCTAGGGAGGTCAATACATCGTGATAAGCCAACGACGGACCATCAGATCCGCCGCTCTGGCCGTGGCGATCGCCGCAATAGGCGCCACCGCCTTCCCCGTCGCGGCAGCCCAGGCCGACCCGCAGGCCGGTCGCGTCGTGCGGCACGACCCGGCGAAGGCGGAGCGCGTCGAGCACGATCTGAAGGGCCCGCTGAGCGAGCGCCAGTCCGCCCAGCGCCAGCAGGCGATCGAGCAGGTCATCTCGGGCAAGTCCAAGGTCGAGGACCGCGGTGCCTCGGACGTGGTCAAGCTCGGCAAGAACAAGTACGTCGAACTCGGGCGCGAGAAGACCGACAAGATCTTCGTGATCCTCGCCGAGTTCGGGACCAAGACCGACCCCCAGTACGGCGGTACGGCCGGTCCCGCGCACAACCAGATAGCCAAGCCCGACCGTCGCAAGGACAACAGCACGGCGTGGCAGGCGGACTACAACAAGCAGCACTTCCAGGACCTGTACTTCTCCAAGGCCTCCGGCAAGGAGTCGATGGCGAAGTACTACGAGAAGCAGTCCTCCGGCCGCTACTCGGTCGCCGGCGAGGTCGCCGACTGGGTCAAGGTCGACTGGAACGAGGCCCGGTACGGCAGCAACCAGTGCGACACCTGCACCTGGAACCTCGTCGCGGACGCGGTGAACAAGTGGGTCGCCGCGCGCAAGGCCGCCGGTGACTCCGCCGCCACGATCAAGGCGAAGCTGGCCGAGTACGACCAGTGGGACCGCTACGACTACGACGGCGACGGCAACTTCAACGAGCCCGACGGCTACATCGACCACTTCCAGATCGTGCACGCCGGTGAGGACGAGTCCGCCGGCGGCGGCGCCCAGGGCGAGGACGCGATCTGGGCCCACCGCTGGTACGCGTTCGGCACCGACGCCGGCGCCACCGGCCCGGCGGGCAACCTGCTCGGTGGCACCCAGATCGGCGACACCGGCGTCTGGGTCGGCGACTACACCGTCCAGCCGGAGAACGGCGGCCTCGGCGTCTTCGCCCACGAGTTCGGCCACGACCTCGGTCTGCCGGACCACTACGACACCACCAACACCGCCGAGAACTCCACCGGCTTCTGGACGCTGATGTCGTCCGGTTCCTGGCTCGGCGCCGGCAAGGACTCCATCGGCGACCTGCCCGGCGACATGACCGCCTGGGACAAGCTGCAGCTGGGCTGGCTGAACTACAGCACCGCAAAGGCCGGCAAGGTCGGGATCAGCACCCTCGGTGTCGCGGAGTACAACACCGCGAGGAAGCAGGGCCTGGTCGTCACGCTGCCGAAGAAGACCGTGACCACCGAGCTGGCGACGCCGGCCGAGGGCGCGAAGCAGTGGTGGAGCAGCAAGGGCAACAACCTGAGCAACACCCTCACCCGCGACGTCGACCTCACGGGCAAGACCTCGGCGAGCCTGTCCCTCAAGGCCTGGTACGACATCGAGCGCAGTTACGACTACCTCTACACCGAGGTGTCCACCGACGGCGGCGCCACCTGGACGGCGCTCGACGGCACCATCGGCGGTGCCCCGCTCCCGCGCGACGCCAGCGACAAGCCGGCGCTGACCGGCAGCGCGACCTCCTACCAGGACATGGTCGTCCCGCTGGACGCCTACGCGGGACAGTCGGTCAAGCTGCGCTTCCGCTACCAGACCGACGGTGGACTGGCGATGAAGGGCTTCCTCGCCGACGCCATCACCGTGACCGCGGACGGGGCCACCCTGCTCAGCGACGGTGCCGAGGCCGGTGACAACGGCTGGACCGTGAACGGCTTCACGGCCAAGGGCTCCACGTTCTCCGAGGACTACCCGCAGTACTACATCGCGGAGAACCGGCAGTACGTCTCGTACGACAAGACCCTGAAGGTCGGCCCCTACAACTTCGGCTGGGGCACCACCAAGGAGAACTGGGTCGAGCACTACGCGTACCAGAACGGCCTGCTGATCTGGCTGTGGGACACCTCGCAGGACGACAACAACGTCAGTGAGCACGCCGGTTCCGGCCGGATCCTCCCGATCGACGCCCACCCCAAGGCGCTGAAGTGGAGCGACGGCACGCTGCAGCGCAACCGCGTGCAGTCCTACGACTCCACGTTCACCAAGGCCCGCACCGACGCCATCACCCTGCACAAGAACGGCGTTGCCACCAAGCTCCCGAGCCTGCCCGGCAACACGGTCTTCGACGACAAGAACTCCTACTGGTCCTCGGAGAACCCCACGGGCAGCGTGAAGGTGAGCCCGACGAACACCAGCATCACGATCCTCCACGAGGCCCGGGACGGCAGCACCATCACCGTCCGGGTGGGTCCCTCCAAGAAGTGATCACGCTCCGCACGAAGTGACCTGATCGGCCCCCGTCCCCTGGTGGACGGGGGCCGATCTGCCGATCATGTGCTTATGGCCAGCGGCGGTTTCACCAGGCTTCCGAGCGGCGACGTCGTCGTGGCCCTCCGGTTGCCCTCGCCCGGCGGGGCCCCGGACGAGTACATCAGGGTGCTCGTCGTCTCGGCCAACCGCCAGCGCGCGCTGACCCGCCTGCGGAACCTGGGCTTCCGTACCGTCCGTCTCGTCGGCAACATGGAGCCCCCCACGTCCGACGAGATCAACGCCGTCCTCCACCACCCCGACGGGCTCGTCTGGCGCCGCATCCCCTCGGCCCCGGCCGCCCCCTGGCAGTCCATCGCGGCGCTGCTGGGCCCGACGGTGCGCCGCTGAACCCGGGGCGCGGCCCCGGGGGCCGTCCTCCCGCCACTGGCCGTCAGGCCTGTTCGCGGACGACCGGCTTCCCGGACAGCTCGGCGCCGGCGGCGCGCAGCTCCTCCAGCGCCGACGCGGTCGTCCTCGCCATGACGCCCGCCGTCAGGTCGAGCAGCACCCGGGTGCGGAAGCCCTCCCGCACGGCGTCCAGCGCGGTCGCCCGCACGCAGTGGTCGGTGGCGATGCCGACCACGTCGACCTCCGCCACCCCGCGCTCGCGCAGCCACCGGGCCAGCCCGGTGCCGTTCTCGTCGGCACCCTCGAAGCCGCTGTACGCGCCCGCGTACGCGCCCTTGTCGAAGACCGCCTCCACCGCGCCCGAGGCGACCGCCGGAGCGAAGTTGGGGTGGAAACCGACGCCCTCGGTGCCGGCGGCGCAGTGCACCGGCCAGGTGTGGACGTAGTCGGGGTGGTCGGAGAAGTGGTCGCCGGGGGCGACGTGGTGGTCGCGGGTGGCCACGACGTGCCGGTAGCCGGCCGTGGCGTCCCCGATGAGGTCGGTGATGGCGGCGGCGACCTCGGAGCCGCCGGCGACCGCCAGGCTGCCGCCCTCGCAGAAGTCGTTCTGCACGTCCACGACGATCAGTGCGCGGTGCATGGTGGTCGGTCCTTCCGGTCGCTGTCGCTTGTCGACTCTAGTGAGCGGCGGCCCTGCCGCGGCAGGGTGCCCCGGCGGATCAGTGGGTGATGTACTCGGTGTGCAGCGCCGGCTCGCCGCGCGACAGCTGGGTCGCGGACAGCGGCAGGGCGGCGCGCGCCTCGATGTGGCGGGTGCGGGCCGCGTCCAGCGGCTCCCGGTGCACGGTCTCGCCGCCCAGCACCAGCGGCACCAGCAACTGCCGGTCCGCCAGCGGTCCCGGGACCGGTCCGGTGCCGATCACCTCGGCCTCGGCGACCCCGTCGGCGTCCAGCCGCCGGGCCGCCCACTTGCGTCCGCCGATGCTGGTCTTGCCGCCCATGGACTTCTTGGCGACGGGCACCAGGGGCGCGCCCGGGTCGTCGGAGGTGGCCCGGGCGACCAGCTTGTAGACCATCGAGCAGGTCGGCTGCCCGCTGCCGGTCACCAGGGAGGTGCCGACCCCGTACGCGTCGACCGGCGCCGCGGCCAGCGAGGCGATCGCGTACTCGTCCAGGTCCGAGGTCACCACGATCCGGGTGTTCTTCGCCCCCAGGTCGTCCAACTGCTGCCGCACCCGGTGGGCGAGCAGCAGCAGGTCCCCGGAGTCGATGCGCACCGCGCCGAGCTCCGGCCCGGCGATCTCCACGGCGGCCCGGACGGCCGTCGCCACGTCGAAGGTGTCGACCAGCAAGGTGGTGCCCCGGCCGAGCGACTCGACCTGGGCGGTGAAGGCGTCCCGCTCGTCGTCGTGGAGCAGGGTGAAGGCGTGCGCGCTGGTGCCGATGGTCGGCAGGCCGTAGCGGAACCCTGCGGCGAGGTTGCTGGAGGAGGCGAAGCCGCCGACGTAGGCGGCGCGGGAGGCCGCCACCGCCGCCAGTTCGTGGGTGCGGCGGGCACCCATCTCCATCAGCGGGCGGCCCCCGGCGGCCACGGCCATCCGGGAGGCGGCGGCGGCGATCGCGGAGTCGTGGTTGAGGATCGACAGCACCACCGTCTCGAGCAGCACCGCCTCGGCGAAGGTGCCCTCGATCCGCATGACCGGCGAGCCGGGGAAGTACACCTCGCCCTCGGGGTACCCGAGGACGTCGCCTCGGAAGCGGTAGCCGGCCAGCCATTCCAGGGTGGGCGCGTCCACGACGCGCTCCCGTTCCAGGAAGGCCAGGATGCGGTCGTCGAAGCGGAAGTTCTCCACGGCGTCCAGTACCCGTCCGGTACCGCACACCACCCCGTACCGGCGCCCCTCGGGCAGCCGGCGGGTGAACACCTCGAACACCGAACGACGGTGGGCGGCGCCGCTGCGCAGCGCGGCCTGCAGCATGGTCAGCTCGTACCGGTCGGTGAACAGCGCGGTGGAGGGGACAGTGACGGGCAGCCCCAGGTCTGCAGTGCTCATGTCCGAGGATGCTACCCCCAACTCTCGTCAGAGTGACGATTTCTCGGAGGGCCGGTTTCCCTGTCGGCACGGTCTGGTGACAGCATGGGTCCCGTGAGTGTCGCCCCCGCAGAGATCGAACGGACCGAGTCGAGCGAGGCCCCCTTCGAGGTGCCGTCCCCGGACGTTCCCTGGGTGACTGTCGTCCACAACGACCCGGTCAATCTGATGAGCTACGTGACCTACGTCTTCCAGGCGTACTTCGGCTATCCGAAGGACAAGGCCACCAAGCTCATGCTCGACGTGCACCACAAGGGCCGCGCCGTGGTCTCCAGCGGCACGCGCGAGGAGATGGAGCGCGACGTGCAGGCCATGCACGGCTACGGGCTGTGGGCCACCCTGACGCAGGACCGCTGAGGCCGCGAGACCACCGAGGCCGCGAGACCACCGAGAAGACCACCGAGCCCCTGAGGGACGGCTGATACCGACATGCCCGGCTACTTCCAGACCGCCGCCGCAGGCGGCGCCGCCGTCGCGCTCGACGAGGTCGAGATCTCCATCCTGCGCAGCCTGGCCGTGCAGCTCCTGGAGCTGATCGGCCCCGGCGACGCCGCCGACGGCGCCGAACCGGCCGACCCGCTGGCCGAGCTCTTCGCCGAGGGCCCCACCCGGCCCCCGCAGGACCCGGCGCTCGCCCGGCTCTTCCCCGACGCCTACGAGGAGGAGGCGGACTCCTCGGACTTCCGCCGCTACACCGAGAACGACCTGCGCACCCGCAAGCGCGGCGACGCGCTCGCCGTCGTCCGCAGCCTCGACGCGCTGACCCCCGGCGGTGACGGGGGAGCGGTGCTCAGCCTCGACGCGGAGCAGGCGCGCCGGTGGCTCGGCACCCTCAACGACCTGCGGCTGACCATGGGGACCCGGCTGGAGGTCAGCGAGGACGAGGACAGCGAGCTGTACCGGCTGCCGGACTCCGACCCGCGCAAACCGCTCGTCATGGCCTACCTCTGGCTCGGGGCGCTCCAGGAGAGCCTCGTGGAGACCCTCATGCCGTGATCCGGGGGGCGTCCGTTCGCTCAGACGACGCTCAATTCCGGATAACGATCACGTCACCGCAGCGGACCGCATTCCCATTCGGCGCACCTTCTGTCCGCTTCTTCCTGTGCCATGTGCCACATTTGCGCTGCGTGCCCGGCGCACACCCCGTGATACGAATCCTCGACCACCGGCCGTGACGCCACCCCTGTCCCGGTCGGTCGCGTGGCCGGCTGACCCCGGCGTGCACCTCCACCATCCGGGGGGATCGGAACCCGATCCGGGCCGTCGCGGCCGGACGGGCATGGAGAAAGGCACAGCACCATGACCTCGACGCAGGTCGAGCAGTACGAATCGGGCGACGGCGCCACGGGGGCCGCGCCGGAAGAGGGCTACAAGCGGGGACTCAGCGCCCGTCAGGTCCAGATGATCGCCATCGGCGGCGCCATCGGCACGGGCCTGTTCTACGGGTCCAGCAAGGGCATCGCCGCCATCGGGCCCAGCCTGATCGCCTGTTACACGGCCGCCGGCATCGTGATCTTCTTCATCATGCGGGCCCTCGGCGAGCTCCTCACCTACCGCCCCACCTCCGGCAGCTTCGCCGACTACGCCCGTGAGTTCTTCGGGCCGTTCGCCGGCTTCGCCACCGGCTGGTCGTACTGGGCCCTGTGGGTCACCGCCTGCATGTCCGAGGTCACCGTCGCGGGTGCCTACATCAACTTCTGGTGGCCGTCGATCCCCGTCTGGTCCACCGCCGCGGTCGCCCTCGTGGTGCTCTTCGTCGGCAACCTCGTCTCGGTCAAGATCTTCGGCGAGCTGGAGTTCTGGTTCTCCACGATCAAGGTCACCGCGATCGTCGCGATGATCGTCATCGGCGTCGGCATCCTGACCTTCGGCTTCTCCTCCGCCGGCGACACCGCATCCGTCACCCACCTGTGGGCCGACGGCGGCTTCGCCCCCAACGGCGCCTGGCAGGCCATGCTCGCCATGCAGGGCGTGATCTTCGCCTACCTCGGCGTCGAACTGGTCGGCATCACCGCGGGCGAGGCCGAGAACCCCAAGCAGACCCTGCGCAAGGCGATCAACACCCTGCCGGTCCGCATCGGCATCTTCTACGTCGGCACGCTGATCGTCCTGCTGTCGGTCTTCTCCTGGACCAAGTACACCGCGGGCGTCAGCCCCTTCGTCCAGGTCTTCGCCCAGGTCGGCATCCCCGGCGCCGCCGGGATCATGAACTTCGTGGTCCTCACCGCCGCCCTGTCCTCCTGCAACTCCGGCATCTACTCCACCGGCCGGATGCTGCGCGGCCTGGCCGTCAACGGCGAGGCGCCCAAGGCCGTGGCCAAGCTCAGCGACCGGCAACTCCCGCTGCCCGCGCTCGTCATGTCCACCCTCTTCATGGGCATCGGCGTCATCGTCAACGTCGTCTCCCCGGACAAGGCGTTCGTCTACATCACCTCCGTCGCCACCTGCGCCGGCCTGTGGACCTGGATCGTGATCCTCGCCGCGCACCTGCGCTACCGCGCCAAGGTCCGCGCCGGGCTGCTGCCCGCCGCCGACTTCCGGATGCCGGGCGCCCCGGTCACCAACTGGATCGCCATCGTGGCGCTGCTCTCCGTCGTCGTCCTCATGGCGACCGACGCAGACACCCGCCTCGGCCTGTACGTCTGGCTCGTCTGGTCGGCCCTGCTCGGCATCGGCTACGCGGTCCTCAAGCGGCGCACCCCCGGCGACCGCGCCCTGGCCCTCGCCCAGGAGTAGTCCCGGGCCCGGCGTCTCAGCAGGTGACCGCCGTACAGCCGTACGGCGGTCACCTTCTCTATCCTGACGACCATGCTGACCATCACCCGTGCCCTGCACGACGCACTCGTCGCCCACGCCCGCGCCGACCACCCGGACGAGGCCTGCGGCGTGATCGCGGGTCCGGCCGGCAGCGGCCGGCCCGAGCGGCACATCCCGATGCTCAACGCGGCCCGCTCGCCCACGTTCTACGAGTTCGACTCCACCGACCTGCTCAAGCTCTACCGGGAACTCGACGACCGCGACGAGGAGCCGGTGGTCATCTACCACTCGCACACCGCCACCGAGGCCTACCCCTCGCGCACCGACATCTCCTACGCCAACGAGCCCGGCGCCCACTACGTACTGGTCTCCACCGCCGACACCGACGGCGCCGGCCCCTTCCAGTTCCGCTCGTTCCGCATCGTGGACGGCGAGGTCACCGAGGAGCCGGTGGAGGTCGTCGACCCGTCCATCTGAGACGCGACGGTCCGTATCCTGGGACGACCGTCTCTGGGGCCCGGGGGGAATCGATACGATGAGCCCATGGTTTCCCACGACGTGAGCGACAGGGCGCCGGGCACGCTGCTCGTGGCGCGGCTGCACGTCGACCTGTGCCGCCTCGCCAGCGCGGCATGTACGTGCGCCTGAGCACCGTCAGCCCGCGCAACCCCGCTTCCCGCCGTACTCACGCACCCACTGGAGCCGACGCATGGCCATCGAGGTCCGCATCCCGACCATCCTCCGCACGTACACCGACGGCGCCAAGGCCGTCGAAGGCAGCGGCAGCACCGTCGACGAACTCCTCGCCGACCTCGACACCCGCCACACCGGCATCCGCGAGCGCATCGTCGACGGCGGCGAGCTGCGGCGCTTCGTCAACGTCTACCTCAACGACGAGGACGTCCGCTTCCTGGACGGCATCGCCACCAAGCTCACCGACGGCGACAGCGTGACGATCCTCCCCGCGGTCGCCGGCGGCAGCGGCCTGCCGGCCGACCGCGTCGGCGGGCGCTGATGCGGTACGACAGCCCGCTGGCAGCCGTCGGCAACACCCCGCTGGTACGGCTGCCGCGCCTGTCACCCTCCGGCGAGGTGTCCGTCTGGGCCAAGCTGGAGGACCGCAACCCCACCGGCTCGGTCAAGGACCGCCCGGCGCTGCACATGATCGAGCAGGCCGAACGCGCCGGCCGGCTCACCCCCGGCTGCACGATCCTCGAACCCACCTCCGGCAACACCGGCATCTCGCTCGCCATGGCGGCCCGGCTCAAGGGCTACCGCATGGTCTGCGTCATGCCCGAGAACACCTCGTCCGAGCGGCGCGAACTGCTCACGATGTGGGGCGCCGAGATCATCCCCTCCCCGGCCGCCGGCGGCTCCAACACCGCCGTCCGCGTCGCCAAGGAACTGGCCGCCGAGCACCCCGACTGGGTGATGCTCTACCAGTACGGCAACCCGGACAACGCCGGCGCCCACTACGCCACGACCGGCCCGGAGATCCTGACCGACCTCCCCTCCGTCACCCACTTCGTCGCCGGGCTCGGCACCACCGGCACCCTCATGGGCGTCGGCCGCTACCTGCGCGAGAAGGTCCCCGGCGTGCAGATCGTCGCCGCCGAGCCCCGCTACGACGACCTCGTCTACGGACTGCGCAACCTCGACGAGGGCTTCATCCCCGAGCTCTACGACGAGTCCGTCCTCACCACCCGCTTCTCCGTCGGCTCCGAGGACGCCGTCCGCCGCACCCGCGAACTGCTCCAGCAGGAGGGCATCTTCGCCGGCGTCTCCACCGGAGCCGCCCTCCACGCCGCCCTCGGCGTGGCCCGCAAGGCCGAACGCGCCGGGGAGCGCGCCGACATCGTGTTCGTCGTCGCCGACGGCGGCTGGAAGTACCTGTCGACCGGCATCTACACCGCCGCGTCCACCGAGGCGGCCGTCGCCGCCCTGCACGGCCAGCTCTGGGCCTGATCCTCCCCCCACGGCGCCCTCGCCCCGCCGGACTTCCGGCAACGAGGGCGCCGTACTGGTGATTCCGCCCACAACGGGGCTCCGCAGAGGAGCACGCGCACGCCGTGCGCCTTACGCTCAAGAGCACATGGCGGGTCGCTCCCGCCCCTCCCCCCTCCCCCTGCGGAGCGGGGGCGTCGTGGCGCGCCAACGCAAGACCCCCGGAACAATCCACGGAGGTTTCTGCACATGAAGCTCACCGTCGTCGGCTGCTCGGGGTCGTTCCCGTCCGCGGAATCGGCCTGCTCGAGCTACCTCATCGAGGCCGACGGCTTCCGGCTGCTCCTCGACATGGGCAACGGCGCCCTCGGCGAGCTGCAGCGCCACTGCGGTCTGTACGACCTCGACGCCATCCTGCTGAGCCATCTGCACGCCGACCACTGCATCGACATGTGCGCCTACTTCGTCGCGCGCTACTACCGCCACGAGGGCGGCCCCGCCCACGCCATCCCCGTCTACGGGCCCGAGGGCACCGAACGGCGGCTGGCCAGCGCGTACGGGGACGTGCCCGACGAGAAGTGCATGAGCGAGGTCTTCGACTTCCGCACCCTCGAACCCGGCACCTTCCGCCTCGGCCCCTTCACCATCACCGCGGACGTCGTCAGCCACCCCGTCGAGGCGTACGGCTTCCGTGTCGAGCACGCCGGTCGCGCCATCACCTATTCGGGGGACACCGGTCCCTGCGACGCGCTGCTGACGCTCACCGAGGGCACCGACCTCTTCCTGTGCGAGGCCTCCTTCACGCACGGCAAGGAGGACATCCCCGACCTGCACCTCAACGGCCGCGAGGCCGGCCAGTACGCGGACCGCGCGGGCGCCGGGCGGCTGCTGCTCACCCACATCCCGCCGTGGACCGACCCGCGGACCAACCTCGAGCACGCCCGCGAGGTCTACGACGGCCCGGTCGAGGTGGCGAAGGCCGGAGCGGTCTACGAGGTCTGAGCGCCCCCGCCCGAAGCAGCACGAAGCCCCCGGAACCAGACCTTCGGTTCCGGGGGCTTCGTCGTGTGCCGCGCCGGGCGCTACGCCTTGACGAGGTCCTCGTTCTCCTCCTCGGGCTCGCGGCCCGGGGTGGGGAGGTTGAACTTGGTGATCGCGAAGCGGAAGACCACGTAGTAGATCACCGAGAAGACGAGTCCGATCGGGATGATCAGCCACGGCTTGGTCGACAGGTTCCAGTTCAGGGCGTAGTCGATGGCACCGGCCGAGAACGTGAAGCCTGCGTGCACCCCGAAGGCCCAGGTCACCGCCATGGAGACGGCCGTCAGCACCGCGTGGATCGCGTACAGCAGCGGCGCGATGAACATGAAGGAGAACTCGATCGGCTCGGTGACACCGGTGACGAAGGAGGTCAGGGCGAGGGAGAGCATCATGCCCATGACGGCCTTGCGGCGCTCCGGACGGGCCGTGTGGGCGATGGCCAGGGCGGCGGCCGGGAGGCCGAACATCATGATCGGGAAGAAGCCGGTCATGAACTGTCCGGCGGAGGGGTCGCCGGCGAAGAAGCGGGTCAGGTCGCCGTGGACGACGGCGCCGCTGGAGTTGGTGAAGTCACCCAGCTGGAACCAGGCCACCGAGTTCACGAACTGGTGCATGCCGATCGGGATCAGCGCACGGTTGATCAGGCCGAACAGCGCGGCGCCGAAGGAACCGAGACCGGTCATCCACTCGCCGAAGTTGCTGATGACGTCGCCGATGGGCTCCCAGCCCAGGACGACCAGCACGCCGAGCGCGGTGCCCACGAACGCCATGATGATCGGCACCAGGCGGCGGCCGTTGAAGAAGCCCAGCCAGTCCACCAGCTTGGTGCGGTGGAAGCGCTGCCAGATCACGGCCGAGAGCAGGCCGATGATGATGCCGCCGAGCACACCGGGGTTCTGGTAGGAGGCCGGGATGACGTCGGAGCCCTTCTGCCAGACCCCGCCGCCGAATCCCGATCCGATGAAGGTCGCGCCGTCGGGCACGCCGTCCTCGATCGGGAACTGGTGGATCACCAGGTAGTAGGTGAAGAAGCCGACCACTGCGGCCAGCGCCGTGGAACCGTCGGCCTTCTTGGCGAATCCGATGGCGACGCCGATCGCGAAGAGCAGGGGCAGGCCGAGCGACGAATCGAGCAGAGCGCCACCTGCGCCGGCGAACACCTTGGCCACGTTGTCCCAGCCGAGGCCGTCCGCGCCGAACACGTCGGACTGGCCGAGACGGAGCAGAAGGCCCGCCGCCGGCAGGACGGCGATCGGCAGCTGCAGGCTGCGGCCGACCTTCTGCAGGCCTTGGAAAAGGCCGGAGCCCCGCTTCTTCGCTGCGGGGGCCGCCGATGCGGTGGCGGTTGTCATGGGGGGTCCTCCTGGTCTAAACCACCGAGTGGTGTAGACCAGTATTAAATGTAAGCGACGCGTCAAGGAAAGGCTCCTCCGGTGTGGTCTAGACCACACTCCTGAGCGTGGCGTCCCCGCTACGCCTTGACGTTGCCCCGCTCCATCTCCTCCGCGACCTCCTCCGGCTCACGCCCCGGCGTCGCCAGGTCGAACCTGGTGATCACGAAGCGGAAGAGCACGTAGTACACCGCCGCGAAGACCAGACCGATCGGGACGATCAACCAGGGCTTCGTCGCCAGGTGCCAGTTGATGACGTAGTCGATCAGCCCCGCCGAGAAGCTGAAGCCGTCGTGCACGCCCAGCGCCCACGTCACCGCCATCGACACCCCCGTCAGCACCGCGTGGATCGCGTACAGCGCCGGCGCGATGAACAGGAACGAGTACTCGATCGGCTCGGTGATGCCCGTCACGAACGAGGTCAGCGCCACCGACAGCATCAGGCCCCCGACCTCCTTGCGGCGCCCCGGGCGGGCGCAGTGCGTGATCGCCAGCGCGGCGGCCGGCAGGGCGAACATCATGATCGGGAAGAAGCCGGAGGTGAACTGCCCGGCCGTCGGGTCACCCGCCAGGAAACGCGTGATGTCCCCGTGCACCACCGTCCCGTCCGGCTTGGTGAAACTGCCGAACTGGAACCACACGAAGACGTTGAGGAACTGGTGCAGCCCCACCGTCAGCAGCGCCCGGTTCGCGACGCCGAAGATCCCCGCCCCGTACGAGCCCAGGTCCGTGAGCCACTGGCTGAAGGCGGTGAGCCCGGCACCGACCGGCGGCCAGACGAACACGCACAGCACCGCGAAGGCGATCGCGACGAACGCCATGACGATCGGCACCAGCCGGCGCCCGTTGAAGAAGCCCAGCCAGTCCACCAGCCTCGTGCGGTGGTAGCGCTGCCAGAAGAACGCCGTCAGCAGCCCGATCACGATCCCGCCGAACACCCCCGGGTTCTGGTACGCCGCCGGAGCCGCCGCCGACGGTGTCCCCGGCGGGATGCACGCCCCGCTGATGGTGCTCGTCGCCAGGAAGGCCGTCCCCGGCGGGCAGTCCTGCGGGAACTGGTGCAGCACCCCGTAGTAGACGAGGAAACCCGCGACCGCCGCCAGCGCCGTCGAACCGTCCGACTTCTTCGCCATCCCGATCGCGACACCCACCGCGAACAGCAGCGGCAGCCCCAGCGAACCGTCCAGCAGCGCCCCGCCCGCGCCGTCGAAGACCTTCGCCACGTTGTCCCAGCCCAGGCCCTTCGGGCCGAAGACGTCGTCCTGGCCCAGCCGGTTCAGGATGCCCGCCGCCGGAAGCACCGCGATCGGCAGCTGCAGGCTCCGTCCCATCTTCTGCAGGCCCTGGAACAGGACACCGCTCCACTTCCGGCTCGGACGCGGGGCGGCTGCGGCGGCGTCCGGACCCATGGGACTACCTCCCGGCAGGTAATGTGGTGTAGACCAGTTGCGGCACGGCTGCGTCACCCATGCATCCCCGCAAAAGCGGTCCGCCACTGCATTACGGTGTGAAATCGGACCGAACGGCCGAGACCAACCAGGAGTACAGATGGCCAGCAAGGCAGAGAAGATCGTCGCCGGGCTCGGCGGACTCGACAACATCGAAGAAGTCGAGGGCTGCATCACCCGTCTCCGCACCGAGGTCAAGGACGCCTCGCTCGTCGACGACGCCGCGCTCAAGGCCGCCGGAGCGCACGGCGTCGTCAAGATGGGCAACGCGATCCAGGTCGTCATCGGCACCGACGCCGACCCCATCGCCGCCGACATCGAGGACATGATGTGACCCGGCGCTGACCGCCGGGGCCACCCCCACCTCACCCGCAAGGGGCCCGTTCCCGGACCGGCACGGGCCCCGGGCCGCGCTACGACTAGGCTCGACGCCATGTCTCGTATCGACGGCCGCACCCCCGAAGAGCTCCGCCCCGTCACCATCCAGCGCGGCTGGAGCAAGCACGCCGAAGGATCCGTCCTCGTCTCCTTCGGCGACACCAAGGTCCTCTGCACCGCATCCGTCACCGAGGGCGTCCCCCGCTGGCGCAAGGGCAGCGGCGAAGGCTGGGTCACCGCCGAGTACGCCATGCTGCCCCGCGCCACCAACACCCGAGGCGACCGCGAGTCCGTCCGCGGCAAGATCGGCGGCCGCACCCACGAGATCTCCCGCCTCATCGGCCGCTCCCTGCGCGCCGTCATCGACTACAAGGCGCTCGGGGAGAACACCGTCGTCCTCGACTGCGACGTCCTCCAGGCCGACGGCGGCACCCGCACCGCCGCCATCACCGGCGCCTACGTCGCCCTCGCCGACGCCGTCACCTGGATGCACGGCCGCAAGCTCGTCCGCGCCAAGGCCCAGCCCCTCAGCGGCACCGTCAGCGCCGTCAGCGTCGGCATCATCGACGGCGTCCCCATGCTCGACCTCTGCTACGAGGAGGACGTCCGCGCGGAGACCGACATGAACGTCGTCTGCACCGGCGACGGCCGCTTCGTCGAGGTCCAGGGCACCGCCGAGGGCCAGCCCTTCGACCGCAAGGAACTCAACAGCCTCCTCGACCTCGCCGTCGCCGGCTGTGCCGAACTCGACGCGCTCCAGCGCGCCGCCCTCACCGACCTCGAACAGATCACCAAGAACTGACAAAGAGCACGTCTGCAAAACGCAACCCGAGGACGGCGCGGTGCGTATGTAAAGGTATGCACCCACGCACCCGCCGCCTCGCGGCGCTCGCCACCGCGGCCGCCCTCGGCACCACCGTCCTCATCGGCTGCAGCGCCGTCGACGCGGTCGACAAGGCCCTCGACTGCGCCAACGTCGCAGCCCAGGTCGCCACCGACGTCCAGAACCTGCAGAACGCCGTCAGCAACGCCGGCAACAGCCCGCAGGACGCCGCCAACGCCCTCGACCAGATCGCCGACGACCTCGCCGACCTCGGCGACAAGACCGGCAACGCCGACGTCAACACCGCCGTCGGCGACCTCCAGAAGGCCGTCGAGAACGCACAGAAGGCCGCCGAGAACGGCGACGTCCCCGACATCACCCCCGTCGCCGACGCCGCATCCGAACTCTCCAAGGTCTGCACCCCCGGCTGACGGGATAATCGGACCATGCCGCACACCCGCCTGGTCCTCGCCACCCGCAACGCCCACAAGGTCGCCGAACTCCACGCCATCCTGGCCGACGCCGGACTCGGCGTGGAGCTCGTCGGCGCCGACGCCTACCCCGAGATCCCCGACGTCCGCGAAACCGGCGTCACCTTCGCCGAGAACGCCCTCCTCAAGGCCCACGCCCTCGCCCAGGCCACCGGCCTCCCCGCCGTCGCCGACGACTCCGGCCTCTGCGTCGACGTCCTCGGCGGCGCCCCCGGCATCTTCTCCGCCCGCTGGGCCGGCAAGCACGGCGACGACCGCGCCAACCTCGAACTCCTCCTCGCCCAGCTCTCCGACATCGACACCCCCCACCGCGCCGCCCACTTCATGTGCGCCGCCGCCCTCGCCCTCCCCGACGGCACCGAACGCGTCGTCGAGGGCCGCCTCCTCGGCACGCTGCGCTTCGAGCCCCACGGCGCGAACGGCTTCGGCTACGACCCGATCCTCCAGCCGCTCGGCGAGTCCCGGACCTGCGCCGAACTCACCGCGGAGGAGAAGAACGCCATCAGCCACCGCGGCCTGGCCTTCCGGGGCCTGGTGCCGGTGGTGCGGGAACTGGTGGGGTGACATGACGAAGGGGCGCGGCATCTTGGAGATGCCGCGCCCCCGGCGGTGGGCCCGGTGGGACTCGAACCCACGACACACCGGATCTAAACCGGCGTCCTCTTGGCCAGCTGGGATACGGGCCCGCGGCGCCACTCTACTTGGTGGGGGAGCCGACCTGCGCGGGTACGGTGCCGGAGACTGCGCGGCCCGCGAAGCCGGCGGTCTGGCTGTGGCACGAGGGGCACAGATACCGGAGGTTGCCGATCCGGTTGTCCAGCCGGTCGCCGTTGACGTGATCGATCTCGAGCGTGATCGTCAGCCCCTGCCATGCCGGGCCCGTGCCGCAGGCACCGCATTCGTAGGGCACGCCTTTCTCCTGGAGCGCGCGGTGCGGCATGCGCCGACCGGTACGCGGGCTGCCGGGGGCGAGCAGCCGCAGGATCTGCTTTGCCGATTTGCGGCGCGTGGAGGGGACGCCGCGAGCGTGCGCCTGACCCGTGAAGTGCGCCGTCGACAGCCCCCGCTCCGAGATGAGGCTCTTGAGCCGCCTCCTGGTCGTCCCGTTGTCCGGCAGGTCCAGGAGGCGAACGACGCCCGCGAGGCTCGTCGACCCGGCGACGGCCGCACACAGCCGGTGCACGTCGATGGGCCGTTGTTCCTTGGCGACCGGTCGCGCGAAATGGGAGGTGTCGATCCCGAAGTGGGCGAGTCGGCGCTCAATGTGCCGGTAGGCACTGTCGTACGGAGGCACGTCAAGGTCTTCCAGGATTTCGCGGATGGACCGGCAGCGGGCCGCGGCATCCTCCAGGACCGACCTCGTGTACCTGCGGGGTGGTCTGCTGGGCAGCGCTTCGTCGACGAAGTGTTCCGTGTCGATGCCGTAGTGCCGGAGTCGCTCCTTCAGGTAACCCAGCGGGCCGCTGCCGAGGGGTTGGCCGAGGCGCGTGAGCATGTCCACGAGACTGCGGGACCGGGCAGCGCAGGCCGTGAGCGAGGTGCGGGTGTAGCCCGGACTGTCGTAGAGACGGGACATCTAGCGCACCGCCCCACGGCGCTTGCGGCCCCGGTAAGTGTCGGTGGCCGCGTGGCAGTTCGGGCAGAGCAACCGCAGGTTCTCAGGCCGGTTGTCCCACCAGTCCCCGTTGATGTGGTCGACCTCCAGGCGCAGTGGCGCACCGTTCCACACCGGTCCGGTGCCGCACATCGCGCACAGGTCCTTGAGCCCTTGACGGAGCAGATGTCTGCGCAGACGGTCGCTCTGGATCCGCCCGTCGTTCGGTGTGCCGAGTACCAGTCGGTCGCTCAGTGACCGCCTCGGGCGGCGGGCACCGCTGTTCGGCGTGAAATGTGAGGTGTCGATTCCCAACCGCGCGATGCGGCGCCCGATGTGCGCCTGATTGCCGCCGACCGGACTGACGCCCAGGCGTCTCACCACCTCGGCGATGCTGGTCGACTCGCCAACGACGGCGCGCAACCGGCGTTCGGTGTGGCGGATTCCCTCGGGCTCGAAGTGCGAGCAGTCGACGCCCCAGGCGCTGATGAGCTTGCGCAGGTAGGCGCGGCTGCCGTTGGTGGGCGTTCCCCCGAGCCTGGTGATCACGTCGGAGAGCGACGTGCACTGGGCGGCGGCCTCTTCGACGAGTTCGCGTGTGTATCTCGCGGTCACATATCCCCCATGCGATCGTGTGTTGCACTTTCGCACGTTTTAACGACCCGTTCGTACGACGGTTACGCCGACCGGGATACGCCGAAGGGCGCCCGGAACGACACACCGGGCGCCCTTCGGCGGAAGAGGTGGGGCTACGCGTCCTTGAGGACCTGGCGCTGGTGGCCGAGGCCGTCGATCTCGAGCTCGACGACGTCGCCGGCCCGGAGGTAGGGCTTGGGCTCGGGGCGGCCGAGGGCGACGCCGGCAGGGGTGCCGGTGTTGATGACGTCGCCGGGGTAGAGGGTCATGAACTGGCTGACGTAGCGGACGACTTCGGCGACCGGGAAGATCTGGTCGGCGGTGCTGCCGTCCTGCTTGAGGTCGCCGTTGACCCACAGCCGCAGGCCCAGGGCCTGGGGGTCGGGGATCTCGTCGGCGGTGACGAGCCAGGGGCCGAGGGGGTTGAAGGTCTCGCAGTTCTTGCCCTTGTCCCACTGGCCGCCGCGTTCGATCTGGAAGGCGCGTTCGGAGACGTCGTGGGCGACGGCGTAGCCCGCGACGGCGGCGAGGGCCTCGGTGCCGTCGGCCGCGTAGCGCAGTTCGCGGCCGATGACGACGGCGAGTTCGACCTCCCAGTCGGTCTTGAGGCTGCCGCGGGGGACGAGGACGGTGTCGTCGGGGCCGACGACGGTGTCGGGGGCCTTCATGAACAGGATGGGCTCGTCGGGGACGGCGGCGCCGGTCTCGCGGGCGTGGTCGTGGTAGTTGAGGCCGATGCAGACGATCTTGCCGATGCGGCTGAGCGGGGGGCCGACGCGCAGGTCCTCGGGGTCGAGGGCGGGGAGGGTGCCGTCGGCGGCCGCGGTGCGGATGCGGGCGAGGGCGTCCGCGTCGGCGAGCAGGGGGCCGTCGATGTCGGGGGTGAGGGAGGACAGGTCGCGCAGGGTGCCGTCCTGGTCGAGCAGGGCCGGGCGTTCGGCTCCGGCGGGGCCGACTCGCAGCAGCTTCACAAGACTCTCCGGGTGTGGTCGGGGGTGGTGGTGGTCGTGGCCGAGGTCATGTCCGGGGTCATGTCCGATGGGGGCGGTCATCGGAGGTCTTGGTTGATCCTCCAGCGGCGGGGGTGGCGTCCGCAACCCCTTGACCATGGTGTGGACGGTGCAGCCAGGTGCGTTCGGCGGCGGTCCAGGCGGTCGAGGTGGCGATGTAGAGCCCGGCGGCCGGGGGGACGATCGCGGCGGTGAGGAGGGTGCCGAAGGAGAGCAGCGGCAGGTGCTTGGCGAGGCCCTGGGCGTCGGGGGCGGCCTTGCGGGCGCGGCGGTAGGACCAGAAGGCGACGGCGGCGACCACGACGAGGATCGCGATGTGGAGGGCTCCGGCGCGCTCGTCGCCGATCCGGGCGGCGGAGGAGGCGTGGTAGAGCACGAAGAAGGCGGGGAGTTGGAGGAGCGTGGGGAGCATGCCGGCGAAGGGGGAGGAGCCCTCGTCCGCGTAGAGGTCGGTCAGTGCGCGCTGGAGTTTCTGCGGGTCGCGCCCGTGCTTGCGGCGCAGTTCGGCGACGCGCGGGGCGAGGGCGGCGCGGGTCTTCTCGCCGCGGGCGGCGGCGCGGGCGAGCGGGTGGAGGGCGAGCCTGACGAGGACGGTGAACAGGACGATCGCGGCGGCTGGTGCGGCGGCGGGTCCGGTGAGGGGGGTGACGGCGTGGGTGAGGGTGAGCAGGAGGTGCGTGAACACGGACATGGGGGTGGGACCCTCCGCGGGTGTCGTCGTGCCGGTCGGGGTGGGCGCGGCGTGACGGGGCGCGGTGGGGCAGCGGGTGCCGGGGTGCGGTGGCGGTCGCGTTGCCCCTAGGCGGCCGTCGGGAGGGGGCGGCCGGGGGCCCTGGGGCGTGGGCGGCCGGAGGCGTCGGGGTCGCGCTGGGGGAGGAAGGCGGTGCGGCGTTGCCGGTCGCGCAGCGCGGTGCGGACGCGTCCGCGGGGTACGGGTGGTGCCGTGGCCGTGAGGCGGAGGGCGCTGCCGAGCAGGAGGGCGACGGCGGCGGTGGTCGCGGCGGCGGCGACGGCGGTGGTGAGGCCGGTGTGGGTGAGCAGCAGTGCGGTGAGGAGGAGCAGGAGTGCGGCGCCGTGCAGGCGTGCGGCCGCGGCGGTCCTGCGGATCACGTGGGCTGCTCCTTCCGTTCGTTCTGCAGGGGATGACGAACGGGGGGTCAGCGTGGTTCCGCGGCGGCGAGTCCGCCCCAGACGACGAGGCGGTGGGTGGAGGTGAACTCGGGGGTGCAGGTGGTGAGGGTGATGTAGCGGCCGGGTCCGGTCATGTGCCGGCGGGGGTGGACGGTGCTGTGGGGGACGGGGGCGATGACGGTGCCGTCGGAAGGGGTGGTGCGGGGGACGGTCTGCTGGACGACGTAGGTGTAGCGGGTGGTGGCGGTCTCGACGATGAGGGTGTCGCCGGGGCGGAGCCGGTCGATGCGGCGGAAGGGTTCGCCGTGGGTGTTGCGGTGGCCGGCGAGGCCGAAGTTGCCGGGCTGTCCGGGCCCGGCGGTGTGCGGGTAGTGGCCGGCGTATCCGTGGTTGAGGACTTTGGCGCGGCTGATGCCTTCGGCGATGGGGGCGGTGACGCCGATGCGGGGGATGCGGAGGACGGCGTAGGCCTGGGAGGGGCGTGGGCCGGCGGTGGCGTTCCCGGTGCGGGTGGTGGTGCCGTCGGCCTGGGAGCGGTTTGTGGGTGCGGTACCGGCGGCGACGGCCGCCGTGGATTCCTCCGATGTATCGGAGGTGTCGGCGTCGTCCCACTGCCGTTCCAGGGCGGTCACCCGGTGTGCGGCGGCGGATTGCGCCCGCAGGTTGGTCCACCACAGTTGATGGGCGACGAGCAGCAGGAGGACGGCGCCGAGGGTGAGGGCGGCTTCGCCGGCGCCCCACAGCGCGCGTCCCTGCCAGCGCAGCGGGGCGTGGGCGTGGGCGCGGGTGGGCATGCGGGCACCGTAGATGACGCCGCGTCAGATTCCCAGGGTCGCGGCTGAGCCCGCTGCCCCGCCCGCGGGCTCCCTCACCCGGCCAGGAGCCGGGACACGCTGTAGATGGCAAGGCCCGCCAGGGCGCCCACGACGGTGCCGTTGATCCGGATGAACTGCAGGTCGCGCCCGACGTTGGCCTCGATCTTGCGGGTGGTCTGCTCGGGGTCCCAGCCGGCGATGGTGTCGGTGATCAGCGCGGTGATCTCGTCGCGGTAGGTGGTGACCACGTACGTGGCGGCGTCCTCCAGCCAGCCGTCGATCTTGGCGGTCAGCCGGGGGTCCTCGGTCATCCGCGCCCCCAGCGACAGCAGTGAGGCACGGGCCCGCAGCCGCAGCTCGCTGCGCTCGTCCTCGGCGGCGGCGACGATCATGCCGCGGACCGAGCCCCACGCGGACTCGATGAGGTCCTGGACCTCGCTGCGGGCGATCAGGTCCTTCTTGAGCCGTTCGACGCGGGCCCGGGTGTCCGGGTCGGACTGCAGCTCGAAGGCGAAGTCGGCCAGGAAGCGGTCGATGGCGCCGCGGGCGGGGTGCTCGGGCATGTCCCGCATCTCGGCGGTGAAGCGCACGAGTTCCTTGTAGACGCGTTCACCGACGCGGCGGTCCACGAAGCGCGGTGTCCAGCCGGGGGCGCCCTCTTGGACGGCGTGCATCACCGAGTCGGAGTGCTCGACCAGCCAGTCGTGCGCCCGGACGCAGACCAGGTCGACCACCCGCCGGTGCCCGCCGTCGGCGACGACGCGCTCCAGCATCTTCCCTATCCCCGGGGCGATCTCCTGGGCGTCCGCGCGCCGGGTGATGGCCTCGCCGACCACCGCCTGGACGTCGGAGTCGCGCAGCACGGTCAGGGCGCCGCGCAGCGCCGCGGCTCCCTGCTCGGTGACGCGGTCGGCGTGTTCGGGGTGTTCCAGCCAGGCGCCGAGCCGCCGGGCGATGCCGACCTTGCGCAGCCGGGTGCGGACGACCTGCGGGGACAGGAAGTTCTCGCCGACGAAGTCGCCGAGGGTGCGGCCGAGCGCGTCCTTCTTGGTGGGGATGATCGCGGTGTGCGGGATGGGCAGGCCGAGCGGCCTGCGGAAGAGCGCGGTCACCGCGAACCAGTCGGCGAGGGCACCGACCATGCCGGCCTCGGCGGCGGCCGCGACGTAGCCGGACCATCCGCCGGCTCCCGCCGACTCGGCCCACTTGGCCAGCGCGTAGACCGCGGTGGCCACCAGCAGCAGGCCGGTGGCGATCACCTTCATGCGTCGTACGCCCCGCCGCCGGCCCTCGTCGGCGGGGCTGTATGAGAACGCCGGAGTCGGGTCTTGGTCCGATCCGGTCACCGGGGCCGTTTCCATCCGTCGTATCCACTCCTTCCGCGTATCGTCCACACCACACTCTTCGAGTGGAACGAACAACGAGTTCCCGGCGTCCGACAATGCAGACGGGCAGGCCCGACGTCTCCATGGGATCATGGCGGCAGCGGATCGCGCCGGTTTCCCGCCCTTTGATCCCAGGAGTGAAGCACCGCATGGCCAGATCGACGGGTTATGCACTGCTCGCCGGAATTGTCGCGCTGGTCGCGGTCATCTCCGCCGCGATCTTCGTCACCGTCAGCCGCGCCGACGGCTCCGGCCGTTCCGGGCAGGACACGGTGGGGGCCGGACTCCCGGGTGTCCCCAACCAGGCTGCGCCCGCGGCGTCGGGTGCGTGGGTGGGCACCTGGTCGACGTCTCCCGTCGGGGGCGAGCCGAACAGGCCGGACGGCTACGCCGGGTGGTCGATCCGCAACGTCGTGCACACCAGTGTCGGCGGCACCTCGGCGCGCGTCCACCTCTCCAACCTCTTCGGCCGGTCGTCCCTGCTGATCGGCCGGGCGACGGTCGCCGTCGCGGCGGACCCGGGGTCGCCGGCGGCGGCGGACGGCACGATGCGGTCGCTGACCTTCGGCGGGCGGACGTCGGTGCGGATCCCCGCGGGCGGCGAGGTCGTCAGCGATCCCGTCCAACTGGCCGTGCCGCACGCGACGGACCTGCTCGTCACGACGTACACGCCGAAGGCCTCGGGCCCGGTGACGTACCACCCGCGGGCGCAGCAGACCTCGTTCATGGCGGCCGGTGAGCGCACCGCGCGGACCGACGGTTCCGGGTACACCACCTTGACCCCCTACTGGCGCTACGTCACGGGGGTCGACGTCTTCACGCGGCAGGCGGCCGGGTCGGTGGTGCTGTTCGGCGACTCGATCACCGACGGCATCACCTCCACCTCCGGCGCGAACCACCGCTGGCCGGACCGCCTGGCGACGCGGCTGCGCGGCTCGGGGGACCGGGGGCTGCGGCTGGGCGTCCTCAACCAGGGGATCAGCGGCAACCGGGTGCTGCGCGACGGCGAGAACGGCGGCAATCCCAGCGGCCTGAGCCGCCTCGACCGTGACGCGCTCTCCCAGGCCGGCGTCCGCACGCTCGTCGTCGAGCTGGGCATCAACGACGTCATGCGACCGCCGCAGCGGACCGGCGCGCAGGAGATCCTCTCCGGGCTGCGGGAGATCGTGGCGCGCGGTCATGAGCGCGGGCTGCGGGTGCTGGGTGCCACGCTGACCCCGTGCGGCGGCCACCCCGGCTCCAACACGCACACCGAGGCGGTGCGGCAGCAGGTGAACGCCGCGATCCGGGCGGGCACGGTCTTCGACGAGGTGATCGACTTCGACCGGGCGCTGCGCGACCCCGGCCGCCCCTCCGCGCTGCTGCCCGCCTACGACTCCGGCGACCATCTGCACCCCAGTGACGCCGGCTACCTGCGCATGGCGGAAACTGTGGAGTTGTCGCTGCTCAAGGGCGGCGCGGCGGCCAAGGTGTGACGAGTACGGACGGACGGCGACACCCATGACGGAGCACACGGGCGGTCTGCCCGGTTACGCGGAGCACTTCAGCGAGCCCGAGGGCTACCTGGACTTCGCCCGCTACGGTCCGCCCTCGCGGGACGTCCTCGACGCCACGGCGGCCGCGCTGGCGGCCTCGGCCGAGGCCGACCACACCACCGTCAACGACCTGATGCGGGCCGAGCCGCGCGCCCGGGCCGCGGCGGCCCGGCTGGCGGGTACGGACACCGGGCACGTGGCGCTGCTGCCCAACGCCTCCACCGGGATCTTCCACGCCGCCTTCGGCGTGCCCGGCGGCGCCGTCCTGGTGCCCTCGGCCGACTTCCCGGCCAACCACTACCCGTGGCGGCGCACGGCCGCCCTCGGCCGGGCGGTGCCGCGCTGGCTGGACGGCGCGCCGACCCCGGACGCGGTGCGCGAGGCGCTGACGGACGACGTGGTGGCGGTCTCGATCAGCGCCGTGGACTTCCGCACCGGCTACCGGGCCGACCTCGCGGCGCTGCGCGAGGTGATCGGCGACCGGCTGCTCGTGGTGGACGCGATGCAGGCGTTCGGCGTCGTCGAGCAGCCATGGCAGGCGGCGGACGTGGTCGTGGCGGGCGGCCAGAAGTGGCTGCGGGCCAGCTGGGCGACCGGGTTCGCGGCGCTGTCGGACCGGGCCCTGGAGCGGCTTGAGCCCACGCTGACGGGTTGGACCGGGGTCGAGGACGTCGCCGTCTTCGACGACACCGAGCACCCGGTCGCGCCGGACGCGCTGCGCTGGAGCATCACCAATCTGAGCCCGGTGACGGCCGCGGCCTTCGCGGCGGCGCTGGAGCTCGTCGAGGGTGTGGGGGTGGCCGCCGTCGAGGCGCACGTCGCGCGCCGGGTCGACGAGCTGATCGACGTGGTCCGCTCGGCCGGCGGGCAGGTGCTGTCCCCGGTGGCCCGTGCCGAGCGGGCGGGCATCGTGTCCTTCGCGCTGCCGGACGTGGACCCGGACCAGATCGCCAAGGCGCTGCACGCGCACGGGGTCACCCCTTCGGTGCGGGCGGACTCCGTCCGGCTGTCGGCCCACGCGTCGACCACGACGGGCGCCGTGGAGCGCGTACGCGCCGCGCTGGCCTCGCTGCGCTGACCGGCAGCGCCTGGCCGGTGCGGACGTACGTCAACGTCATGGACGGGGCGTAGCCCCCCTCGTGGGGCGTTCGTGCCGGAGGGCGAGCTAGGTGTATGCGGCGACGGAGCCGAAGGCGGTGTCGGTGAGGACGCCGGCCGCGGGGGCCACCCGGTAGGTGGCGTGGCGCCGGAAGCCGTCCGCCGCCACGGTCGCGCACAGGAGCGCGGTCCCTCCTCCCGGTGCGGGGAACGGCTCCACCCGTTGGCGCGCAAGCGCCCGGTCTTACGCGCGGTGACCGCCGGGTGCCGCAAAGATTTCACCCGCCGGGGTGGTGGGCGTCACGCTTTCGGCCTGTCACAGGCTTGTCACGGATGCGCCGCGATGACCCCATTTGTCCAGATGGTGGGAGAGTGTCCGGCGGGCCGTACGGCACGATTGACCCAAGATGTTCCGCCGGCGGCACAACCCTCGGCGGCCGCGGAGGAGTCAGTACAGACATGAGCAGCAGCAACGCTTCCCCCGGCGGCTGGGAGAACCGGCCTTCCGGCAAGAAGCCGAAGCGCACCGGTGCCCGCAGACTGATCCCGAGCTGGCGCGCGGTGCTCGGCGCGTTCCTGTTGGTCGTGCTGGCGTGCGCGGGGGCGTTCATCATCGGCTACCAGCTGGTCGACATCCCCAAGGCGAACGCGGGTGCGGTCGCGCAGAGCAACGTCTACCTGTACTCCGACGGCACCCAGCTCGCCCGGGACGGTGCGGTCAACCGCGAGAACGTGGGCCTGGACCAGGTGTCCGAGGTCGCCCAGCACGCCACGCTGGCCGCCGAGGACCGCAACTTCTACCACGAGTCCGCGATCAGTCCGAAGGCGATGCTGCGCGCGGCGTGGAACACCGTCACCGGCAAGGGCAAGCAGTCGGGTTCGACCATCACCCAGCAGTACGTCAAGAACTACTACCTCAACCAGGAGCAGACGGCGGTCCGCAAGGCCAAGGAGTTCTTCATCGCGATCAAGCTGGACCGCGAGAAGACCAAGGAGGAGATCCTCGAGGGCTACCTCAACACCAGCTACTACGGCCGCAACGCCTACGGCATCCAGGCCGCCGCCCAGGCCTACTTCGGCAAGGACGCCGACGAACTCGACGCCGCCGAGGGCGCGTACCTGGCGACCCTGCTCAACGCGCCCAGCGAGTACGACATCGTGGCCCACCCGGAGAACAAGGCCAAGGCGGAGGCGCGCTGGGACTACGTGCTGGACGGCATGGTCAAGGAGGGCTGGCTGAGCGAGGGCGAGCGCGCCGGGCTGAAGTTCCCGACGCCGCAGAAGGCCAAGGCCGCCACCGGGATGTCCGGCCAGCGCGGCTACCTGGTCGAGGCCGTCAAGGACTACCTGTACGGGGCCGGGATCCTGGACGAGGAGACCTTGCGCTCCGGCGGTTACCGGATCACCACCACCATCGACCGCAAGAAGGAGAAGGCCTTCGTCAAGGCGGCCGAGGAGCAACTCCTGGACAAGCTGGACCCGAAGAAGCACCCGGTGGACAAGTTCGTGCGGGTCGGCGGCGCGTCCATCGACCCGGCCACGGGCAAGGTCGTCGCGATGTACGGCGGCGTCGACTACACCAAGCAGTTCGTCAACAACGCGACCCGCACGGACTACCAGGTGGGCTCCACCTTCAAGCCGTTCATCTTCGCCTCCGCCGTCCAGAACGACTCCACCACCCAGAGCGGCCGGCGCATCACCCCCTACACCGTCTACGACGGCCGGAACAAGCGCGAGGTCATCGGTCCCGACGGCCCCACCGGTTACGCCCCGGGCAACGAGGACGGCGTCTCGTACGGGTCGATCACGGTCACCAACGCCATGGACAAGTCCGTGAACTCGGTCTACGCCCAGATGGCGCAGGACGTCGGCCCGGGCAAGGTCAACGACACGGTGCGGGCGCTGGGCATGCCGGAGAAGGTGAAGCTGGTGACCACCCCGGCGATGGCGCTCGGCACGATGACGGCGAGCCCGCTGGACATGGCGCAGACCTACGCGACGCTCGCCAACCACGGCCGCTACGTCCCGTACACCATGGTGGTGAAGATCACCAAGAACGGGCACGACGTGCAGCTGCCCACGCGCCGGCCCACCCAGGCCGTCCACCGCGAGGCCGCCGACACCACGACCTCCATCCTGCGTTCGGTGGTCCGGGGCGGCACCGCCACCGCGGCGCAGGCCGCGGGGCGGCCCGCCGCGGGCAAGACCGGCACGGCGGAGGAGGACAGGGCCGCCTGGTTCGCCGGCTACACCCCGGACCTGGCCACCGTCGTCGCCGTGATGGGCCAGGACTCCCAGACCGGCGCCCAGAAGAAGCTCTACAACGTCACGGGACTGTCCCGGGTCAACGGCGGCGGCTACCCCACGCAGATCTGGGCCCAGTACACGGCCGACGCGCTGGAGGGTAAGCCGGCGAAGAACTTCAAGCTGCGGCTGGAGCCCGGTGCCCAGGCCCCGCCGACCTCCGCCCCGCCGGCCACCTCCGCCCCGCCCACCACTTCGGCCCCGCCGACGACCTCGGCCCCGCCGGAGTCCTCCGAGCCCCCCGGCACGGAGGAACCGCCCACCAGCGAGGCGCCGACCGAGCCCAGCGGCCCAGCCAGCCCCGGCGAGGACGGCGGCACCGAGGGCGGCGGACTGCCCATCGGCGGCCTGGACGGCGACCCCGGCGGCGGGGACGACTTCCCGTAGGCACGGGGCCGGGCGCCGCCGGGGTTCCCCCGACGGCGCCCGGCGTGGCCCGGTGCGGCCTGGTCAGCGCAGGTCAGTGCCCCGTGGTCGCCTTCAGACCGACCACGGACACCAGCAGCAGGCAGATGAAGAAGATCCGGGCGGCGGTCGCCGGCTCACCCAGCACGACGATGCCGAGCACCGCCGCGCCGGCCGCCCCGATCCCGACCCACACCCCGTAGGCGGTGCCGATCGGCAGCGTCCTCGCCGCGTACGACAGCAGCAGCATGCTCGCCACAATGCCGAGCCCCGTGCCGACGCTGGGCCACAGCCGGGTGAAGCCGTCGGTGTACTTCATGCCGATCGACCAGCCGACCTCGAGCAGGCCGGCGGCACACAACAGGACCCATGCCATGACGGGCACCTCCACGATCCTCAAGGGGTCAGAAGGCGTCGTCTTTGCATGGGCCCTGGTACGGCGCGTCTCGTCAGGGGACGAACACGACGATAACAAATCAGAGGTAGAGGCCGGTCGAGTCCTCCGAGCCCTGCAGCCGCTCCGCCGCCACCGCGTGCAGGTCCCGCTCACGCATCAGCACGTACGCCGTGCCGCGCACCTCGACCTCGGCCCGGTCCTCCGGGTCGAAGAGCACCCGGTCGCCGACCTCCACGGTCCGTACGTTCTGTCCCACCGCGACGACCTCGGCCCAGGCGAGCCGCTTGCCGACGGCCGCCGTGGCGGGGATCAGGATGCCGCCGCCGGAGCGCCGCTCACCCTCGGGGACGTCGGAGCGCACCAGCACGCGGTCGTGCAGCATGCGGATGGGCAGCTTGTCATGCGTATTCGAACTCACAGGTACGACGTTACCGGCGTCGCCGGCGCAGTGAGAGCCCGGCCACCACGGCGACCAGCGCCACCGCCGCCACCGCGACCGGCACGATGCGCTCCACGCGCGGCGCGCCGTCCTCCGCCACGAAGTGGCCCCGCAGCTCGGTCACACCCCGGTTGACCGCCACGTACGCACGGCCCGCGGTGCGGTCCACCGCGGAGGCGACCTTCGCCTTGGCGTCCGCCGCGATCGTGCTGGGGTGCACCCGCACCGCGATCTCGTCCAGCGTCGCGGCGAGCGCCTGCCGCTTGAGGGCGATGTCCGCCTCGATCTGAGCAGGGCTCCTGCCATCTGACACTGCTCCGCCTCCATCGTCCTTGTCGACCGGTACCGTGCAGACAGTCTGTCAGCCCGTCCGTGCCGATGCCCGTCGGCACCCCGAATCGGAGAACTGCACCATGAGCGAGCGCCTCCAGCCCGGCGACACCGCCCCCGCCTTCACCCTTCCCGACGCCGACGGCAACGAGGTCTCCCTCGCCGGCCACGCGGGCCGCAAGGTCGTCGTGTACTTCTACCCGGCCGCCCTGACGCCCGGTTGCACCAAGCAGGCCTGCGACTTCACCGACAACCTCGACCTGCTCGCGGGCGCCGGCTACGACGTCATCGGGATCTCGCCCGACAAGCCGGAGAAGCTGGCCAAGTTCCGCGAGAAGGAGTCCCTGAAGGTCACCCTGCTCGCCGACCCCGACAAGTCGGTGCTGGAGGCGTACGGCGCCTTCGGCGAGAAGAAGCTGTACGGCAAGGTGGTGACCGGGGTGATCCGCTCCACCGTCGTCGTCGACGAGCAGGGCAAGGTCGAGCACGCCTGGTACAACGTCAAGGCCACCGGCCACGTCGCCAAGCTCATCCGCGATCTGGGCATCTGACGCCCCGTCGGGCCGGGGCCGGTCACGCCCGGGTGTGCGAGCCGGTCAGCGCCGCGTACACCACGACGTTCGCCGAGTAGGACTGGGTGGCGTGGTCGAAGGTGCCGCCGCAGGTGATCAGCCGCAGCTCGGGGCGGACCCCCGAGCCGTACACCCGGTCCGGGCGGAAGCCCGTCTTGTCGACGATCTCCACGCCCTCGACGGCGAACTCGGCGACTGAGCCGTCCGAGCGGGTGACCTCCACCAGGTCGCCCTGGGTGACGGTGCTCAGGGCGTAGAAGACCGCCGCCTTGGTGCGGGTGTCGACGTGCCCGACGATCAGCGCCGCCCCCGCGTCCCCGGGGGCGGGACCGCGCCCGTACCAGCCGGCCACGTTCGGCGTGGTGAACGGCGGCGGGTCCACCGCGCCGTCGGCGGTGAGCCCCCGTTCCACCAGCTTGGCGTGGATGCCGGCCGAGGGGATGTCGATCCGCAGGGGGCGCGCCGGGGACAGCGGCGTGTGCGCCGCGTAGACCTGGGCGGGCCGCCCCGCGGCTGCGGCGTCCGCGGTCGCGGCGGTCGCGGGGGCGCCCGACCCGGAGCCCGGTGGGCCCGGGTGGACGTATCCCCTCAGCCACGCCGCGCCGAGCACCACGATGGTCGCGAGGGTCGCGACGGTACGTCCCTGCACCGGGTCAGTCCCGGGTGCGGCGACGGTGCACGACCAGTCCCGCGGCCCCTGCCACGGCCAGGACCCCGGCCGCCACGATGCCGGGCACGCCCGCCGGCTGCTGCTCCTCCGCCGCGGCCGGGTGCGCCGCCATGGCGCCGCCGCCCGCGGGAACGGGAGCGGACGGGAAGCCGGAGGCGGCCTCGGTGACCTCCAGCGTGCCCTCGTGGGACTTGCCGTCGCAGGTGATGGAGACCCGGTAGGAGCCCGGGGTCAGCCCGGAGCGGACCACGGCGGAGGCGTACATCCCGCCGTCGCTGGCCGGGGCGAGCGTGACCGGGGTGACGAACGCGGAGGAGCTGACGGTGCCGGTCTTGGCGCGGTCGCACTGGTCGGTGCGGACGTCGACGTCGCCGCCGGGGCCGGCCGTGCCGGGGGTGATCTTCACCGGGCCGCTGCCGACGCCGCCGACGCCCCCGGTCCCGCCGATGCCTCCGGTGCCTCCGGTGCCGCCGATGCCTCCGGTGCCGCCGACGCCGCCGACGCCCCCGGTCCCGCCGATGCCCCCGGTCCCGCCGACGCCGCCGGTGCCGCCGTCGTTGTCCGGGCCGTTGTCCGAGCCGTTGTCCCCGTGGTCGTCGTCGTCCCGACCGGAGTCGTCGCGTCCGGAGTCGTCACGGCCGCCGTTGTCGCGGCCTGAGTCCTCGCGGTCGTTGTCGCTGTTGTTGTCGCCGTTGCCGCGCCCGCTGTCGTCGTCATCGTCATCGTCGTCGTTGTTGTTGTTCTGCCGGCCGTTGTCCTGGCCGTCGTCGTCGCCCTTGTTGCCGAACTGCAGGAGGGGGTTGTTGCTGCCGCCGTCCTGGTCCCCGTCACCCCCGCCTCCGCCACCTCCGCCGCCGCCGAACTGGAACGAGGTCCCGCTGGAGTCGTCCGGTCCGTCGTCGGCCACGGCGGCGGGACCGCACAGCGCGATCAGCGTCGCCGCCGCGGCGGCGCACAAGGGAACGCGGGCGGCTCCCATGACAGAGCCCATGATCACAACCTCCACTCAACCGGGCTCACGTCGTCGGATTGGTCGGCCCCGGTGTTTCGAAGGTCCCTTCCCGCGCGGGCCCTCGCATGCGGTGGTGGTCCGGACGGGTCGGGGGGTCGCCCGGACCGGGGACAAGGGGCGGACGCCGCACGCATGTGCACAGGTCACCCGGCCGGACTAGAGTCCGCAGCCATGACAGCGCGCAAGCCCATCGAATCCTGGCTCACCGACATGGACGGCGTCCTGATGCACGAGGGCATCCCGGTGCCCGGCGCGGACGCCTTTATCAAGCGGCTGCGGGACTCGGGCCGCCCGTTCCTCGTCCTGACGAACAACTCGATCTACACGCCCCGCGACCTGGCGGCGCGGCTCAGCCGCATCGGCCTGGACGTGCCGGCCGAGAACATCTGGACCTCGGCGCTGGCCACGGCCCGCTTCCTGGACGACCAGCACCCCGGCGGGACGGCGTACGTGATCGGGGAGGCCGGCCTCACCACGGCCCTGCACGACGCGGGCTACGTGCTGACCGACCACGAGCCCGACTTCGTGATCCTGGGCGAGACGCGGACCTACTCCTTCGAGGCCCTCACCAAGGCCATCCGCCTGATCAACGCGGGGTCCCGGTTCATCGCCACCAACCCCGACAACACCGGGCCCTCGCCCGAGGGGGCGCTGCCCGCCACCGGCTCGGTCGCCGCCCTGATCACCAAGGCGACGGGGAAGGACCCGTACTTCGTCGGCAAGCCGAACCCGCTGATGATGCGCACCGGCCTCAACACCATCGGCGCGCACTCGGAGACCTCCGCCATGATCGGCGACCGCATGGACACCGACGTGCTGGCGGGCCTGGAGGCCGGGATGCAGACCTTCCTGGTGCTGACCGGCCTGACCAAGGCGGGCGACATCGACCGCTTCCCCTACCGGCCGACCACCGTCGTGGACTCCATCGCGGACCTCGTCGACCTCGTCTGACGACGGTGCGCCCCCGGCCGCGACCGGCCGGGGGCGGTGGCACCCTCCACGATCCGGTGCGGCCGCACGGTGACGCCGCGCCGCGGGACGTTCACCGGATGATCATCCGCCGGGCGGCGGGAGTTGGGGGCGGCGGAGCAGGCTCTCCCCGCATTTCCTCAGCGATCTTGGAAGGGCGTCCACCGATGCTGTCCCGCACCCGCACGGCCACCCTCGTCCCCGGCGCGGTCGCCACCGTGCTCGCCGCCACGATGGTGCCGCTCCTCGGCACCCCGGCGGGCGCCGCCTCGTACGGCACCCCGACGATCTCCCTGTCCGCCTCCTACCTCTCCGGCGCGGTCGGTGCCACCGCCGACCCGACCGTCACGGTCACCGTCGCGCAGAGCGGTGCGGACGCCTCGGCGCTCACCGTCGCCGCCTCCGCCAGCACCAGGACCTCGGTCGCCGGCACCGGCGACGTGACCGTCACGGGCACGGGCGGCAGCCGCACCCTGGCGGTCGCCCCCCGCGCCCGCGGCTACGCCGACCTGACGGTCAAGGTGACCGGCCTCGGCGGCAAGACCGCCACCAAGACGCTGCACTTCGCCGCCTCCGCCGCCGTCACCCACGCCGCCGACACGCGGTACACCACCGGCTCCAGCGCCGCCTCCGCCGCCGTGGACGTCGGCGGCGGCTACATGGTCGTCGCCGACGACGAGAGCAACGTGCTGCGGCTGTACCGGCGCGACGGCTCCGGCGCCCCCGTGCGCACCTGGGACATCGGCTCCAAGGCCGGCGCCTCCTCCGAGATCGACATCGAGGCCGGCACCCGGGCGGGGGACACCATCTACTGGACCGGCTCCATGGGCAACAACAAGGACGGTGAGGTGAAGGCCGACCGCTCCACGCTCTTCGCCACCACCGTCACCGGCAGCGGCGCCGACACCCAGCTGACCGTCTCCGGATACTACGAGGGCCTGCGCGCCGACCTGATCGCCTGGGACAAGGCGGCCGGCAACCGCTACGGCTTCGCCGCGGGCGCCGCCTCCGGTGAGATACCCAAGGCCATCGACGGCTTCAACGCCGAGGGCATGGAGTTCGCCCCCGGCTCGACCAGCACCGCCTACATCGGCTTCCGCGCGCCGCTGGTGCCCCCGGCCTCCGGCGGGAAGGCGCTGCTGGTGCCGGTCACCAACCTCGACAAGCTGGTCGGCGGCAGGCCCAACACCTCCGTCCACGCCACCTTCGGCACCCCGGTCACCGTCGACCTCGGCGGCCTCAGCGTCCGTGACATCCGCCGCAACGCCGCCGGGCAGTACCTGATCCTGGCCGGTTCCTGGGCCGCCGACGACAACAGCGACCCGTACGCCCTCTACTCCTGGGACGGCAACGCCGGCAGCACGCCCGTCAAGCTGCTCGACCTGCCCACCTCCGACCCGGGTGCCTGGGAGGCCATCGTGGACGTCCCGGACCTGACCGCGGCCGGTGCCCGGGCGCAGCTGATGACCGACAACGGCGCCGCCGACCTCTACGGGGACGGCAAGGAGGCCAAGGACCTCAGCCACCCCGAGTGGCAGAAGTCCCGCAGCACCTGGTTCACCCTCGGCGGCTGAACCGCAGGGCCGCACCGCCCATGACCAGCAGCACCCCGGCGCCCGTGAGCATCAGCGCGGGCGCCCGGTGCTGTTCGCCCGTGGCGGCCAGACGCGGTGGGGTGCCCGGTGCGCTGCCCGGGGCGGTCTCGTCGCCCTTGCCGGGTACGGGCGCCGGCCCGGATCCCGTACCGGGACCCGTACCCGGTCCGGTGCCCGGACCGGTTCCCGGACCGGTGCCCGGACCGGTGCCCGGCCCGGCGCCCACGGAGGGATCCGGTGCCGGGGACCCGCCCGGGCGCGTGCCCGGCCCGTCACCCGGTCCGGTGCCTTCGCCGCCGTCCCCGCCTTCGCCGCCGTCCGGCTGCCCCTCGTCTCCCGGCCGGCCGGGGCGCGGGGACTGCGGCTCGGCCGTTGCGTCCCGGTGGGGGACGACGTCGAAGTCGTAGCCGGCGGACTCCCCGACCCAGTCGCCGTCCGTGCCGCGGCGCTCCATGATCGTGGCCGACGCCGTGACCGGCCCGGCGGGCGTGGGCGCGGTGAAGCGCAGCCGCAGGGCGATCGCCACCTTGCGGCGCGACGGCAGTGTGGTGCCCGGCCCGTCCTTGCCGCCCACCACGGCGATGTTCTCGTCGTTGTCCGTGCGCTCGACGGCCACCGGCCGCCACGAGCGGTCCCGTGCGCTCCGCGATCCCGCGACGGGGGCCGGCACCCGGTACTCCAGGCGGATCTGATCGGGCGCCAGCTTCCGTCCGCGGTCGACGAAGACGAGGACCGGGTGCACGTCGCGCAGCGGCCCGCTCGACGTGTTCTCCAGTTCCACCCGGAACTCCTCGGGCCCGGCCCCCGCCGTGTAGGTGTGGGGGCCGCCCAGCAGCCGGGCGGTGACCGGGAAGGGCTCCGCGGCCGACTGGGGGGCCGCCGCCACGACCGCTGCCGCCGCGACGGCCAGAGCGCTGCACCACCTCATGGGCAGCGAAGCTCTCACGGTCATCCGCTGATATCACCGCGCGACGCGGCGACGGCCCGCCCCCGCACCCGTACGGGCGGCTAGCCGGCCGCCGTCTGGCCGAAGAGCGGCGCCAGCGCCAGCAGCGCGGCCCCCTCGGCGACCACGCGCCGCCCGGCCGCGGCGACGGTGACGGGCACCGTGCGGCCGGCCGCGCGCAGGGTGCGCGGGTCCATGGCGGCGGCCACCTCGCGCGCGAAGAGCGCGGGGTCCGCCAGCACGGTGCGGCCGCCGAGCACGACCCGGTCGATGTCCAGCAGGGAGACCAGGTTGGCGGCGCCGACGCCGAGCAGCCGCGCGGCCTGTGCCGTGTCGCCGCGGCCGACGGCGGCCAGGCACAGCGCCTCCAGGCAGCCCCGGTTGCCGCAGGCGCACACCGGGCCGTCCAGGGCGACCGCCTGGTGGCCGAACTCGCCCGCGCCGGTGCGGGCGCCGCGGTGCAGGGTGCCGTCGAGCACGAGGCCCGCGCCGAGGCCGGTCCCCAGGTGCAGGTAGCCGAACGAGTCCCCGGCACCCAGGCCCGCCCCCGCGCCGTGTGCACCGTCCGCGCCGTCCCGGTCCCCATCCACGTCCCCGCCGGGCGGGAGCACGGCGAGGGCCGCCGCGTTGGTGTCCTTGTCCAGCACGACGGGCAGCCCGAGGCGTTCGGCCAGCGCGTCGCGCAGCGGGTAGCCGTCCCATCCCGGCAGGCCCGTGACGCGGTGCAGCACCCCCGCGGTGTGGTCGAGCGGGCCCGGGCAGGCCAGCCCGGCGCCGAGCACCGCCCCGTCCGCGCCGGGCGTGGCGCCGACGGTCTCCCGGACCAGTCCCGCCACCGCCTCCAGCACCTCCCCGGCCGGGCGGCGCAGGTCCAGGGGGACGGTCCCGGCGTCCACCACGCCGCCCGCCAGGTCGGCGAGCACCACCGTCAACTCGTCGCGGTCCAGGTGCACCCCCACGGCGTACCGGGCGCGGCGCGCCAGCCGCAGCAGGGTGCGCGGCTTGCCGCCGGTGGGGGCGCCGCGCCCCGCCTCGTCGACCAGGCCGTCCGCCCGCAGCCGTGCGGTGATCTTGCTGACGGCCTGGGGGGTGAGCCCGGTGCGCTCGGCCAGCTCCAGGCGGCTGATGCCGGCGCCCCCGCCCACGGTCGCCGTCCGCAGCAGGCCCAGGACGAGAGCGGCGTTGTGGCTGCGCAGCGCGGGCAGGTTGGCCCCGGAGATTCCCCTGTTCACATCTCCCATTGTCAGCTTCGCTTGCACTTTGGCAACAGCGTTGCTTAAGTGGTGCCATGGCTCCCGCACCTCTTCGCGTCGGGCTGGTCGGCTACGGTCTGGCCGGCTCGGTCTTCCACGCCCCGCTGATCTCCACCACCGACGGCCTCGTCCTGGACACCGTCGTCACCGGCAACCCGGAGCGCCAGGCGCAGGCACGCGCCGAGCACCCGGACGTCCGCATCGCCGGTCACCCGGACGAGCTGTGGAAGCGCGCGGGCGAGCTCGACCTGATCGTCCTGGCCTCGCCGAACAAGACCCACGTCCCGTTCGCGACCGCCGCGCTGGAGGCCGGACTCGCGGTCGTCGTCGACAAGCCGGTGGCCGGCACCGCGGCCGAGGCGCACGCCCTCGCGGACCTCGCCGACGAGCGCGGCCTGCTGCTCTCGGTCTTCCAGAACCGCCGCTGGGACAACGACTTCCTCACCCTGCGCGGGCTGCTGGAGCGCGGCGAACTGGGCGAGGTGTGGCGCTTCGAGTCCCGCTTCGAGCGGTGGCGGCCGAGCCTGAAGGGCGGCTGGCGCGAGTCCGGCGACCCCGCCGAGATCGGCGGCCTGCTCTACGACCTCGGCAGCCACCTCGTCGACCAGGCGCTGACCCTCTTCGGGCCCGCCGTCCACGTGTACGGCGAGCTGGACGTGCGCCGGCCCGGCGCCCAGGTGGACGACGACGCCTTCGTGGCCGTGACCCACGCCGGGGGCGTCCGCTCCCACCTGTGGATGAGCGCCACCAGCGCCCAGCTCGGCCCCCGCTTCCGGGTGCTCGGCAGCGCCGCCGGATACGTCAAGCACGGCCTGGACCCGCAGGAGGCCGCGCTGCGCGACGGCGCCCGCCCCGCCACCGGCGCCGTGTGGGGCACCGAACCGGAGGCCGAGTGGGGCGTGCTGGGCGCCGATGACGAGGTACGCCCCGTGCCGACCGTGCCGGGCGACTACCCCGCGTACTACGCCGCCGTCGCCGCCGCCCTGCGGGACGGCACCGCGCCGCCGGTCACCGCCCGCGAGGCCGCCGACGCGCTCACGGTCATCGAGGCGGCCGCCGTCTCGGCCCGCGAGGGACGGGCCGTGCGGCTCACCCCGAAGGCCTGACCCCAGGCTCTTCCCCGGGGCGTACAGCGCCCGGCCCGCGGTCCGCTCCTCCCGGAGCCGCCGGCCGGGCGCTCCTCACCCTCGGGCGCCGGGACCGCGGGAGTGGTCCGGTGCGTCAGGGGAGAGACGGTGGACCCGCCCCGGGCCGTCCGGCGGCTCCGCAGGCACGCCGACGGACACGGTGGGCGCGAGGACGTGGCCACGGGCGACCCCGACCGCCCCGGCCACCCGTGTCGCCGACGTGCCGTACGCCAGGACTTCCGGCACCGCCGCGCGCCCCAGGGGCGAGGTCCAGGAGACGTCGGGTGCGGATCTTCGCGGATCGGACAGGGACAGTCGTGAGGAGGCCGCGAGCTTGGCCATGGCCGGACCACGTCCTGGAGGCGTAGGAAGCACTTCCGGCGACCGGGGTCCTGGGCCGCCCTGTCAGGCTAGGACACCTGAACGCGGCCGGGCTAGGGCGTGTTGGGGGCGCGCGTACGGGGCGCGTGTCAGTTCGTGGGCTCCGGCCAGTCCGGCAGGATCGTGAAGCACCGGGTCAGCCGGGTCGCCCGAAGCGTGCGCAGCGTGAACTCGTCCCGGCACACCAGCCGTACCCGCCCGGAGTGCTCCTCGGCGCGGCGCCGGGCGCGCACCAGCGCCGACAGGCCGCTGCAGTCGATGAACTCCACCGGCCGCAGGTCCACCACGATGTCCGGGCGGTCGGCCCCGGTCAGCGCGTCGAGGGCGGCGGACACCCCGGGCGCGGTGAGCGCGTCCACCTCGCCGCCGAGCGTCACCAGGGTGCTGGACCCGTCGGTGCGCCGGTCGATCCGGGGCATGGTGTCTGTGGCGTCGTCGGACATGGGACGTCTCCGGGGACGGGAGCCTGGCGCAAGCGGCACGGGGACGGGAACGGGACGGGGACGGGACGCCACCGGGGTCCGGGGTGGTGGGCCCAGCCTATGCCCGACGCGCCGTCACCGGCCCGGCCGAGGACGAACCCGTGACGTGCCCCGCCGGCGGGTCAGTCACCGGCCCCGCACAGCGCGTCGGAGTCCACCGTGCCCGCCACGACACCCCGGGCAAGTTCCGCGAGCCGCACCCGGTGCGTCCGTGCGTACCGCCGCAGCGCCGTGAACGCCTCGTCGACGCCGACGCCCCAGCGCTCCGCCAGGACGCCCTTGGCCTGTTCCACGACGACCCGGCTGTCGAGTGCGGCCTGCAACTGGGCGGCCAGCGCCTCCTGCCGCTGCCGGGCCCGTTCCTGGAGTATCCCGATGGCGGCGGCGTCCGCGAAGGCCCGGGCCAGTGCCACGTCACCGCCCGGGGGATCGCCGGGCACCCCGCGGAACAGGTTCAGCGCGCCGATCACCTCGGCCTGGCGCCGCAGCGGTACGGCGTACGTCGCGTGGAAGCCCCGGTCGCGGGCGAGCGGGGCGAAGCGCGGCCAGCGGTCGTCGCAGCGCGCGAGGTCCGGGGCGGTGACCACGTCCGAACCCCGGTAGCAGTCCAGACAGGGCCCCTCCTCCCGTTGCCGGCGCAGGAGTTCGCCCGCGCCGCCGCAGCCGGCCGCGGTCCGCAGCTCACCACGCCCGTCGTCCAGCAGCAGTCCGGCCGCCGTGACGTCCAGCAGCTCCACGCAGCGGTCGGCCACCCGCTCCAGGAAGACGCCCACGTCGAAGTCGCCGTCCAGGGTGTCGGCGAGGTCCACGAGGACCTCGGCGAGCCGCAGCTCGCGCGCACGGTGCGTCGGGTGCTCTGTCACGTCCGGCTCCAGCCCTCGGCGGACACGGCTTCGCCGGGGGATTCTGCCATGGGGAGCAGACGCGGCATTCGACGGGAAAGACACCGACTGCCCTGATCTGAGGGCCCGTTGACCGTTCGGTATGTCAGGATTGGCGGCGACCGGTCTCGTCCCGCCATCCAAGGGGGAGTGGATGTTCGGCACCAACACCGGCCCGCTGCGCAGGGCGGCCTGCGCCGTGTCCGCCGCCGGACTGCTCTCCGTGGCGCTGGGCGGCTGCTTCGGCACCGGCAAGCCCGGGGGGAGCCAGGACAAGGGCGGCGGCAGCAGCCCCAGGAGCACCGCCGGTGCGCCGTTCTGGGTCAACCCGGACACGGCCGCGGCCCGTCAGGCGGCGCAGTGGCGCCGGGAAGGCCGGGAGGCCGACGCCGCGCTGCTGGAACGGATCGCGGGAAGGCCCGTCGCCGAGTGGATCGGCCAGGACGACGCACAGGACCGGGCCAGGGGCTACACCGAGGCCGCCGCCCGCGACGGCCGGACGCCCGTGCTCGTGCTCTACAACATCCCGCACCGCGACTGCGGTCAGTACTCCCAGGGCGGCGCCGCCGACGGCGCCGCCTACCGCGCCTGGATCGACGCGGTCGCCGCCGGCATCGGTGAGCGCGAGGCGCTGGTGGTGCTCGAACCGGACGCCCTCACCCACATCGTCGACGGCTGCACGCCCCGCGAGTTCCAGGAGGAGCGCTACGCCCTGCTGACCCACGCCGTGGACACCCTGGGCGCGCTGCCCCGCGTGCGGGTCTACCTCGACGCCGGCAACGCCGGCTGGGTCAGCGACCCCGCCCGCCTGGCCGGCCCGCTGCGGGCGGCCGGCGTCGCCGCGGCGGACGGCTTCGCCCTCAACACCTCGAACTTCTACAGCACCGCCGCGAACACCGCGTACGGCAGGAAGCTGTCCGCGCGGCTCGGCGGCAAGCACTTCGTCATCGACACCAGCCGCAACGGCCGCGGCCCCCTCGACGGCGCCCACGACGAGGCCTGGTGCAACCCGCCCGGCCGCGGTCTGGGCACCCCGCCCACCACCGACACCGGTGACGAACTCGTCGACGCCTACCTGTGGATCAAGCGACCCGGCGACTCCGACGGCACCTGCAAGGGCGGCCCGCGGGCGGGTGACTGGTGGCCGGAGTACGCCCTGGGACTGGCCCGGCGCGCGGCCTCCTGACCGCCCGCCGGGCCCCTCCCGTCAGGTCACCCGTACCCAGCGCGCCTGCGACGGCGTGCCCTCGTCGTCGGTGACGACCAGCATGTACCAACCCGGCGGCACGATCGACGGGTCCTCGGGGACGGTCACGCTCACCGACCCCTCGCCGCGCTCCACGTCCAGCGCGATCGACCGCTGCTCCACGTCGGTGGCGTGGGTGACCGCGCTCGGCCGCATCAGCCGTGCCGCCTTGATGCGCTGCGCGTGCGCGGCACGAAAGGTGGCCGTGCCGCCGCGCCGGAGGGCTTGCGGGCCCGCGCCGAGCGAGGGCCGGGAGTCCCGGTAGCGGTACGCCGGAGTGTAGACCTCGATCCGCTGCTCGAAGAAGCCCGGCTTGGTGTCGGCAGGGTCCCCGAAGAGCGGGTTGGACCCGAAGACCGCCACCCGGCCGTCGGGCAGCAGCAGCGCCTCGGAGTGGTAGTTGCGGCCCACCGACGGGTCGGCGGCCTCCCGGAAGGTGTCGTCCGCCGGGTCGTAGATCTGCGCCCGCAGGATGTCGCTGCCGCCGCGGCCCCGGTAGTCACGGGAGCCGCCGGTGGTGAACACGGTGTCGTCCGGCAGGATCACCGTGTTCAGGTAGCGGGTGGGCTCGGGCAGGTCGGGGCCCGTCGTGTACCGCGGCTCCGCGGCGTCCAGGTCCACCACGGCGGTGCGGGTGGTCGAGGAGTGCGACTCGCCGACCCCGCCGCCGCCCAGCACCATCACCTTCTGGTCCTGCGCGGGCGGCAGCAGCACCGAGCCGGCCGTCTCCAGGTCCTCGGCGTCCTCCAGCCCGGGGACCTCGGTGAAGCGGTTGGTGCGCAGGTCCCACACGCCCGGGACACGGCCCTCGTCGGCCGGCCCGTACCCCGCGTTGGCGCCCGAGTAGAAGATCTTCCCGCCCTTCATCAGGAAGAGCGCGGGGTAGGTCGGGAAGTAGCGCTCGCCGGTGTACGCCCAGGTCCGGGTCTTCGGGTCGTAGACCTCGTTCTTGCCCGGGACGACCTGGCCGATGTCGTCCAGCCCCGAGACGGAGAGCACCCGGCCGTCGGCGAGGGTGACCAGCGTCGGGTACCAGCGGGCCTCGTTCATCGGGTCGACCGGGACGTAGGCCTCGGCCACCGGGTCGAACTCGTAGGCGTTCTTGATCCCCTGGAAGTCCTTCTTGTCCAGGCCGAGCTTGGTGGCCAGCCCGTAGAGGTTCTCCCGGTCCTCGCCCTCCAGGCCCCGGATCCCGTACTGCGCGGCGGTGTTGACGATCCCCTTCTCGCCCTTGACCAGCGACTGCACGAACACCCGTGCCTCGCTCGCGGTCACGGTGACCTTGCCGGTCCTGGCGTCGACGGTCTTCCTGGCGCGGGGCACGTTGACGGGGAACTCCGACCGGAAGGCCCGGCCGTTCTCGTCGTTGACGAAGACCGTGCCCTCGGGGAAGGTCCGCGGCTTGTCCGGGTCCTCGTTCTTGATGAGCATCGCGCCGCCCGCCCGGTCCACGGCCTCCTTGAGCTTCTCGTAGCGGGCGGTGCCGCCGGCCACCAGCAGCGTGCCGTCGGCCAGCTGGGTGTGCCCGGCGCAGAACATGTCCTTGGGGGTGTCGATCTCCTTGAAGGTGTTCTCCACCGGGTCCCAGAGCACGCTCTTGAAGGACTTGGCCTTGAAGTTCCGCTCGTCGTTGCCGGAACCGGCGATCAGCAGCACCTTCCCGGTGCGCAGCAGCGCCGCGTGGATGGCGTTGACGCGGAACTCCTCGGGCACCTCGACCAGGTCCCAGTGGCCGTACGCGGCCTTGTACCCGGGCTGGTTGATCTTGTAGTCGTGGTACTTCTCCGCCGAGTAGCCGTAGATCGCGGGCGCGTTCATCCCGGCGAGCACCCCCACGGCCGTGCTCCCGACGGCGATCTTCCGCAGTCTGCGGCTGGGTCGGTAGCTCATCGGGTGGCGCTCCTGGAACGGACGAGGGACAGGGACCAGACGGCGATCGGTGCCAGGGCCAGGACGAGGGCCAGCGTCGCCCACGTGCGCATCGCCACGTGGGTGTGGCCGTTGAAGAAGCTGGCGGCGAGCGAGCCGCCGAAGACGAGCAGCCAGAACAGGTGGACGCGGAAGGTGGACAGCAGCCGGTCGGGGCTCGCGGAGTCCCCCTTGGGGGTGACCACGAACCTGCTCTTGCGCCGCAGCACCGCGTCCATCAGCGAGCGGGCGTAGATCGGCGCGGACAGCGCCGACATCACCATGCCCGCCGCGCCCGAGGAGCCCTCCGGCTCGTGGGGGCTGACGTTGTGCCGCCGGTTCCACACGTACAGACCGATCTGCAGCGCGGCGGCGTCGCTGTAGAGCATCATCCAGACCTCGGAGTCGATCTGGATGCCCGAGGCGCCGAGCCCGAGGAACAGCGCGCAGCTGAGGCCGCCCAGGAGCCAGTTGACCGCCGTCATCGGGTAGTAGACGACCATCAGCGTGTAGTTGAGCAGGCGGCCAGGGGAGAGGGTGAACGGCACCTTCCAGAACTGCTTGATGAGCGTCTCGTAGGTGCCGCGGCTCCAGCGCAGCTGCTGGGTGAAGAAGTCGGTCCAGGAGGACGGTCCCTCGCCGACGGCGAGGACGTCCGGGGTGTAGACCGAGCGCCACTTGCGGCCGGTGGCGGGGTTGCGGTGCCGGTGCAGTTCCAGGCCGGTGGCCATGTCCTCGGTGATGGAGTCGTACAGCCCGCCGATGCTTCTGATGGCGCTGATGCGCACCGCGTTGTTGGTCCCGACGAACATGGGGGAGCCGTAGGCGTTGCCGGCCCGCTGGATGAGCGCGTGGAAGAGGAACTGCTGGCTCTCGGCGGCCTTGGTCACCGCGCTGTCGTAGTTGCCGTAGACCTGCGGGCCGACGACGAAGGCCACGTCCGGGTCCCGGAAGTAACCGAGCATCCGCTCCAGGAAGTTGGGGAGCGGGACGTGGTCGGTGTCGACGGAGGCGAAGACGTCGTAGTCGTCGCCGTGGGCGTCGAGCCATGCGTTGTAGTTGCCGTGCTTTGTGCGGGCGCGGAAGGCGCCGCTGGGCCGGTTCCACCGCTCCACGCCCTTGCGGGTGAAGTGGCGTACGTTCAGGCGCTCGCACAGGCGCTTGACGTCGGGGTCGTCGCCCTCGTCCAGGAGCCAGATGTGCAACGTGCCGCGGTGGCGCAGACGGACCGCGGCCTCCAGGGTCGCCCGCACCATCGCCAGGGGCTCCTTGCCCGGGACGAAGGTGGTCACGAAGGCGACCTTGCTGCCCTTCTCGGGTACGACGGGTACCGGATCGCGTGCGACGAGCGTCGCGTGGGCGTTGGACGTCACGTTGATCAGCCGGAAGAGCTCGATCAGGCCGATGGATATGAGCATCACGGCGTCGGCGGCGACCAGCCAGCCCGGCGCGTGTTCCCGGCGGGTCCAGTGGGCCGGCTGCATCAGCCAGGCGAGCAGCACCGCCGAGAGCACCGGAGCCGCGCCGAGCAGCAGCGCCGCGCGGATCCGGTGGGGTTCCTCCGCGAGCAGGCTGCGGTACTTCACCCGGTACGGGACGCCGGGTTCCGGCTCGGTGAGCGGGCCGGCGAGTCTGCTGTAGTGCTCGTAGTCGTACCGGGGCGCCACTGCGCCGGGTTCCGGCCGGGACGGGCCGGGACGGGACCGCCGGGGTATGACGGGCACGGGCGTGCCGGCCCGAGGGTCGGTCGTGTACTGCTGGGCGCCGGGTGTCGGCGGCATGTGGATGCTCCCCCCGAAGCATGTCGCGCCGCTGTCGCGGCGGTGTTGGCGCCCCGGGCGCTGCGGCCCCCCGCCCCCGGGGCATGCGTGGGCGTTCTGTGGCCTCCGGGTCGCGTGAGGCCGGCTATGACTCGTCAACGACCGGACGACCGTGAGGTAACGCCTGAATCCACCCCTCTCGCCCCGGGGCCCTCCCCTGGGCCCGCACACGGAAATGCCGCCGGAATCCGACCCGTTGGCTCACCGGTGAGGGCGCATGGGTCCGGTTGGCGCATGGATGTCCCGCGGACCCAGCGTCCCGGAATGCCCGTCTTGATGGCAAGGCGCGAAACGAGTTGTTAACAGGCCGTATGAGCGATTTAGTCCGGTTGTCGGCTCACAGCTCGGCGGAGGCCTCGTCCTCGGCTGCGGGCGTCCCCATCCGGGCCAGCAGCAGGGCGACGTCGTCGTCGGGGGACTGCAACTGTGCGCCCAGCACGACGTCGCAGGTGTCCTCCAGCGAGCGGCGGCGGCTCTTGAGCTTGAGGACGCGCATCAGCGTGCGCAGCCCCACGTCGATCGACTGGCGCCGGTCCTCGACCAGCCCGTCGGTGAACAGCGCCAGCAAGGTGCCCTCGGCGAGCTTCCGCTCCACCGTGTGGAAGCGGATCCCTCCGACGCCCAGCGGTACCGCGTTGGGCAGGTCGATCAGCTCGGCGCGGCCGCCGGGCGGCACCAGCACCGGCGGCAGGTGCCCGGCGGTGGAGAACTGGCAGCGGCCCGTCGCGGGGTCGCAGACGGCGTAGACGCAGGTGGCGATGAAGTCGCCCTCGGCGCTGCCGGTGATGTTGTCGAGGTGCGCCAGCACCTCGTCCGGCGGCAGGTCGAGCCGGGCGAAGGCCCGGGTCGCCGTGCGCAGCTGGCCCATGATCGCCGCCGCGTGCAGGCCCTTGCCCATCACGTCCCCGACGATCAGCCCGACCTTGCCGTCCCGCAGCTGCAGGACGTCGTACCAGTCCCCGCCGACCTCCCGGACGGCGGGGATGTAGCGGGCGGAGATCTCCATCCCGTCCACGCGTGGCGGCTCGTGCGGCAGCAGGCTGCGCTGGAGGGTGAGCGCGGCGTTGCGCTCACCCGCGTAGAGCCGCGCGTTGTCGATGGATATCGCGGCGCGGGCGGCCAGCTCCACCGCCAGCGTGCGGTCCTCGTCGTCGAAGGGCTTCTGGTTGCGGGTGCGGAACATCCCGACCGCCCCCAGCACCTCGCCGCGGGCGATGAGCGGCGCGGCGAGGTACGAGTGCGCACCCGCCCGTTTCAGCTGGGCGGCTGCTCGGTCGTCGCGGGCTATGCGGCGCAGCATGCGGCTGCTCACCCGGTGCACGACCACCGGCTGGCCCTCCCGCACGGCCTTGGTGATCAGCCGGTCGTCCGCGTACCGGGCCAGCTCCCCGACCGGGTCGACGGCGCCGATCGCCTCGCTGGACTCGGCGGCCGCGACCGCCAGCGCCCGGAACTCGGCCGACTGCTGGGCGCGCACCTTGGGCACCGGGCCGCCGCGCAGCACCTCGTCCAGCACGTCGACGGTGGCGATGTCGGCGAGCGTGGGCACCACCACCGAGGCCAGTTCCCTGGCGGTCTGCTGCAGGTCCAGCGTGGTGCCGATCCGGGTCCCCGCCTCGGCGATCACCGCGAGCCGGCCACGGGCCTCGGCGATCTCCTCGGCCGCCTGGTGGCGCTCGGTGAAGTCCGCGATCGACGCGGCCAGGCCCAGCACCCGCCCGGTGGGGTCCTGGATCCGGTAGTACGAGATCGACCAGGCGTGGTCGTGCTCCTGGTCGGCGTACGTCCTGACCACGGTGTCCAGGTCCAGCAGCGGCTCCCCGGTCTCCAGCACCTGCCGCATCCGGGACTCGATCGCCCGGAACTCCGCCCCCGGCGAGATCTCGCGCACCCGGCGCCCCAGCATGGCCGCCGCGGGCAGGCCGTGCAGCTCCTCCATGGCCCGGTTGACGCGCACGATCCGCAGGTCCGTGTCGAAGACGGCCAGCCCGATCGGGGACTGGTCGACGAGGCTGCTGGACAGCGCCATGTCCGTCTCCACGCGCCGCACGGTGGAGAGGTCGGCGCCCAGGCCCAGCGCGTAGACGCCGCCGTCCACGTCGTGCATCCGCATGTTGCGGAACTCCACGTCACGGGTCGTGCCGTCGGCGTGCACGATCGGGAACACGCCCTGCCAGATGGCCCCCGCCCTGACCTGCTTGAACAGCTCGGTGACCAGCTCCAGCTTGTCGGGCGCCACCAGCAGCAGGCCGGCGTTCTGGCCCAGGGCCTCTTCCGCCGAGTAGCCGAACAGGCGTTCGGCCTCCGGGCTCCACAGCACGATGTGGCCGGTGCGGTCCAGCACCATCGCCGCCACCTGCAGCAGGTCGAGCAGACCTCCGGGCGAGGCGGCCCCTGGACTCGGCCGGGCCTCCCTGCCCGTGCCGGGCGGCGGCGGATCGTGCTCGCGCATGGCCTCCTCGTGAGCCCCCGTAGAGCTCTCACATCATCGTTAGGGGATATTTTCGCACTGAGTCACCCTGGGCGCCGTCCTTCCCCCACAAATGAGCGAGGGCGCCCTTCCCGAAGGAAGGACGCCCTCACATTGTGCGCCGCCAGGGACTCGAACCCCGAACCCGCTGATTAAGAGTCAGCTGCTCTGCCAGTTGAGCTAGCGGCGCTCACCGACAGAGAGGATCCTACCTGACCAGTGGCGGTGCTCCCGACCACCTCGTCCAGGAGCGCGGGGTCGTCGTCCAGCCAGCCGAGGCGGACCATCTTCACCCCGGCCTGGAACCGGCTGTCGGCCCCTATCTGCTGCATCAGCTCGGCCACTATCCGCCGCACCGTCCGGTCGGACAGGCCCAGCTTGCGGCCGATGGCCTCGTCCGTCAGCCCCGAGGCGAGCAGCCGGACGACCTCCCGGTGCCGTGCGGCGGGCGCGGCGCCGACGTCGTCGGTGAACAGGTCCGAGGCTGCCGCCCAGCAGTGCTCGAACATCTGGCGCAGCACGGCCACCATGGCGGGGCTGCGCAGGACCATGGCGGAGCCCTCGACCCCCTCGCCGGCCCGGTCGTCCAGGCCCAGGGCCGGTACGACGGCGAGCGTGTGGTCCACGATGATCAGCTTCATGGGCAGCGTCGCGGCCGTCCGCACCTCACCGCCGTCGTTGGCGTAGGTCCGCAGATGGGCGCGGACGTTCGGCACGGCCGCCGCCGTCGCGAGGTAGATCGACCGCTGCCTGACCCCGCGGTTGAAGAGTTCGCGGTTGCGGTCGTCGGCCTTGAACAGGGGGATCTCCCCCGGCACGGTCGGGTGCATCGAGAGGATCTCGGTGGTGGCGGTGCTGGCCCCCTCGTCGAGGATCGCCGCTATCTGTGCCGGCTGGGCGGCGACCTCGATCCGGGCCTCGGCCAGGTGCCGCATGTGCACTGGCTGGAACTCGCCGGCCACCTGGCTGAGCGCGGCGTGCGCGTCGGTGATCGTCCTGACCAGTTCCTCGGTGCGCCGCCGGCTGCCCTCGACCAGCTGGGCCATCGCCGTGGCGGGCGAGTGCACCGACCAGCCGCTGCGGGAGGAGGGGAACCTGGTCGTGAGGCCGAAGGACGCGAGGGTATGGAGGGCGTCGTCGAGTTCGGCGCGGGACCAGCCGGTGAGCGAACACACGCTTTCCGGCGTCCAGTCGGCGTCCGCCAGCGCCAGGGCGTAGAGTTCCTGCGCCCGGGCGCGCAGAAGGTCGTCGTCGGTCACTGCCCGCACCCCCAATGCTTCACGTCACCCCCGGCTTCGATCAGGTTAAGGGGCGGGGCTCGTGTATGAACCCTTCGGGGCCCATCCGGTCCCATGTGTCCGCATAGGGCCATGTCCGAATCCGGAACGTGAAAACTACAGACCAGCGGCTTGTGATCCGACAGAATTCAGTCAGCCGTACGGTTCCTCCAGACCGGAGTAGCGCCCTCGGCCCCGCAAAACCCCAGCTCACACCTCCTGGACAGGTCTGCCATGTCATCGATTCGCCGCAACGTCATTCGTGCCGTAGTGGGTGTCGTAGCCGCCGTCTCATTGGGGCTGATCGGAGCGGCCACGGCCTCCGCCCAGCCCATGCCGGGTGACCTCACCTGGGCGGTAGCCAACGACCTCACCTGGTAAATCAGGCGGGCAGTACCCCCAAAGACAACAACACCCCCCAAATAGCCACACCCCCTCCCCCCACGCTGATGGGCCCGGCATACCTCCCCCCTCTTGCCGGGCCCCTCAGCATGCCCGCGTGCAGGAGGAGGCGGGTATCCGCCACGGCGGATTCACGCCGCACGGAAGCGGTGCGCAAGCGGTTGCGGCACCGGTAGACCTCCTGTGCATGACATTCGCCCACCCCCCAAGTGCCCGAGACGCACGACCCGTTCGGGCTGCCCGTCATGCCCTGCTGACCGCGACCGCCACCGCGTGCGCGCTGGTCGGCGGCACCCTCGTGCTGCCCGCCACGACCGCCGCGGCGGCCCCGGTCAAGGACCCGGCCGCGTCGGTGCCGCGCGCCGCCGCCCACGACATCACCCTCGTCACCGGTGACGTCGTGCACTTCACCGACCGGCCCGGTACCGCGCAGGACACCGTCACCGTGGACCGCCCCGAGGGCGCGACCGGGGGCGTGAAGATCCAGCAGAGCGGCGGCCGCCTCTCGGTGGTCCCCGACGAGGCCGAGGCCCTGCTGACCGCGGGCAGGCTCGACCGCCGGCTGTTCGACGTGACCACGCTGGTGGCGATGGGGTACGACGACACCCGCACCGGCGGGGTCCCGCTGATCGCCACCTACCGGGGCGGCGTGACGGCACCCGCGGGCAGCACGGTCGAGCGCCGTCTGCCCAGCATCGACGGTGCCGCGCTGCGGGCCGCCAAGGCCACCGCCCGCACCTTCTGGAAGGACGTCGCCGGCACCGCGCCCCGGGCCCGGTCGCTGGACGGGGGCGTCGAGAAGCTGTGGCTGGACGGCCGGGTGGAGGCCGACCTCGCCGAGTCCGTGCCGCAGATCAACGCCCCGCAGGCGTGGGCGGAGGGCTACGACGGCACCGGGCGGAAGGTCGCCGTGCTCGACACCGGCGTGGACGACACCCACCCGGACCTCAAGGGGCGGATAGCCGCCGAGCGGAGCTTCGTACCGGACCAGGCGGTCGCCGACGGCAACGGCCACGGCACGCACGTCGCGTCCACGGTCGCGGGCGACGGCTCGACCTACCGAGGCGTCGCGCCCGGCGCCGAACTGCTGGTGGGAAAGGTGCTCTCCGACGAGGGCTACGGCGAGGACTCCTGGATCATCGCGGGCATGGAGTGGGCGAGGGCCCAGGGCGCCGACGTGGTGAGCATGAGCCTCGGCTCCCAGGTGCCGGACGACGGGACCAGCCCCATGGCCCAGGCCGTCGACACGCTGTCCGCCGACGGCGGGCCGCTCTTCGTCATCGCGGCGGGCAACTCCTACGGGGAGTTCACCATCGGGGCGCCCGGCTCGGCCGTGTCCGCCCTGACGGTCGCCTCCGTCACCAAGTCCGACGAGCGCTCGGACTTCTCCAGCATGGGCCCGCTGACCGGCAGTTACGGCCTCAAGCCGGACATCTCCGCGCCCGGTTCCGACATCACCGCCGCCAAGCCCGGCGGCGGGTACCAGACGATGTCCGGGACCTCGATGGCCACCCCGCACGTCGCCGGGGCGGCGGCCGTCCTCAAGCAGCGCCACCCCGACTGGTCCGGGCGGCAGCTGAAGGACGCGCTGATGAGCTCGTCCACGCCGCTCACCGGCTACACCCCCTACCAGCAGGGCACCGGCCGGGTGGACGTGCTGAAGGCCGTCGACGGCACGGTCCAGGCCACCGGTTCCGTCGCGACCGCCTTCTACGACTGGCCGCACGGCGCCGACGACCCGGTCGCCACCCGCACCGTCACCTACCGCAACACCGGCACGGAGGGCGTCACCCTCGATCTGGCGACCGACGCCGACGCGGCCGCCTACACGCTCTCGGCGCCGTCGGTCACGGTTCCCGCCGGGGGCACCGCCGACGTCACGCTGCGCCTCGACCCGTCCGCGGTGGAACCCGCCACGACCTTCTCCGGCCAGGTCCTGGCCACCGACCGGGCCACCGGGACCCTCGTGGCGCACACCGGTTTCGCCCTGGTCAAGGAGCAGGAACTCTACGACTACACGGTCGAGCTGAAGGACCGGGACGGCAAGCCCGCCTCCGGCACGGTGTACCTGGGCGTGGAGAACGACTTCTACCAGTACCAGTACGCCGTCGACGGCCGGCGCACCCTGCGCCTGCCCCCGGGCACGTACACCGCGTACACCTACATGGACGTCCCGGGCGACGAGCCGGACTCGCTGGGCCTGGCCTTCCTGTCCGCGCCGCGTACGGTGCTGGACGAGCCGGCCACCGTCTCGCTCGACGCGAGCAGGGCGCGGAGGATCAGTGCCTCCGTGCCCAAGGACACGGCGGACACGCAGCGGCAGATGGACTTCGCGGTGGTCTCCGCCGCCGGCGGGGTCGTCCGCAGCGGCTACCAGGTGCCCCTGAAGTACGACACTCTGTGGGCCCAGCCGACCGGCAAGGTCACTGGCGCCTCCATGAGCTTCTCCACCCGCTGGCGGCTGGCCGAGAAGCAGGTCGCCGTCGACTCCGTGGACGACCTCGTCGTCCAGGCCGGCAGCACCCTGCGGGAGGGCAGGCGCGAGCTCGCCACGGTGTACGCGGGCCACGGCGCGGCCGCCGACTACGCCGGACTGGACGCGAAGGGCAAGGCCGTCGTGGTGGACCGCTCCGACGCGGTCGCCCCGGCCGACCGCGCGGCCGCGGCGGTGGCCGCCGGTGCCGCCCTGCTGATCGTCGTCAACGACGGCGACGGCAGGCTCAGCGAGTACTACGGCGAGGCCACCGGGCTGCCCGTCGTCTCCGCCATGCGCGGCGACCGCGAGCGCGTCCTGCGCAAGAGGGTCACCGTCACCCAGCGCGCCCACGGCCGCTTCCTGTACGACCTGGTCTCCCAGCACGACGGCGCCATCCCGGACCGCTCCCTGGCCTACGCCCCGGACCCGGACCGCGACCTCGCCCGGGTCGACGCCACCTACTACGGCCGGACGGAGGCCCCGGGCGGCGGCTTCCGCTACAACATCCCCGCCTACGGCCCCGGCTTCGGCTTCGGCGAGCGCGAGAGCTACCCCTCGCTGCGCACCGAGTGGCTGACCCCGCTGCGCGGCGCGGCCTTCTGGTACGAGGACCACTCCGTCCTCGGCCCGCAGGACGAGACCCTGCAGGAGATGCGCAGCGGCAACGACCGCGTGACGGCCGGCCGTCACTACCGCACCGAGTGGTTCGCCCCCGTCCAGCGTCCGCGCCTCGGCCAGGGCTTCTGGGGCCCCAGCCGTGACGCCGCCGGTGGCCTGCAGTTCAACATCACGCCGTGGACGGACTCGGGCGCCGGCCACTCGGGCTCCATGCCGGACGACGAGTACGACACCGGCACCATCGCGCTGTACCAGGGCGACACGCTGCTGCGGAAGTCCGCCGGCCGGGCGCTGTACCTCTTCGACCCGGTCCCCGCGCAGACCCTGCCGTACCGCCTCGTCCTGGACGCCTCGCGCGACGCCGACCGCTGGCGCACCTCGGTGCGCAGCCGTACGGAGTGGGGCTTCCGCTCCGGCGCGGTCCCGGACGGCGTCTGGGAGCAGGACATCGAGCTGCTCCAGCTGGACTACGACGTCACCACGGACCTCGCCGGCGACGTACGGGCCGGCGCCAAGGTGCCGCTCGGCCTGTCCGCCGCCACCCAGGAGTGGCTCGACGACGTGACGCGGGCCACGTCCGCGACGCTGTCCGTGTCGTACGACGACGGGAGGACCTGGCGGCCCGTGCCCCTGCGGCGTGCCGCCGGCGGCACCGGCCACTGGTCGGCCGAGCTGCGAACTCCCCGTACCCCGGGCGGGTTCGTGTCCCTGCGGGCCACGGCCTCCGACGGCCGGGGCGGCACGGTGGAGCAGGAGGTCGTCCGGGCGTTCGGCCTGAGCTGATCCGGTCCGGTACGGGGTCGGAGGGAGCGGTCATGAGCACCCCCTCCGACCCCGTATGATTGTCCTGCACGCGCCGCTAGCTCAACTGGCAGAGCAGCTGACTCTTAATCAGCGGGTTCGGGGTTCGAGTCCCTGGCGGCGCACAGCGAGAGGGCGCCCCTCCTTCGGGAGGGGCGCCCTTCGTCGTGTTCCGGTGGGCGTCGTGCCTCGTCCGCCGGACGGCCCCGGGCCTCAGATGGCCAGTGACAGCAGCACCGGCGCCGCGCGTTCGTTGAGGGTGTCGGCCGCGCCCTTGAGGCGGTGGGCCTGGGTGACGGGGAGGGAGAGGGCGAGGCAGCCGACCGTCCTGCCGACGGTGATCGGGATGGCGGCGCAGACCGTGCCGATCGCGTACTCCTGCAGGTCCAGGGTGGGGGCGCTGGCCGGCTGGCTCTCCAGCTTGGTCAGCAGCACCTTCTCGCTGATCGTGGTCTTGGAGGTGAGCCGTACGGTCTTGTGCCGGGACAGGTGGTCGCGGCGCCCGTTGTGGTCGAGCTGGGTGAGCAGGCACTTGCCGACCGCGCTGGCGTGGGCGGCGAAGCGGAAGTCCACCCACTCGTTGACCTTGGGTGCTTCCGGGCCGTCCGCGAAGTCGACGATCTTGACCTCGCCGTCGTCGTAACGGCTGAAGTAGACGGCGGCGCCGACCTCGTCGCGCAGCGCCGCCAGGATCTTCTTGATCTTCTCGCCGAGCGCCAGGTCGCGGCTGGCGCTGCCGAGCAGGACCAGCGACTCGCCGACGGCGTAACCGCCGCCGGGCAGCGCGTTGAGGTAGCGCTCGCGGTTGAGCATGGCGAGGAGTTGGCCGAGATAGCCGATGGGCACTCCGATCTCACGGGCGAGCTGCTCGGCGGTGACGCCGTTCCTGTGCTTGTCCACGGTCTCCAGCACGCGCAGCGCGTGCTGGACCGCGTAGACCGGCGCGACCTGTCGGTGCTCAAGCGCCACGGTGTCCCCCTACAGGTGTGACCGTTTGCGTCCTTGCTGTAGCTACTGGTCACGGCTGCCGGGCACGACAGCGGGCCCGGCAGCTGGGCCGGATTCCACGATAGCCTCAATGCGGTTTGCAGTAGAGCCCGTTGAAGCTTTATGTGGGCGGCCGCAGGCGTATACGCAGGAACGGGCCACTCTGGCATATGCCAACGGCACGGCCCACTTTTCCTCAGAGCACCGCACCGAGGAATTCCCGGGTCCTGTGGTGCTCCGGGGAGCCGAAAATGCGCTCCGGCGGACCCGACTCGACGACCCGTCCGCCGTCGAACATCAGTACGCGGTCCGAGACGTCCCGGGCGAACCCCATCTCGTGGGTGACGCAGAGCAAGGTGATGTCCGTGCTGCGGGCGACGTCCCTGAGCACGTCCAGCACCCCGGCCACCAGTTCGGGGTCGAGCGCCGAGGTCACCTCGTCCAGCAGCAGGATGTCGGGCCGCATCGCCAGCGCGCGGGCGATGGCCACCCGCTGCTGCTGGCCGCCGGAGAGCCGGGTGGGGTGGGCGTCCTGCTTGTCGGCCAGGCCCACCAGCTCCAGCAGCCCGCGGGCGCGCTCGGCGGCCTCGTCCCGGTCCAGGCCGAGGACGTGCACCGGGGCCTCGGTGACGTTGTCCAGCACCTTCATGTTCGGGAAGAGGTTGAAGTGCTGGAACACCATGCCGATCCGGCGGCGCGTGCCGCGCAGGTGCCTCTCGTCGGCCGGCACGAGCCGGCCGCCGCGGCCCGGCATGTGAGAGAAGGGCTCGCCGTCCACGTGGATGACGCCCTCGGTGGGCCGCTCCAGGGTCATCAGCAGCCGCAGGATGGTCGTCTTGCCCGAACCGCTCGGGCCGATCAGGGTGACGCGCTCACCGCGCCGGACCTCCAGGTCGAGGTGGTCCAGCACGGTGTTGTCCCCGTACCGCTTGACCACCTGGTCGAAGCGGACGGCGGGCGCCGCCGGGCCGGACTTGGCGGGGGTGGGGGACTCGTCAGTGAGCAAGGCGCATCTCCAGCTTCCGCATGAGGACCGAGGTGGGGCAGCTCGCGACCAGGAAGATCACGGCGGCGATGGTGAACGCCTCCAGGTAGGCGAAGTGGTCACTGCCGAAACGATTCGCCTCGTGCACCATCTCGTCGACGGTGATGACCGACAGGAACGGTGTCTCCTTGAACATCGAGATCACGTAGTTGCCGAGGGCCGGCACGATCTTCCGCACCGCCTGCGGCAGCACCACGGCGGACCAGGTGCGCGCCCGCGGCAGCGACAGCGCGACCGCCGCCTCCCACTGCCCCCTCGGCACCGCCTCGATGCCCGCCCGGTACACCTCCGAGGTGTACGTCGCGTAGTGCACGCCCAGCACGGTGATGCCGATCACCAGCGGGTCCAGTCGCGGGACCAGCACCCACACCGCGAAGAGCTGGATCATCACCGGAGTGGAGCGCACGAACTCCACGACCGTCCGCAGCGGGAGCGTCACCCAGCGGCTGGGGGTGCGCCGCAGCACCGCGATGCCCAGCCCCAGCGTGACGGCGAGCAGCGAGCCGAGCACCGTGGCCAGCAGGGTGATCCCGAAGCCGTGCAGGATCAGCGGCAGGCCCTCGCGGGCCGTCTCCCAGTCCCACATCAGGCCCGACCTCCCGCCGGCTGTCCGAGCCGTGCCTTGGCCACGGCCTCCAGGCCGTTCATGGCCAGTGTCAGCGCGTACGCGAGGACGAAGTAGATCACCAGGAGCAGCAGGTACGCCGTCGCGGTGTCGCCCGTCGTGGAACGGAGCTGGTCCATCTGGAAGGTGACGTCCGAAATGGTGATCAGCGACATCAGCGGGGTGCACTTCAGCAACTGGATCAGCAGGTTGTTGAACGGCGGGATCATCTGCGGCCAGGCCTGCGGCAGGACGACCAGGCGCATCCGCTGCCACGGCGTCATGCTCAGCGCGACGGCCGCCTCCCGCTGCCCGCGGGGCACGGCGTCCAGGGCGCCCCGGACGACCTCCGAGCCGTACGCCCCGTAGTTGAGCCCGAAGGCGACCACGGCGCAGGCGAGCGGCACGAGCTTGAAGCCGAGGATCGGCAGCGCGAAGAACAGCCAGAACAGCTGGACGTACAGCGAGGTGCCGCGGAAGAACTCCACGACCACCCGGGAGGTCCCGCGCACGGGCATCCGCCGCGAGCGCGCCATGAAGCCGAGGACGAAGGCGATCAGCAGCGCGAGGGCCGCGCCGAGGACGGTGGCCTGCACGGTGACCCACAGACCCGCGCCCACACTGGGCAGCGAGTGCGTGAACTGCGTGAAGCCGGACATGGATTCACCGGCGAGGTCACCGGCGGGGAAGGGGTACGAGGACAAGGCGCCGCCTCACGCCGCGCACAGCTGCGCCGTGCGCAGCGTCGCCGGCGGGACCTCAGCCTTGGTGAAGCCGTACTTCCCGATGAGGGACGTGTAGCGGCCGGGGTCGGCGGTGATCTTCTTGAGCTCCTTGTTGAACGCGTCGCGCAGGTTCGTCGCGTCCTGCCGGAACACCGCGCCGCCCGGGCTGTACTGCTTGCGGCCGCCGACCACCGGCAGGAAGGGGTCGAGCACCTCCACCGCGGCGCCCTTGTTGGTGCGGGCCAGCCAGCGCAGCGAGATCCCGGTCAGCGCGAAGGCGTCGATCCGGCCGGCGAGCAGCGCGTCCACCCCGTCCTGCTGCTTGGCCAGGGACTTCACCGAGGTCAGCGGCACCCCGGCGGCATCCGCGTAGTCCGCCTCGACCGCCGCGCTCAGCACGCCGACGGTGACCTTCTGGCGGGCGCAGGACACCAGGTCGCTCAGCCCCTTGGGGTTGCCCGCGCGGACCATCAGGGCGGTCGGCGAGACGAACTCCGGCTCCGAGAAGATCACCTTCTGACAGCGGTCGGGCGTGATCGCCATCCCGGCGCTGACCACGTCGAAGCGGTCGGCCGTCAGGCCCGGTATGAGCGCGCCGAACTCGGTGAGCGTGGGCCGCAGTTCCGGCACCCCGAGCGCCGTGAAGATCTCCCGGTGCAGGGTGGGCGCCTCGCCGGCCAGCTCGTCGCCGTCCCGGTACCCGTACGGCGCCTCGCCCGCGAAGCCGACCCGCACGTACCCCTGCTTCCTCAGCTTGGCCAGCAGGTCCCCGTCGCCGGTGGGCGCGCCGGTGCCGGCCTGCGTACGGCTGCACGCCGCCAGCAGCCCGGGGACCGCCACGAGACCGCCGACGCCTGCGGTACGGGAGAGGAAACCCCTGCGGGACAGGGGACTGCGCTCGGACATGGACCAGACCTCCGGTAGTTCGCTTCCGTGCGGTGCGGTGACCGCACGAGGGCCGCGCCTACCCCGGCGCACAGGGGGCATTCATGCGAATCTGGTGGGGTACCCGATGTACGGAACGTCCGCGGGAGGCAGGGAGCTGCCATGAGCGACAGCACCGAAGGGAACGGCAAGCGCGAGCAACTGGTCGTGGAGCGGGTGCCGAAGGCACTGCTCGTCGGCGGCCGCTGGCGGCCTGCGAGCGACGGGCGCGAGTACGAGGTGGAGGACCCGTCCACCGCGCGACCGCTGTGCGCCGTGCCGGACGCCGGGGCCGAGGACGCCAAGGCCGCGATGGACGCCGCGGCCGCCGCGCAGGAGGGATGGGCGGCCACGGCGCCGCGTGAGCGCGGGGAGATCCTGCGCCGGGCCTTCGAGCTCATCGTGGAGCGGCAGCAGGAACTCGCCCTCCTGATGACCCTGGAGATGGGCAAGCCGGTCGCCGAGTCCCGCAGCGAGATCCTCTACGCCGCCGAGTTCTTCCGCTGGTTCTCCGAGGAGGCGGTGCGCATCGAGGGCGGCTGGCGCACCGCGCCCGACGGCAACGGCCGGATCTGGGTGATGCGCCAGCCCGTGGGCCCGGCGCTGCTGATCACCCCGTGGAACTTCCCCATGGCCATGGGCACCCGCAAGATCGGCCCCGCCGTCGCCGCCGGCTGCACCATGATCGTCAAGCCGGCCCACCAGACGCCGCTGTCCATGCTCGCCCTCGCCGAGATCCTCGGCCAGGCCGGGTTGCCGGACGGCGTGCTCAACGTCCTCACCACCTCGCACCCCGCGGAGATCAGCGGCCCCCTGACGGAGGACCCGCGGCTGCGCAAGCTCTCGTTCACCGGTTCCACGGGCGTCGGGCAGAAGCTCATCGAGCTCAGCGCGCGACAGGTGCTGCGCACTTCCATGGAGCTGGGCGGCAACGCCCCCCTCATCGTCTGCCGGGACGCGGACCTGGAGAAGGCCGTGGAGGGCGCGGCCATCGCCAAGATGCGCAACATCGGGGAGGCCTGCACGGCGGCCAACCGGATCTACGTCCACCGCGACATGGCCGAGGCCTTCACCGGGCGCCTCGCCGAGAAGCTGGGCTCCATGGTCGTCGGCCGCGGCACCGAGCCCGGCACCCAGGTCGGCCCGCTCATCGACGGCGCGGGCCTGGACAAGGTGGACCGCCTCGTGCAGGACGCCGTCTCGGCCGGGGCCCGCGCGGTCACCGGCGGCGCCCCGCTCTCGAACCGCCCCGGGTACTTCTACCCGCCCACCGTGCTGGCCGACGTGCCGCCGGACGCGGCGATGCTCCGGGAGGAGATCTTCGGGCCGGTCGCACCGGTCGTCACCTTCGAGGACGACGACGAGGCGATCCGGCTGGCCAACGACACCGTGTACGGCCTGGTCGGCTACGTCTTCACGGAGAGCCTGCGGCGCGGCATCCGCTACGCCGAGGAACTGGAGACGGGCATGCTCGGCCTGAACAAGGGCGTCGTCTCCACCCCCGCGGCGCCCTTCGGCGGCGTCAAGCAGTCCGGGACCGGCCGCGAGGGCGGCGCCGTGGGGATCGACGAGTACCTGGAGACAAAGTACGTGGCGGTGGACGTCTAGGGCCCGGACCCCGCGGGGTCAGGCGCCGCCGGGCAGGCCGTACGCGTCGGCGATGAGCTCGTAGGAGCGCAGCCGCGCGGCGGGGGTGTGGGCGTTGGCCGTGATCATCAGCTCCTGCGCACCCGTGCGGCGCACCAGCGCGTCCAGGCCGTCCCGGACCGCGTCCGGCGTGCCGTGCACCACGTTGCCGAGCCAGGCGTCCACGAAGTCCCGCTCGGCCGGGCTGAACTCGTACGCCTCCGCCTCCTCCGGGGTGGGCACCAGGCCGGGGCGTCCCATGCGCAGCCGCAGCATGGCCAGGGCGCCGCTGAGCACCTGCCGGCGGGCGTCCTTCTCCTCGTCCGCCGCCAGCGCCGCGACGCCGATCAGCGCGTACGGCTCGTCCAGCACCTCCGAGGGCCGGAAGGACCTGCGGTACAGCTCCAGCGCCGGTTCGGTGTTCGCCGCGGAGAAGTGGTGCGCGAAGGCGAAGGGCAGCCCGAGGACCGCGGCCATCCGGGCGCTGAAGGTGCTGGAGCCGAGCAGCCAGATCGACGGCCGCGCGGCGGACTGCACGCCGCCCGGAACGGTGCCCTGCACGGGACCGGGGATGGCGTGGATCCGGGCGTAGGGGTGGCCGTCGGGGAAGTCGTCGTCCAGGAAGCGGATGAGTTCGGACAGCTGCTGCGGGAACTCGTCGGCGCCCTCGTTCAGCCGGTCGGTGCGGCGCAGCGCGGCGGCGGTGGCGCCGTCCGTGCCCGGGGCGCGGCCGAGGCCGAGGTCGATCCGGCCCGGCGCCAGGGCCTCCAGGGTGCCGAACTGCTCGGCGATGACCAGCGGCGCGTGGTTGGGCAGCATGACGCCGCCGGAGCCGAGGCGTATGCGCTCGGTGTGGGCGGCGAGGTGGGCGAGGATCACGGCGGGGGAGGAGGACGCGACCCCGGGCATCGAGTGGTGCTCGGCGACCCAGTAGCGGTGGTAGCCGCGGGCCTCGGCGAGCCGGGCCAGCGCGACACCGGCGGCGAGGGCGTCCCCCGCGGTCAGTCCGCTGCCGACGCCCGCCAGGTCGAGGACGGAGAGCGGGACGGGTGCGCTGCCGAGGGTGGTGCCTCGTACCGGGTCGTTCGTGTCCACGTTCCTGCGTCGCCTCCTGCGGCCGGTTCCTCGTCTACGGCAACGAGCAACCGGAGACCGGCTGCGGCTATTCCCCGAGGGCGGAACCGGGGGCCGGGCCGTAGCCGCGCAGCGCGGCGATCCCCTCGGGCGGCACGGGCCGCGAGTACAGCCAGCCCTGCCCGGTGTCGCAGCCGATCCGGCGCAGCCGCTCCGCCTGCTCGGCGTTCTCCACGCACTCGGCGGTGACCGTCAGGCCGAGCCGGTGGGCGAGCTGCACCAGCGCCTCGACGATCGTCTCGTCGGCCGGGTTGGGGTGCAGGCCGTCGCGGAAGCCGTGCACGAAGCTGCCGTCGAGCTTGAGCGCGGAGACCGGCAGCCGGCTGAGGTAGGCGAGGTTGGAGTAGCCGGTGCCGAAGTCGTCGATGGCGATGCGCACGCCCATCTCCTGCAGGGCGTGCAGCGCCTGCAGGGGCCGTCCGGCCGAGCCCATCACCGCCGACTCGGTGAGCTCCAGTTGCAGCAGCCCGGCCGGCAACCCGGTGTCGTCCAGGATCTCCGCGACGTCGGCGACCAGGTCGGAGTCCCAGACCTGGCGCACGGCGACGTTGACGCTGACGAAGATCGGGTCGTCGGGCCAGTCCTTCTGCCACTGCCGCGCCTGGCGGCACGATTCGGCGAGCACCCAGCGGCCGAGCTGGACGATGGAGCCGTTCTCCTCCGCCAGCGGGATGAACCGGTTCGGCCCGAGCAGCCCGAAGTGCGGGTGCCGCCAGCGCACCAGGGCCTCCACCCCGCGCAGGCTGCCGCTGCCGAGCTCCACCAGGGGCTGGTACTCCAGCGTGAACTCCCCGCGCTCCACGGCCTGCCGCAGGGTGCTGGACAGCGCCTGCTTGGTCATCCGGTGGGCGTTGCGCTCGGGGTCGAAGAGCGTCCAGCGGGCCTTGCCGTCGGCCTTGGCCCAGTACAGCGTGGTGTCGGCGGCCTGCATGATGCCGGTGGCGGTGGCCCCGGCGGCCTCGCGCTCGACGACGCCGATGCTCGCCGAGACCGCCAGCCGCTGCCCGGCGAGGTCGAACGGCAGCTGCAGCGCGGTCAGTACGGATTCGGCGAGCCCGGTGGCCTGCCCGGTGCCGGTGGAGTCCTCGACGAGGACGGCGAACTCGTCCCCGCCCAGCCGGGCGACGAGCGTCCCGCTGCGCCCGAGCCGGCCCGCGCAGTCCGACAGCCGTCCGGCGACGGCCTTGAGCAGCCGGTCGCCGACCCGGTGGCCGAGGGTGTCGTTGATGGCCTTGAAGCCGTCGAGGTCGAGGTAGCACAGGCCGATCCGGCCGGTGCGGCTGTCGGCGCCCTCCAGCGCGGTGGCGAGGCGCTCGAAGAACAACTGCCGGTTGGGGAGCCGGGTGACCGGGTCGTGCATCCGCAAGTGCCGTAGCTGCTCGCGCAGTTCACGGGTCTCGCCCAGGTCCTCGACGGACATCAGGGCGCCGCCGGGCACGGGCACCACGACGACCTCGGCCCAGACCGTGCTGCCGTCCGGTCCGCGGACGGGTCTGGTGCGGCGCAACTCCCCGCGCCGGCCGGTCAGCACGTCCTCGTACTCGGCGTACTCCGGGTTCTCCCCGAGCGGGGGGACCTCGCCGCCGGCGCCGGTGAGGCCGACCAGCTCCGCCGCGGTGCGGGCGGTGAGCAGCACCGGGTCCGCGCCGAGCAGCGCGCCGAGCGCCGGATTGGCCTCGCGCACCCGGCCGTCGGGACCGACCAGGGCCATCGGCAGCCGGGCGACGTTGAAGGCGGCGCGGTAGTCGCGCACCTCCGAGGCCGGACGTTCCGGGGCTGACCGTTCCGGGGCCGAAGCGTGACGTTGAGTGACCGTCGTGGCCGCCGCCTCGGGCTCGAGGTCCGGGCTTCCCGAGGGTCCGCCCACCGCTTGCTCCCGCATAGGTGTCGTCTCGCACACATGGTCGTGGAGGAATCGAATGGCCGCCAAGAGGCGGCGTTCATGCTGGAAATGTGCCGATCATAGACGTTGGGGAATTGCCGCGGCCACCGCCGTCGTGGTGATTCTCGGCACGTGGGATGCGATCTTGATCATTTGTGATTGGCCACTGAATTCCATTGATCGCTTTTCGTCACTCATTACGCACTGTAGTGATCGGACGGTAACCCGGGCGGCGCAGCACAACAGGGCAAAACATAGCAAACCGTAGCAGCGTGATGTGGGTGTCCCGACCCCGTACGGGAGGTCCACGTGCCGCTGTCAGGGCTACCCATACGTGCGCATCGGCGCTTCCGCCGGCGCGTCCGCGGGCATGCCCCCGACGGGCTCCGGGCGGCCATCGCCGCCGTCAGCGTCTTCGCGGCCGTCGTCGCGTGGACGCTGGTCACCGGCCCCGCGGCCGGGGGCTCCGACTCCTCGCTGTGCGCCCTGCCGCGGACCCGGGCACACCACTCCGAGGGCGTCAGCGCCTGGAACACCGCCTACCCGCGGGCCCGTGGCGACGTTGACGCGCTGATGGTGTTCCTGGCGTTCCCCGACGCCGCCCCCACCATCAGCCCCGGCGAACTGGCGGCCGATCACTTCCCGGCCACCGCCGACTTCTTCGCCCGGGCCTCGTACGGCACCTTCCGGCTGCGGCCGCGCATCCTGCCGCACTGGCTGCGCATGCCCGCGGCGTCCACGGCGTACGGCATCGGCCGGGACTGGAGCCCCGCCCTGCGCGCCCGCTACCTGCGGGACGCCGTGGTGGCGGCCGACCGGGAGGTGGACTTCTCCCGGTACGGGGTCGTCTACCTGGTGGCCGACCCCGACGCGCCCGGCGTCGACCCGGACGCCACCAAGGTGGTCAACCTGGGCAGACCGGTCCGTGTCGACGGTGCGGACCTGCACCGCTTCGTCACCGTCTTCGAGGGCCACCCGCCGGACGTCAACGTGCTCGCCCACGAGACCGGGCACGCCTTCGACCTGCCCGACCTCTACTACCGGCCGCCCCAGGGCAGCAACGCCGACTGGGACACCCACGTCGGCGACTGGGACCTCATGGGCAGTCAGTTCGGGCTGGCCCCGGACTTCTTCGCCTGGCACAAGTGGAAGCTGGGCTGGCTCGGGCGCTCGCAGGTCCGCTGCGTCACCGAGGGCGGCACGCACACCTTCCGCCTGAGCCCCGTCGAGCAGCGCGGCGGCACCAAGCTGCTGGTGCTGCCCGCGGGCCTGGACGGAGCCGTCGCCATCGAGGCCCGCGCCGCCCTCGGCAACGACCGCCTCAGCTGCGGCCAGGGCGTCCTGATGTACCGCGTCCGGGCCGACGTGTCGTCAGGCGACGGCCCCGTGGACGTCATCGACGGCCACCCGGGCAGCGGCGACTGCTGGGAGTCCTCGGTGTACCCGCCGCTCGCCGACGCGCCGCTGCGCAGCGGGGAGACGTACGCCATCGGCCGCTCGGCGCACGTCCACGTGGCGGACCGCCACTCCGACGGGTCCTGGACCGTCCAGGTCACCCAGGGCTGAGCCGATGCGAGGACCCCGGGCGCTCGCGGTCCTGGCATCGGTGCTCCTCTTCGCGGCGGGCAGCACCGCCGCCACCGAGGGCGCACCCGCAGCGGCCCCGCCGGCCGACCGTCCCTGCGCGCTGCGCGCCGCGCCGGGCGTCACGATGTCCGAGGGGTTCGGGGGCGCGGACGGGAGCGAGTTCGCCCGCGCCACCGGCGAGGTGCGGGCGCTCACCCTGCTCGTCGACTTCCCGGACAAGCCCGCCCCGTACAGCGCCGCCGAGCGCTACCGCGAGTTCTTCCCCGCCGTGCGGCACTGGTTCTACCGCGCCTCGTACGGGAAGCTGCGCTACGTCTCCACGCCGGTGCTGCGCTACATCCGCATGCCGAAGCCCTTCACGTCGTACGGGATAGGGCGCGGCTACGGCTGGCGCACGCACACGGCCATGATGCGGGACCTGCTGCGCGTCGCCGACCGGAAGATCGACTTCTCCGGGTACGACCTGGTCAACGTCCTCGTCACGCCCAACGCCGGGCCGCCCGCCGAACAGGCCGTCCTCTCGGTGACCTGGACCGGCGCCTCGGCCGCCACCACCGACGACGGCACGAGCCTGGACCGGGTCTCCCTGGTCTACGGCCACGACCAGTCCGGCGCGCGGGTGCTCAGCCACGAGAACGGCCATGCCTTCGGACTGCCCGACCTGTACTCCGTCGAGGACTTCGGGCACACCGACACCCTCGCGGGCCAGTGGGACGGCATGTCCCTGGACTGGGGGCTGCAGGGCGACCTCTTCGCCTGGCACAAGTGGCGCCTGGGCTGGCTCGAGGACTGGCAGGTCGTCTGCGTCCGGGACCCGGGCGCCCGCTCGGTGCACCTCACGCCGGTCGAGGTGCCCGGCGGCCGCAAGGTGGCCGTCATCCCCCTCGGCCGGACCCGCGCGTACGTCATCGAGGCGCGCGCCGCCCGCGGCAACGACAGCGAGGCCTGCCGCGAAGGGGTGCTGATCTACCAGGTGCGCACCGACGTCGACTCGGGACACGGACCCGTCACCGTCGAGGACGCCCATCCGCGCACCACCGCCTGCGAGTACAGCAGCGCCACCTTCAACGCGCTCAACGACGCGCCGTTCTCCTCCGGCGAACGCTTCACCGACCGCGGCCGCGGCCTCACCGTCGACGTCCTCGGCCGGGACCCGGACGACGAGGGCTGGACGGTGCGGATCACCACCTCGCGCCCCCTGTGGGACGGCCCCTAGGGCCATGGCCCCGACATGACGAAAGGCGCCCTCCCGATGGGAGAGCGCCCAGGTCAACGGCTGTGCCGTGAGTGCGCCGCCAGGGACTCGAACCCCGAACCCGCTGATTAAGAGTCAGCTGCTCTGCCAGTTGAGCTAGCGGCGCTCGCTGACGTCGTAGAGATTAGCATCCGCTTGCGGGCGGGTGAAAATCGATAATCAACCGGCCTCCGCGCGGGCCGCCCGGACGCAGGCCCACAGCAGGACGTCGGCCCCGGGGAGCCAGGGGCGGCGCGTGTCGGGGGCGACCAGCCAGCGGGAGCGCCCGTGGCCGGTGTCGCCGTACGGCGGGGGCAGCGCCACCGAGTCCCCCTCGCCGTGGCAGAGCACCGGCGGCACCGTCAGCCCCCACTCCTCCCAGGTCAGCAGCCCGGGGAGGCGTGCGGCGGTGCCCGGCTCGGCGAGGAGCAGCACCCTGCCGCGGAGCATGGCGGCCGGGCCCGAGCCGGGGCCCGAGGACCACAGCTGCTCCAGGACCCGGCGTCCGAACAGGGCCGGCAGGTTCACCGCGTCGAAGGCCGTCCCGCAGGGCAGCACGCTGGGCGCCGTGGGCCGTGCGGACCACAGTGCCCGCACGCTGCGCGGGAAGGTGCTGGCGGAGGCCAGCCAGTCGGCCCCGTCGGGGGTGGGGTACTGCGCGTACGGATATGGGTGGGAGGCGGACTCCGGCACGCCCCCCGGCCATGTGTGCCACTGCCAATCACTCATGACCCATACAACTACCGTGAGTGAACGTTTCGCTACGCGACATCGCCCGAAGGCCGGACACGCCCGCCATGTGTCGGGTACCTTGCCCCCAACGCATATGCCAGGTGCGTCGTCAGGACAGCGCTGCGTCCCCGCCCCGCATCAGGCCCTCGCCGAACTCGATCATCCGCTTGGCGTAGTCCTCCGACCAGCCCGCCTGCGCACCGATGGCGGCGGGGGTCAGCCGGTCGAACCGCTTGGGGTCGGCGAGCTGGGCCGCTGCTATGGCCTGGAACTCCGTCGCCCGGTCCGCGGCCGCGCGGAAGGCGAGGGTGAGCTCCGTGGAACGGGCCAGCAGCTCCCGGGGGTCCTCGATGGACTCCAGGTCGAAGAAGTGCTCCTCGTCCTCGGCCAGGGCGGCGGGCTCGAACAGCAGCTGGGCGGGTTTCAGGCGCGGGGCGGGCTGCTTGCCCGCCGCGCTGTGAGCCGACTGCGGCTCGGACATGAACGTACCTCCAGGATCGTCAGCGCCTTCCATTGTCCCGCCCCGCGCAAGAGTGCCCCGGGCGACGGCCGGCGCGCTACGGCCGCCAGGCCACGCGGTGCTCGGACAGGTGGGCCAGCACGGCGTGGTTGGCCTCCCAGCCGTCCGGGAACTTCACGGTCACCCCGAGCTGGACGGGCTCCGTCGAGGGGTGCTCGTCCAGCAGCTCCGAGACCCCGGCACGGCACACCACGATGCACGCGTGCCGGTGGCGCGAGGCCAGCACGCACAGCCGCCCCGTCTCCAGGTGGAACGCGGTGGCGTCGGGACGCCCCGACAGCGGGTGGAGCACCACGGTGACGTCGAACTCGCGGCCCTGCAGCCGGTTGGCGGTGTCCACGGTGACCCCGGTCACGCCCAGGTCGGCCAGCGCCGCGCGGACCGCCGCCGCCTGGTCGCGGTGGGCGGTGCCCACGGCGATCCGGTCCGGGCCCACCGGGGCGGTGCCCTGCTCGGAGACCGCCACGCCGCCGCGGTCCAGCAGCCGCCGTACGACCAGTGCGACCGCCCGGACCGCCTCGGGGTCGGTCCGCGGGGTGCGCCGTGCGGGCAGCTCCAGCAGGCCCCAGCCGGACGCCGCGGCCTCGTCCACCACCCGGTCCGGGCCCGAGCCGTCACCGGGCACGCCGAAGGAGAGCCGCCGGTCACCGTGGTCGGTGCCGCTGCGGAACGGGGTGTACGGGTAGAAGGCGTCGGAGACCAGCGGCGCGGCGGAGGCCGGCAGCCGCCAGGAGACCGGCAGCCGGTGCTGCGGCAGTCCCGGGTTGTGGGCCAGCAGGGTGACCACCGCGCTCGCCGACGGGTCGTAGCTCAGCCCCGCCCACTGCTCGGCGCCGACCACGCTGAACGGATCCAGCTGACCCGGGTCGCCGACGAACAGCGCCCGCTCGAACAACCCCGCCACCTGCAGCAGCGCGTCCGAGCGCATCTGGTAGGCCTCGTCGACGATGGCGTGCCGCCAGGGCTCGGTGTCCTTCACGAAGGCCCACTTCGCGGCGGTCGCGATCACCACCTTGGCCCCGGCGAGGTCGGCCGCCTTGCTCGACTTGAGCACGGCCTCGTGGCGGTCGAGCACCGGGTCCGGGGGCGAGTCGCTGCCGTGCAGCCGGCCGATCGGCAGTCCGGGTTCGGCGGTGGCCAGCCGGTCCACCAGGTCGTCCACCTGGGCGTTCGTCTGGGCGACCACCATCAGGGTCTCGCCCGCCGCGACCAGCTCACGGGCGGCGCGCACCACCAGCGTGGACTTGCCCGCGCCGGGCGGCGAGTCCACCACGACGCCGCGGTGCGTCCCGTGCAGGGTGTCGTGCAGGATCCGCTCGGTCGCGGTGCCGGCCGCCCGGGCGGCGTCGCTCACCGGGCTCACAGATAGTCCTCCGTGGTCGCGGGGTCAGGGCTCTCGGCGACGGCGGCCGCGGTCGTGCCCGCGGTCGTGCCGGCGGTCACGCTCGCGGCCGCGGTGCCCGGGGGTCCGCCGTGCGTCCACGGGGTGTCCTCGGGCTCCGGCAGCCCGGCGCCGCCACGCGGCGCGTGCTCGAACAACGTCCAGCACACCTCGTCCCCTTCCTCCGGCACCGTGCCGGGCTCGGGGACCTTGCCGCGGCCCATGCCGTTCACCACCCGCAGGAGCACCGCACCGGGCCCGGCCCACTCCACGAACTGCGCCTGCTGCGTACGGCCGTCCGGCAGCGCGCGGTAGAGCTTCGCGTCCTCGTCCAGATGCGGCCGGTCCTGTGTGAGGACCGTCACCAGCGGGCGCGGCTTGGGCACCTTGCCCTCGCTCATCGCCATCTCCACCCGGTCCACCCGGCCCGCGAAGGCCTCGCCGGCCAGTCGCCGCCCGGCCATCACCAGCGGGTCGTCCAGCGCTTCCTGGGCCTCCAGCCGCACCTGGGCGGTCTCCCGGCCGGCGAGCTTCTGCGCCGCCGACACGGCGTCGTCACGGCGGGGCTGCGGCGGCTCCCCGGCGCGCACGCGGTCCCGGTGGGAGGTGTACGACCAGCGGTCCCGTTTCCAGCGGTCCGCGACGCGGGCGCCCTCGGGCAGCTCGCGCAGCAGGTCCAGTGACCGCCACACCGCGTCCCAGGTGGGGCGCATCTGGCAGGCCAGCAGGCGGGCGATGTCCTCGCCGGCCCCGGTGATCCCGGCGTCGTAGCGGGCGGTGGCCGGGGCGAGCACCGTGTTGTCGAAGACCGGGTCCGTCGCGGGGCCGGCCGGCGGGAACGTCAGCAGGCCGTCCGGGCCGCGGTGGGACTCCGCGCGGCGGGCCGCCTCCATGCCCGTCATGCCGTCGGTGGGTTCGATCCAGGCCAGCAGGGCGCCCAGGTGCTGGTCCTCGAGGTTGCTCTGGCCGGTCGCCCAGTGCCGGGTGAGCAGTTCGGTGGCGGACAGCAGCAGCGCGGAGCCGGGGGTGCGGGCGCGTTCCCCGTAGTGGGTGAGCCAGCGGCCGAGCAGCGGCACCCGGGCGGGGACCGGGTGCGGCTCGTCGGGGTCGTCCTCGGCGGTGCGGCGGAAGCGGGTGGAGCGGCCGAGCAGGCGCACGTACTCCACCGCGGGGGTGTTCGCGACCACGATCTGGGGTGCGTCGGCGCAGACCTCCGACTCCTCCCGGTTGCGGGTCGCCGGCTCGGTCTCCGTGTCGTCCGCGTAGGACTCCAGGTAGGGCAGCACGACCTGCGCCAGTTCGGCCAGGAAGGCGAAGCGCAGATCGCGGTCGCGCGGCTGCGGCACCGCCAGCAGCCGGGGCTCGTCCCGGTCCGTGCCGACCAGGGCGCCCAGCGGGGCGCCTACCTCACCCGCGGTGGTCAGCGGGACGAGGACCAGCGGCCGGTCCGACAGATGGCGGTGGCGCACCGTCGCGAGCGGGGTCGCCCGGCCGGTCGCCATGGCCTCCGCGCGGGCCAGCACCGAGATCAGCGACATCCCAGCGCCTCCTCCCGCAGGGCCTGCGCCCGCCGCAGCGCGGCGACCGCGGGATCCGCCGGATCGCCCTCGGTGCCCAGCGCGGCCGCCAGCACCTGCTCCACTTCGGTCAGGGCGCCCAGTTCACCGCGCACGCCGCGGCCGAGGACCTCGACCGCGCCGCAGGCCCGGGCCTGGTCGCGGCAGTGGAAGGACAGCTCGCAACTGGCCAGGCACTCGGGCGCGTACGCCGCGGGCAGCCGGTCCACCGCATCGGAGAGCTCCGCGGCGGGGCGGGTCGCGGTCCGTCCGTCGTCGGTGAGCCGCAGGTCGAAGGTCGTGCCCTCCGGGAGGGCGGCGGCGATCTCCTCGATCCGGGTCAGCCGGGCCAGCTGCCGCCGGGTGACCGCCAGTTGCTTGCGCACGTCGACGAACTCGGCGGCGGGCAGGTTGGAGAAGTCCTTGGGGCACACCAGCAGCACCCGGTGCTCCGGGGTGCCGAACCCCAGCCGCTCCAGCGCCAGGACGTACACCGCGGCCTGGCGGGCCGCCGCGCCGACCTTCACGGCGTCCGCGGAACCGTCGAGGATCGGGAAGGACTTGACCTCCACCACGGTCCACGAGCCGTCCGGCCGCACGGCGATGGCGTCCGGCTCGAGGTAGACCGGGGAATCGGCGACCTCGAGCACGAGCAGGGGGTGGTCGAGCAGCGTCCACCGGCCCGCCGCGGTCGCCTCCTTGAGCGCGAGGCGGGTACGGGCCACCCGGCCCTCGGGGCCCGGGGCGGACAGATCGGGCAGCACGGCGTCCGCGGTCTCGGGCGCGCCCAGCAGGCGCAGCAGTTCGGCGCACCCCGCGGCCTTCACCCGGGCCTCGAAGGCATGGCCCCGTACGAACGCGAACTGCGACTGCCCGAAGGGCGCGGGGTTGCCCAGGACGCGCGCCACCGCCGCCTTGTCCACCCCGGCGGCGTCCAGCAGCGCCCGGCGGCGGCACCCGGGGTTCGCGGCGAGCGCCGCCAGGGCGCGCGCGTCCATCGGGCGCGGCACGGTCGTCGGGCCGCGCAACGCGGCCAGCCGCTCTCGCAGATCGTGCGTAGTGCTCACCCGGGCAAGTCTCGCACCCCCCACCGACAACGCGGGCCACAATGCGGAGGCCGCGGGTCCGCGGCCTCCGCCGGAGGGTCAGCGCCGCGGTTCGACCGCGGTTCCCGGCAGGAACCCCACGTCCGCCGGGGCGACGTCGCGGGAGGTCGCGACGACGGTGGAGGAGGCGGGCCGCGGCGTCGCGAACCGGCTGCGCGCCCCGTCGCGTATGAGGTCCACCACACGCAGCGCGGGCCGCGCCAGCAGGAAGCCGATCCCCATCACGGCGATCCCGGCGAGGGCGTCCAGCAGGTAGTGGTTGGCGGTGCCCATGACCACGAGGGTCGTGCCGAGGGGGTAGAGGACGCCCAGGGCGCGGACGAAGGGCGTGCGGCCATGGCGCCAGAGCATGATGCCGCACCACAGGGACCAGCCGACGTGCAGGCTCGGCATGGCCGCGTACTGGTTGGTCATCCCGCCCAGCCCGCGCGGCGCGCTCGCCTCCGCGCCCCACCAGCCGTACGAACCGTACTGCGCCATGGTGTCGACGAAGCCGTGACCTGCGGCCAGCAGCCGCGGCGGCGCGGTCGGCATGAGCGTGAAGCCGATCAGCCCGACGAGGGTGGACATCAGCAGCCATGTGCGCGCGAAGCGGTAGACGGTCGGCCGCCGGCGCCACAGCCAGACCAGCACCAGTGGGGTGACCAGGTAGTGGAGCGAGGCGTACCAGAAGTCGGCGGGAACACCGAGCGACCGGTAGCGGCTGAAGAGGGAGTTGAGCGAGCGCTCGGGGTCGATGCTGAGCGCGCGTTCCAGGTGGAGTATGGCGATGCCGTGGTCGACTGCCCGGCCCACGTCGCCGCGTACGAGGAGGCGGCCCGCGGTGTAGAGGCCGTAGACCACCGCGATCAGCGGTAGCTCGGTCCACCAGCGGAGCCCGCCCCGGTAGGCGGACGCCCGTGGGGCGGTGGTGCTCATCGTCATCCGGCCGTTCTCCCCCCATCTCTCCCATTGAGAGTCGCTTCGATCTACCGTACGACGTACGCTAGGCAACCCGGGCAGCGCCCCCGACTATTCCCTTCACCACCGATTCGTCCTGGATTCACGGAGCCGTGCTCGGGAAGACGTGCGAAAAGACGCCCCGCTTCCTCCCCGGGTTGCCCGAAAACGCGGGAGAATCAAGGAAACCGCTCGACCTTCCGACCGCTCGCGCAGGATTCCCCCCGACCGGACACACATCCCTCATGACTGTCACCCCGCCGGCCCGCTCCCCACGGCGCCGCGTCCCCCGCAACACCCTCAACCCCGACCGCATCCTCGACGCCGCGGTCGGGCTCCTCGACCGCCACGGGCCCGAGGCCTTCACCATGCGCGTGCTCGCTCAGGAGCTCGGCGTCGCGACCATGGCCGTCTACTCCCACTTCAAGGGCAAGGACGAGATCATCGACGCGGTCAACGAACGGCTGCTCGCCGAGATCGAGATGCCCCCCGGCTCCGGCGTGCCGCGCGAGCAGCTTATTGAACTCTGTGTCGGTGTGTACCGGCTTTTCAGTGAGCATCCCTCCGCGCTGCAACTGCTGACGAGCCGCCCGCTCCGCGGCGACGAGGCCATCGCCGTCATCGACCGGATGCTCTGCCTGCTGATCACGGCGGGACTGGACCCGCCCGCCGCCGCGCGCGCCCAGGTGGCGCTGATGCAGTACACGGTCGGCGCCGCGCTGTGGGTGGTGCGGCGCAAACGCGCGGAGTGCGAGGAGGCCGAGGCCGGGCTGCGCGAGAGGATCCGCAGCCGGCTCGCCGACCTGCCGCCGGACAGCTACCCCTCGCTCGTGGGGCTGGCCCCCGAACTCGTCGCGGCGCAGCAGTCCGGCCGCGCGCAGTACGAGGCCGGGCTGTCCGCGCTGCTGGACGGTCTGCTCCGCTCCTGAGCGCGGCGCGCACGGGAGCGCCCCGGCCGGGGCGGGGTGCTGAACTGCCGGCCGGGGCGCCCGTGTGGGGGGAGGGGGATGGTCGCGTGCGGCCTCAGCCGCCGTAGGCCGCGAGGGCCTTGGAGAAGGCGCCCGCCTCCTGGAGGATCGAACTGCACGTCGCGTCGGCGACGTTCTTGGCACCCCCGGGGCACTGCTTGTCCCGCGTGCCCGACCACATCGACAGCCAGCCCAGGCCCTTGGACCGGGCGAAGGTCACCAGCTGCGTCGCGTCGTCGACCCTGAAGACCTCCGTGGTGACGTCGTTCACGCCGATCATCGGGGTGACCGCGACGGCCTTCCACGCCGCGGCGTCCGACAGCCCCAGCACGCCCTTGAGCTGTCCCTGGGTGGCGGTGGCGGCGTCGATCGCGTAGCCGCCCATGTCGCCGCTGAAGGAGGCGCCGTAGTCCATCGCCATGATGTTGACCGCGGTGATCCGCACACCGTGGGACCTGGCGTCCGCCAGCAGGCCGACACCGTCCTGGGTGAGGCCGGTCGGCATCACCGGCAGGGTGTAGGAGACCTCCAGGCCGCTGTGGCTCGCCTGGAGCTGCGAGACGGCCTGCGCCCGGCGGGTGTTGGCGGCCGTGTTGGCGATGGCGCCGCCCTCGACGTCGAAGTCCACCTTGGTGAGCTTGTAGGTGTCGACGACCTTGGCGTACGCCGCGGTCAGCGCGGAGACCGAGGAGCAGGTCGTCGCCAGCTCCGAGCCGGACGCGCCGCCGAAGGAGACCCGTACGTCACCGCCCGCCCTGCGCAGGTCGCCGATCTGGGCCGCGACGCCGTCGTTCGCCAGGTCGCTGACCCCGCCCCACTTGGGCGTGCAGCCGCCGCCGTCGGTGACGAAGGCCAGGTTGTACTGCTTGACGCCGGTCGCCCGGGAGTGGGCGAGCAGGTCGAAGGCCGGGTAGAGCGAGGTGTCGACGTACGGCGCGAAGCCTGCGGAGGACGGCGAGCCGGTGCCCGAGGTCGGACTCGCGGTCGCGGTCGTGGTCGGGGTCGCGGTGGCCGTGGGCGAGGAGGTCTTCGTGGGGGTGGCGGTCGCCGTCGGGCTCATGGTGGCGGTGGGGCGCCCGCTGGGGGAGGCGGTCACGCCGTCGTCGACGGAGCACTTCACGTCGTTGATCCGGCAGTTGACCGGATCGCCCGCCTTCGCGGCGGACTTCGTCACGAAGCCGAACTCGGCCGTCTTCCCCACGGCGATGTCCTTGTTCCAGCTCGCGGGGCGCACGGTCACGTGCTGCCCGGACGCCGTGTAGGTGGCGTTCCAGAGCGAGCTGATGCTCGTGCCCGCGGGCAGGTCGAACTTCAGCGTCCAGTCGGACAGCGTCGCGTTCGAGGAATTGGTGATCTCGTACCGGCCGGTGTACCCGGTGCTCCAGTCGCTGGTCTTGCTGTACGCGGCACCGACGGTGGCGGCCTGGGCCGAGCCCGCGAGCGCGAAGGCCCCGGCCGCGACGACCGCGCCCGCGGTCACGCTCCCGAGGAGGGCGACCTTGCGGGTGGGACGACGACGATGTGAGTTCCTCATGAGGCCGCACGCTAGCGATGCCGATTCGGACAAATGCCCAGTTCCGTGCGGGCGTTCGACTTCTTATGGCGCGCTTAAGGGAGCCATCGGGGCCGGTTAAAGGTTCAGACCTCTGCGGGCGGCGCGGTGCTGCTCGCGGCCGGTCGGCCAGTCGGCCGGTCCCCGCCGCCCGGGGGGCAGGCGGCCTTTGTCAAGCCCCGAAATCCGGGGGCATGACGCGGGGCGCCGGGCCGGGGCTAATGGAGACATGGGTGCACGCAGAGCCGGGAATTCGGAGTGAAATTCCGGACAGGACCGTTCGCCGTACATCCCTCCCCGTAATTCCTCACGCAAGGAGAATCCCGATGACTCGCACACGACGTCTGGTGGTCCTCACCGCTTCCGCCGCCCTGGCCGCGGGAGGTGCCCTGATCCCCACCACGGCGTTCGCCGCCCCGGCGTCGGCGCAGGCCGGCTCCGTGGTGACGCAGACCTCCCAGCAGCGGGCCGGCGCCGTCAGCGGCTACGTCAGTGACGACTACTGCTATTCCGGGGAGGACGCATACTATTACTACTAAGAGGCCTGCGACATTTACTGGGGCTGACCCGGAACGGCCGTCGCGAAATCCGGCTCGCATACCTGCCGGGTGGTGGGAGCCACCCGGCCTCGATCGTTCAGAGCCCCGTGGCCGCGGCGGTCCGCTTCAGCCGCCTGCGGCGCACCACGCGGTGGTTCCGCTTCCCGCCCGCGGCGAGCGGCCGCAGCGCGATCCACACCCGGATCTCCGCGCCTCCCAGCACCGAGGAGCCGAGCCGGACGTCGCCCCCGGTGGATTCCGCGAGGCGCCGTACGATGTCCAGCCCGAGGCCCGTGGAACCGTCGCCGCCCGCGCCCTGGCCGCGCCGCAGTGCGGCCGCCGGGTCCTTGATGCCCGGGCCCGCGTCGGAGACCAGCACGATCACCGCCTCCTGGCTGCTGTGCACGTCCACCGCGAAGGCCGTGCCCTCGGGGGTGTGCCGGAAGACGTTGCCGAGCATGGCGTCCAGCGACGCCACCAGATCGGCCCGCGCCACCGGCACCCGCACCGGGCGTTCGACGCCCGCGGTGCTCACCTCGCGGCCCTGGTCCTCGGCGAGCGCCGACCAGAAGGCCATCCGCTCCCGGATCACCTCGGCCGCGTCGCAGCCCACCGCGACCGGCTGGCTCTGCGCCTGCTGGGCCCGCGCGGTGCGGATGATCTGGTCGACCTCGCGCTCCAGCTGGGCCACCGCGTGCCGGGTCTGCTCCCCGGCGGGGCCGTCGCCGAGCGAGGCCGCGTTGAGCCGCAGCACGGTCAGCGGGGTCCGCAGCCGGTGCGACAGGTCGGCGGCCAGCTCCCTTTCGTTGGCGAGCAGTTGCACCACCTGGTCCGCCATCGCGTTGAACGCGACGGCGGCGGAGCGCAGTTCGGCCGGTCCGTCCTCCGGGACGCGTACGGTCAGGTCACCGCGCCCCAGGCCGTGCGCCGCCTCCGCGAGGCGCTCGGCCGGCCGCACCAGGCGCGTGCCGAGCCGGTCCGCCACGGCCACCGCGCCGACGATCAGGCCCACGCCGACCAGCGCCAGCACCGCCCAGGCGGCGGTGACCCCGCGGCTGACCTCGCCGTCCGGCACGAACACCTCGACCACCGCCACCGAGCCCGAACCGACCGCGGTCGGCTGCAGCAGGGCGTAGCCCCCGGCCACCGGGACGGTGGAGGCCCGGCCCAGTTCCGACGCCCGGTCCAGGTCGGCGTCCGGCGCGTGCGGGTCGCCGATCTCCACCCCCGCCGTGCCCTCCGTCGCCGGCACCCGCACCGCGATCCGGCCGTCGGCGCCCGCCTGCGTCGAGGCCACCGCCCGCTCCAGCTGGGTGCGGTCGGTGGTGATCGCCAGCGCCGGCCCTATGGCCGCGGCCTGCCGCTCCGCGTTGCCGATCGCCCGGTCCCGGGCCATCTCCTTGACGGTGAGCGCCAGCGGCACCGCGAAGGCGACGACGACCATGGCCGTCACCGCGACGCAGACCTTGACCAGCGCCCACCTCACCGCGGTGGCTCCAGCTTCACGCCCACCCCGCGCAGGGTGTGCAGGTAGCGCGGCCGGGCCGCGGTCTCCCCCAGCTTGCGCCGCAGCCACGACAGATGGACGTCGATGGTCTGGTCGTCGCCGTACGACTGCTGCCACACCTCCGACAGCAGCTCGCGCCGTGCCACCACCACGCCCGGCCGGGCCGCCAGGAAGGACAGCAGGTCGAACTCACGGCGGGTCAGGTCCAGCGGCGCCCCGTCCAGGACGGCCTGGCGGCGCAGGACGTCGATCTGCAGGCCGCCCACCCGCAGCACGCGGTCCGCCTCCGCCGACCGCGAGCGGCGCAGCACCGCCGCCATGCGCGCCGACAGGTGCTCGACCGAGAACGGCTTGATGAGGTAGTCGTCGGCGCCCGCGTTGAGCAGCCGCACGATCTCCGACTCGTCGTCCCGCGCCGTCGCGATGATCACCGGCACGTCCGTGATGCCGCGCAGCATCTTCAGCGCCTCGGCCCCGTCCAGGTCCGGCAGGCCGAGGTCCAGGATCACCACGTCGAAGCCGACCTGCGCGACCTCCCGGAGCGCCTCCAGGGCCGTGCCCACGCTCCGTACGGAGTGCGCGGCCTCGGTGAGGTGCCGGATGAGGGCGGAGCGCACGAACTGGTCGTCCTCGACCACGAGCACACTTGCCATGGCCCGCAACTTAGCCCATGAGGGGGATGCCGGGTGGGCGCGAGCACGTCAGAACCTGAAGCGCAACCCCCGGCTCCGTTCGGCGGGTGCTTCCGGCACTATGGGCGGATGCGAAAAGGACTGGCGCACGCCGGAGCGTGGACGCTCGCCACGAGCGCCGCCGTCGCACTGTCGTGGTTCGGCGTCCACCACGTGCTGGCGGGCACGGCCTACGACCCGCCCCGGGCCCTGCCGATCTCCGAGCCGGTCTCCGACAAGGTCCCCGCCCCCACGCAGTCCCCGGACGGCGGAGCCACCCACCGCGCGGCCGGGCCCACGGCCACCGGCCCGGCCCGGACCGCCCCCGCCACGCCGCGCACCCCGTCCACCGTCCCGGCCCGGCCGCCCGGTTCGGCCACCCCCGCCACCACCTCCTCCGCCGACACCGGCAACGTGCACGGCTACACGGTCGAGGGCGGACGGGTCGTGCTCGACCTGGGCGAGACCTCGGCGACCCTGGTCTCGGCGACGCCCGACTCCGGCTGGGAGATGAAGGTCTGGAAGCAACCGGAGTGGATCCGCGTCGACTTCGTCTCGGCCACCACGACCTCGTCGCTCTTCTGCACCTGGAACGGGCATCCGCCCACCGTCGACACCTACAAGGCGCAGAACACGGGCGGTTAGCGGAACACCGACTCCGGGGGAGCGGGCGAGGCCGCCGCCGTGGCGTCGGTGACCGGCGCCGCGCCGCCCGCGAAGGCGTCCAGCTCGCTGCCGTGCTCGACCCGCCCCGGATGCGGGTCCGAGGCCACCCGCCGGGTGAACTCCGCCACGGGCAGTTCGCCGTCCGCGGCCACCAGGATGACGTTGCCGAAGCGCCGCCCCCGCAGGACGGCGGGATCCGCCGCCAGGCACGCGTGCGGGAAGCAGGCCCGCACCGTCGCGATCTGCGCCCGCAGGAACTCCAGCCGTCCGCCGTCCGCCACGTTGGCGGCGTAGAGCCCCCCGGGCGTCAGCGCGCGCCGCACCTGCGCGAGGAACTCCGTACTGGTCAGGTGGGCGGGCGTACGGGCCCCGCCGAAGACGTCCGTGATGACCAGGTCCGCCCAGCCTTCCGGGACCTTCGCCAGGCCCTCGCGGGCGTCGCCGCCGCGCACCTTGATGCGCCAGGTGCGGTCCCAGGGCAGTTCCCGCCGCACCAGCTCGACCAGCGCGGTGTCCAGCTCCACCACCTGCTGCGTCGAGCGCGGCCGGGTCGCCGCGGTGTAGCGGGCCAGGGTCAGCGCGCCGCCGCCCAGGTGCAGCACGCGCAGCGGGCGGCCGGGCGGCGCGGCGAGGTCGACGACGTGGCCGAGCCTGCGCTGGTAGGAGAAGTCCAGGTGCTCCGGGTCGCCGAGGTCGACGTGCGACTGCGGCGCCCCGTCGATCAGCAGCGACCAGCCCCGCGGCCGGTCCCGGTCCGGCACGAGCTCGGCGAGACCCCCGCCGACCTGCTCGCGTATGCCGTCCGGTGCCTTCGTCGTCCTCGTCCTGCGTGGTGCCATGCACCCCAGTATGGGCGGCGGGCGACGCGGGGCTCAGAGCCGGTCGGCCAGCTCGATCATCCGGGCGGCCTCGCCCAGCGCGTCGCGCAGCACCGCCGGGTCCGTCACGGCGCTGTCGTCGTGCGGGGGCACCAGCCAGCCGGTGCCCGCCACCGGCGGCTCCCGCAGCTCGCCGGGGACGGTGAAGCCGCCGCCCTCGGTCTGCGTGCAGGCGCTGCCCGGCATGTCCCAGCCGTCGGCCGTGCCCGGCGGCACCAGGAAGCCGAGGCTGTGACCGGAGCTGTCGTGCAGCACGGGTCCGAGACCGGTCCGCATGCGCAGGATGTCCACGGCCTCCAGTCCCTGCCGGGTCGGGACGGTGACCAGATCCCATGGTTCGTCCAACAAGGCGAATCCTCCTTGGGGTCGGACGGTGGGTTGCACGGTGTCCAACGCGCGCGGACGTCAACGGCTACGCCCGCTTGACGCCGACAGGGGTGGCGTTTCATGGCGAATGGAGGGTGAGATATCCCTTTTGTAGCCAAACCCACGGTACTCGGGCCCTCACAGCGAGTACGGTCGTCGCGCCGCCAACCGGCACCGCACCGACCGTCCAACGGGAGCCCGGCGATGCACTCGTCACCTTCCACCCCCAACACAGCCTTCCGGCGCCTGCGCGGAGACCGGTCCCCCGGTGAGTTCGCCGCCGCCGTGCGCCGCGCGGGGCGGGACATCGGCGAACAGGTCAGCTGCGACGCCCGCTACATCGGCCGCGTGGAGTCGGGGGAGATCCGCTGCCCCAACTACGCCTACGAGCGGGTCTTCCGGCACATGTTCCCCGGCCGCGACCTCGCCGACATGGGCTTCGAGCCCCGTGAGCTGGTCCGCGGCCGGCGCGGCACGGCGGTCCCGGCTCCCCGGCCGGCCCCGTACGAGACCGAAACCGACGAGGAGAGCGACGTGCTGCGTCGCGCGTTCATGACCGGCGGCCCGGCCGCCATCGCCACGACCCTGATGCTGGGGCCCGCCACCGCGGCGGAGCCGGTGCACAAGGTCGGCAGACCCCAGGCCCGGGCCGTCCGCGCGGCGGTCCGCGAGATCCGCCTGCACGACGACCGGCACGGCGCCGGCGCGCTCTACCGCCAGGCCGGCCACTCCCTCGGGGCCGCCTACCGCCTCCTCGACGAGGGCACCTACAGCCAGGCCGTCGCCGAGGACCTGATGGGCGGCGCCGGTGAACTCGCCATCTCCGTGGGCTGGCTGGCCCACGACTCCGGGCGCCTCGCCGACGCCCGCTCCTTCTACGGCGAGGCCCTCGCAACCGCCCGGATGGCCGGTGACCGCGCCCTGGAGGCGCACGCCTTCTGCAACGCCTCCTTCCTCGCCCGCGATGCCGGGCGCCCCCGCGAGGCCGTCCGCGCGGCCCAGGCCGCCCAGCAGGCCGCCCGCCACCTCGGCTCGCCGCGCCTGCTCTCGCTGCTCGCCCTCCGCGAGGCGGGCGGCTGGGCCGGCCTCGGTGACCGCCCCGGCTGCGAACGCGCCCTCGCCCGCGCCCAGACGCTGTTCGGCAGCGGCCCCCGCGCCGCGGACCCCGAGTGGATGACCTTCTACGGCGAGGCCGAACTCGCCGGGCTGGAGGCCCAGTCCTGGTCCGCCCTCGGCGACCACCACCGCGCGGTCGAGCACGCGCGGCGCGCGGTCGGCCTGCAGGCGCCGCACTTCACGCGCAACGCCGCGCTGTACACCGCGGAACTCGCCGACAACCTCGCCTCCGCCCGACTCGTCGACGAGGCCACGGACGCCGGCATCCGCGTCCTGGACCTCCTGGGCCGCGTCCAGTCCCCGCGCGTGCGGGGCATGCTCTCCTCCACGGCCCAGACCCTCCAGCCGTACTCCCGGCGCAAGGACGTCGCCGAATTCCTGCGCAGGCAGGCGCAGTCGCGGCCGGCGTGAACCGGCGCGCCCCGCTGTGCCGGGGGCCTCGTCAGACGTAGAACTCCTCCGCGTCCGGCAGGACGCTCCCGGAAAGGCGGCGGGCGAAGGCCTCGTAGGCGTCGTGGCCCAGGAAGTACGGCCCGGTGGAGTGCTGGCAGAACACCCGGCCCAGGTCGTCGACCAGCACGATCCCGCCTTCCGAGGTCTCGTAGCCGACGGGGAACACCGGCCGGCGCAGCTTGCCGCCGAGCTCGTCGAAATCCTCGGCGTCGCCCTCGTAACCGACGTCCGGACGGACGACGAGAGCGATCTCGGGTGCCGCCTGGTACGGAAGGCGCAACAGCCCGTAGGAGCCCAGGAATCCCAGGGCGGCGGCGAACGTGGTGAGCGGGAACCCCTGGCGTTCGGCCTCGTGCAGCCGGAAGGCGAGATGCTCGCCGATCCGGTCCCGCACGTCCCGCCCGGGGTACCAGCCGTGCTCCCGCAGCCACGGCCGGACCGTCGCCTCGTGCGTCAAACCGCCGCCGTCCTTGTCACGTCGAGCAGATCGGTCTCCTGCTCCTCCCACTGCTCGTAGAGCGCGTCAGGGCCGTGTTCCCCCACGTACGCGATCTCGTCGGCGGTCACCGGGACCACGGTGAGGAGCTGCAACTCGGGGCGGCCGTCGGCGTTGACCAGGGACTCGAAACCGTCCAGGGCATAGGGATGCGGGGCGATCATCACCCCTTCGATCCGGGTGCCCGGGACGAGCGGCTCCGGCGCCGGGACGACCTGGTCGAACGTGGGCCCCTCCCCCGTGCGCAGGGCCAGCGCCGCGGCCAGCACAGTCAACGCGCGGGCGGCCGCCCGCTGTTCCAACCTCAGGGTGCAGGCGAGTTCCAACGGCATGATCGCGGTGAGGTTCCGGAACCTCAGACCGTTCGTCACGGCGGTGACCAGATCTCTGTCTCCCGATCGGCAGAAGAACAGGCCGAAACCACGGTTTCCGCCTCCCGCCGTGGGGCCCTCCACATCCTGGACCGGTCCCAGGTGAGCCTGGATGTGGTCGAGGAATCCCGCGTACGGTTCGCCCACCGCTACGCCCACAGCCGGTCGAAGTGGAGCCGGAGGCCGTACGTCCCGCCGGGGCCGGTGACGGTGAGGGCACCGTCGGGCGTGAGGGCGATGCCGTCGGCCCGGTGCAGCAACGGAAGGGGGTGGACGCGCGCGCCGAGCAGGTTCCAGACGCTGGCCCGGCCGTCGGCCCAGGCGGCGACGGCGACCGGGCCGTGGGCGGGGGTGTCCGCGGCGGCCAGGGCGGTGATGACGCAGTCGCGCCGCTCCACGGGGTCCGGCATCGGTTCGCCCGAGGTCGCCCACAGGCGCAGGGTGCCGTCCAGCCCACCGCTGAGGCAGAACGACAGGTCGTGCCGGGCCGAGTGGACGTGGGCGAGCGTGGAGACGGGGGCCTGGTGCAGGGGGCGGCTGAGGGGCTCGGGGTCGTACGCGGGGGAGCGCCACAGGTGGACGCGGCCCTCGGCGTCACCGACGGCCAGGAGACCGGCGGCGGGCACCGAGGCCAGGGCCGAGGGGCCGTCCTGGTTGTGGCGGTGGGCGGCCTCGCCGAAGGCGACCGTGCCGGGCGGGAAGGCATGCAGGACCTGGTCGCGGTCGAGGAGCAGCATGCCATCGCCGAGAGCCGCCAGGGCCAGCGGCCGTACCTCGGTGGGGGAGGGCACCCTGCGCAGGTCCGCGCCCGTGACGGGGTCGAGGGCGTGCAGCCGGCCGAGGGGATCGGCCGCGAGCAGCTCCCCCTCGACCGTGCCGGGGCCGAGGGCGGTGAAGGACTCGCCGGGGCGGAACCACTCGGCGGTCCAGGTGCTCCGCTCGGCGACGGGGCGCAGCAGCGCGGCCATCTGGGGCGCGTCGGCGAGCGCGGCGGCGTGCAGGACGGCGGCGCGCTCGGGGTCGCTCATGCCGGTGTTCGTCAGCACGGGCGCCGCGCGGCGCCACAGGGGGACCAGTACCGCGGGGGCCGCGGTTGCGGTGTCCGGGTCCGAGAGGGCCGCCGTCACGGCCGTCGCGGAGCCGTGGACGAGGAAGCCCGCGTCACGCAGCAGCCGGTCCGCCGTACCGGCGGCGACGGCGTGGCCGAGCACGTGCTCCCGGGAGTAGGAGCTGGTCAGGGCACGGGACTTGAGGACGTCGACGATGCGTTGGTCCAGGCCCGCGACGACGGGCCCACCGGACGGCACCTCGTACCGGGCTCCCCCGGGCAGGCGTTCCACCGCGGCGGCGACGGCCTCCCGCGCCGCCGGGTCGCCCGTCAGGTGCGCGTGCAGCAACTCCCACACGTCCAGGGGGACCGGCCCGCGCAGCGCGGCCAGCGTGTGCAACGCGGGACGAGCCGTCTCGGGCAGCCGCGCCCACCACACGGACGGTACGGCTCCCTCGGCAGGCGGCCCGGGGACCGTGGCGGCCAGGCGGGCCGTCGCCGGGTGCGGGAACACCTGGTCCGCGGTGAAGGCGGCGCCGGCGGGGACCAGCCCGGCGTACCAGGCGGTGAACTCCGCGCGATCGGTCAGCGCGGGGTCGTCCAGGTCGACCACGAAGGCCCCGTCCGGAACGTTCCCGGTGTCCCCCGCTTCGAGCAGCACGCGCACGTGCGCGAAGCCCAGCAGGGGGTCCACGAGGGCCTCCCGGCAGCCCGGCCGGGCACCGTGCAGGTCGGCGAAGCCGAGGGTCAGCGGACGCGGGTCGACCAGGATCCGCCCCAGCAGGTCCTCCGTGGACAGCGGCCCGTACCCCAACTGCCGTCCCAGTTCCCAGGACACGGCGTCCGCGGTCAGGCCGTGGGCGGGGGCGAGCCCGTGCACCATGGTGCCGGGGTCCCGGTGCGCGCCGGCCGCGAACCACGCCAGCAGATGGCTCTTGCCGGCCCCGGGGGAACCGGTCACCGCCAGCGGTGCCTTGGTGCCCGACGTCGCCCACTCCAGGATCCGCCGCCCGGCGGGCCCCCGGCCGGCCCCGAGAGCGGGCCGGTCCGCCGTCCCCAGTTCCCCCGTCATCTTCCTCAGCCCTCCTGTGCCGCCGCCTCGCGCAACTTCCGGATGCCGGCGGCCCGGGATTCGGCCGTCTCCCCGTAGGGGAAGTTGTGCGTCAGCCCGGCCTCCGGGAAGAGGTCCGCGAGCATCATCGAGCAGTAGTGCCCCGGCATGAAGCACGACTCCAGTTCGGTGTGGATGCGTTTGACCTGCTCCGGTTCCACCCCGGCGGCCCGCAGGTTCGCCCACAGCCGCTCCTCGGGGTGCACGCAGATCCCGCCCGAGGAGGTCAGGATCTTCGCCTCCCCGTCGGCGTCGACGACCTCGAACGCCGCGAACCACTCCGCGCCCGCGGTGTCCCGGATGTCGTCCAGCACCTGCGGCCACCAGTCCTCGCGGTCAGCGAACGCCGTCGCGTCCAGTTCACGCAGCCGCGTCTCCAGCGCCGCGAACGCCTGTGACGCCGCCTCGGGCCGGTCGGTGCCCGCGATCGCGGTGAGGGCCTCGTCCAGCGCCACCAGGCTCCGGGCGAACGCCTCCGCTGTGCCGCTCACATGCCGCTCGGGCTCGTCGTAGCCGACGAGGACCCCGCGCACGGCGCCGTCCGGGGCGAGGCAGATCTCGTACCCCCGGTCGGTGCCCAGGCGCAGGTACTCCCGCGCCCGCTCGGGCACCTCCGCTTCCAATGCGTCGGCGAAGGCGGCCAGGGTCTCCGGTTCCTCGGGCGACGTGGCGAAGTACGGTCCCACCTGCAGGGGCACCACCACCTCGGGCGCCCCCGCGAACCGCCGCACCCCGCCGTCGCCGAACCGGGCCACCACGCTTGCCGTCACCTCTGGGCGGCCGTCCATTGCCTGTCGTCTCCTTCTCCTGGTCCTCCGGCGCCGCCCTAGCCGGCCACGCCGTCGAAACCCTTCGAGGCGTCCTGGAGGAACAGGGACCACGGGCTGTTCTCGTTCTCGAACGCCATGGGCTCCAGCGGACGCAGTTCTGCGAGGAGCCGGTCCGCCGCCCCCCGCGGGTCCCAACGCGCCGCCCGCACGGCGGCGTCCGGGAACTGTGGGTCGTAGGCCGGGCGTTCGCGTTCGGCGGCGCAGAGGAAGTACGCGAGCGAATGCAGGCCCTCGTGGAGGGGGAACACCTCCGGCTCCGCCTCGGGCAGTGCCCAGACCCGCCCGGACGTCCCGTCCAGGACCACGTGGTCGTAGTGCAGCTGGGCCAGGTACAGGAAGCCCGCGGCGCCTGGAGGGGCGTCGTCGGCCAGGTGCCAGTCGTGGATGGTCGTCATGTGCGTCGGGAAGTCCGGGTCCAGCACGAACACGCCGCTCTCCTGGAGGGGCAGGCCGATGTCCCGCAGGAACTCCCGCGAAGGCTCGTGGGTGATCAGGGACATCGCCGGGTCGTCCAGGGTGACCAGCTCACCGGGAGGGAAGACGGACTCCAACAGGGCGCGTGTCACCGTCGGTGGCATGATCCCCTCTCCTGCACGTCATGGGTGTGGGCGGTCGTTCGCGGGCTGCCGATCCTACCGGCGGCCCGCCCGGAGGTCGTCGAGGTAGCCCTTCATGATCGCGTTGCCCCGGTCCTGGGAATCCGCATCGCCGTACTCCACGCTGTGGCTGACGTCGACGTGCGGCATGTACCCCTCCAGCCAGTAGGCGCAGGTGGGCGACTTGTCGTAACACGGTTCGCGCTCCGTGTACATGTGCGTGACGTCTCCGTCCATGCCCCTGTCCATGAACGGTGTCGCCAGGCGCTTCTCCGAGTGGTACGGGCGTTCGCTGTACGTGACGAGGACGAATTCGTGGTCGTTCGCCTCGTCGCGGTAGTGGGCGGCCGCGTAGTTGTTGCTGCTGAAGGTCTCCTCGTCGGTGCCCTGCTTCTCGTACGTCCCGTAGTGGCCCTTCGCGTGGCGGGCCCTGCGGGTGGCGTCCGCGAGGGGCGTGGACGACAGCGGGACCTCGGTGGACTCCTTCTTCTTGGCGGGCTTGCCGCCGGGCAGTTGGCCCACGGTCCGCTTGCCGGGCTTCGGGACGCTCGTCCGGTCCGTGGGGTTGCCGTCGCGGTCCTGCAGGAGCCGTGTGATGCCGGACTTCTTGTCGTCGTCCGTGAGGTCGACGAGTTTGCCTTGGTCGTCCAGGCGCTTGATCTGCCCGTCGGACTCGAGGACGTAGACCGGCTTGCCCCTGCCCGTCTTCTGCAACTGCTGCAGCTCGGTCGCGATGCTGTCGTCGTTGTCGCGGTGGTTCTGGTGCATCTGCTTGAGGCCCTTGCGCATGTCGTTGCGCACATGGCCCACGGCCTTCTCGGCCGCCTCGCCGATGCCGTCCACGATCTTCGTGGCGATCGGCATGATGTGCCCGGCGATCTCGCCGCGGCCGCCGGTGCGGTTCTTGGCGTCGCGGGCTCGGCTTATGTGACCCTTCGACTTGCCGTGCAGGGAGCCGGTGATGCCGTCGAGCTGGGTGTCGATCCGGTCGAAGCTGTCCCCGTCGCTCTGGAAATGAGTGCCCCCGCCGCCCCCACCGCCGGTGCCCCCGCCCCCGCCGCCACCGCCACCGCCGCCTCCGGCGCTGGCGAGGGTGAAGCTGTCGGCCTGCTTCTTGGCGCCGTCGACGCCCTCGCCGAAGCCCTCCTTGCCGGCGTCGGCGGTCCGGCCGAGGTCGACGCCCTTCTGCAGGCCGAGGGCGTTGGAACCGACCTGGATGATCAGGTCGGCGGCCATCGACTCCAAGGCGGCGTAGATCGGGGCGGTGGCGATGGACATCAGCTGGTCGACGACCTGGTTGATGACCTCGCGGAAGATCTTCTTCACGATCATCCGGGTCGCCTGCGTCGCGGCGGCCCCGGCGAAGCTCGACAGGCCGAGCGTGACGGGCGCGGAGGCGATGGTCGCGGCTATCTCCACCGCCAGGATGCCGAGTTGGACGATCGCCGCGACCTTGGCGACTTCGATCGCGATCGCCACCCCGTCGAGCGCTGTCGCCCCCATCCGCGCGGCCTCGGCGAGATTGGCCAGATGTGTGCCCTTGACCTTGCCCCAGTGCGCCTCGAAGGCGTCCATCGCGGCGCCCGCGTTCGCGCCCAGCAGCTCCTGCACGGCGGTGTGGGCGTCCATGGCGCCGCCGTCGATGTCGTCCGCGAAGTCCCGCAACGACGTGGCCATCTCGCGGTAGTCGTCCTCGTCGACGTTCGGCCACGCGATGCCGATTAGGTCGAGCACGTACGCCAGCTCGTCGGGCAGTACGACACCCACCGCGGACACCCCCGTGTCTTTTCTTGACTGCAGCAGCAGAGAATTTGACGCTACGTGAGAGGCTCCAGTTCCTCAACTGGCTTGGAAATGCCGGGCTGTCTATCGGGCGCGCCACCTGAGCACGTCGTCGTCACGCACGGTGATCCAGGTGCCGTCCCCCAGGGAAACCGGTTCGGGGCTCACGGCGAAGGGGTACGCGATCTCGGCCAGCGGCTCCAGGGACGTCGCGTCGAGCAGGAGGTGCCGCGACTCCTCCGGCCAGATGTCGTACGCGACCGCCGCGAGCACCCGGTGCCGGTCGAGGAATCCCGGGCTGCCGGCGAAGCACAGCTCCGGATCCTCCAGCGCGGTCGCAGCCGCCACGTCCGCCCCAGCCCGGCAGAGACCCGACGCGGTCGCCTCGTACCGGGTGAGGATCTCGCCTCCCCGGGTCAGCTTGAGGAAACCCACGCCGTCCAGGCTGTTGCCGGTGAACGGTTCGTCGGCCGCACCCACGTGGTGCCGGCCGTTGCGCACGAACGCGTCCTCGTAGGCTCGGTAGCTCCAGGGCAGGCCGGCCAGTCCGAGGAGCCGGTCCAGCAGGTCGTCCTCGACGTCGCGCAGGTGCACGGCCACGGCCGCCCCTACCGCTTCGGCCGGACGGCGACGCCCGCGCGGCGGTAGGCGCCGTACGACATGACGTCGTTCCCGTCGAGGAGGATCACGTACGCCTCGCCCCGCGACCAGCGGACGTGCCGGGTGGCGTCGATGTCCCTGTACGGCCAGGGGCCCGCAGGTTCCGGTTCCCCCAGGCGGTCGCGCAGCAGTGCCGCCACCCGCCGGTACTCGGCGTCGTAGTCCTCCGCCGTCGCCTCGCGCCGCACGTCGGGGCGGCTGTGCCAGGGCCCGAACTCGTTGTCCCACTCGGCCGGGTCTTCCGGGTCGGCGAAGTACGCGAAGGGGTGCAGGACGTAGCTCCCCTCACCGCACCCGGGGTGGGCGCACGCCGCGTCGGGGGAGCCGTCGTCCATCCAGCCGGGAGCCTCCCCGAGCTCCAGCCACCAGTCGTCGACGCCCTCCTCACGCCCGGGGAGGAACTGGACCTCCCACCAGCCGATGACCGGCCCCTCCTCCTCGTCCTCCGGGACCTTTCAGCCGTTGGCCACGAACGCGTCCTCGACCGCCCGGCAGCTCCACGGCAGGTCCGCCAGAGCGATCATCCGGTCCACGAAGGCCTCGTCGGCGCCGAAGAGTTGTATCGCCATGGCACGCGACCCTAGCGGCCCGGCCTAGGTGTTCTGTCCGGGGAGGTTGTGGACGGGTGATGTAGGTCTCGGTTGAGGGATCTTGAAATGGGTGAGGGCCTTCTGGCCTGGTGTGGATTGCGACATCTGCACCGGCGACCAGAAAGGCCCTCGTGCCACACCGTAATGCACCCCTGACCGAGACCGGACG
>NZ_JBIATA010000016.1:0-196114 GCF_042891295.1 Streptomyces sp. NPDC001902 | reverse complement strand
CAAGGACCCGGAGGCGCCGATCTTCGAGCTGGTCGACTACGGCGTGGTCGGTGACCTGTTCGCCGTGGTGCCGCAGCTGACCGAGGAGGTCACCGCCCGCAAGGGCTGACCCCGGCACACCACCGGCCGGCAGCACACACCCACCGGAGCCCCGTGACGCCCCCTGACGGCACCACGGGGCTCCGGCGTGTCCGTCACCCGCCCAGGTAGCCCCGCAGCAGCCGCTTGCACTCGGCGATCAGCACCGGATCGCCCTCGGGGTCCCGGCGGAAGGCGAGTCGCAGGACCGCGTCGGCGGACTCGAGGGCGACGTGCAGCCGCACGCGCGCGGCGGCCTGGTCCTGGTCGCCGAGCAGCCCGCCGACGAGGAACCAGAGCCGGTCGGCGACGGCCGCGTTGTTCTCCAGCACCGCGTCGAGGAGGTGCACGCTGCGGGGGTCCTCGCGGCCGATCGCCCCGAAGTCCACCACGCCGAAGCCCGGTACGGCGCGGCGCATCGCGACGTACTCCTCGATCGCCAGGTCCACCATCGCCCCGATCCGCGGCGGGCGTTCGGCCTCCACCCGGCGGGCGAGCCGGTCGGCGAAGTGCCCCAGGTTCCGTTCGGCCAGCGCGCCCAGCAGCCCGTCGACGCCGGGGAAGAACTGGTACAGCGTCCCGATCGGGACGTCCGCGCGCCGGGCCACCTCCTTGGTGGTGAGCGCCGTGTAGCCGACCTCGTCCAGCAGGTGCGCGCAGGCGTCCAGGATCCGGTCGAAACGTTCCCGGCTGCGCTGCTGCACGGGGCGACGGCGGAGGGGGCCGGACGGATCGGTGGGTGCCTGCATGGTCCCACTCTGCCGGATCGGGTGTACGTTGGCGAGGCCCAACATGAGCAACCCTCATGTTCTCCGCGTACGGCAGAGGAGAGGATCCCGATGTCCCCGCTTCCCGCCTCCTTCAGCTGGGGTGCGTCCACCGCCGCGTACCAGATCGAGGGCGCCGTCGCCGAGGACGGCAAGGGGGCGTCCGTGTGGGACACCTTCAGCGCCCGGCCCGGCGCGATCCGCGACGGCCACACCGGTGAGGTCGCCTGCGACCACTACCACCGCCACACCGCGGACGTGGCGCTGATGAAGGGCCTCGGGCTCGACGCCTACCGCTTCTCGATCTCCTGGCCGCGCGTCCTGCCGGAGGGCCGGGGCCGCGTCGAGCCGCGCGGACTCGGCTTCTACGACCGCCTGGTGGACGAACTCCTCGCCGCCGGCATCACCCCCACGCCGACCCTCTTCCACTGGGACCTCCCGCAGGCGCTGGAGGACGGGGGCGGCTGGCTGAACCGGGACACGGCCCGCCACTTCGCCGAGTACGCCGCCGTCGTCGCCGGGCGCCTCGGCGACCGGGTCACGCGCTGGATCACCCTCAACGAGCCCTTCGTCCACATGGTGTTCGGCTACGCCTTCGGCACCCACGCCCCCGGCCGCGCCCTGATGCTGGAGGCGCTGCCCGTCGCCCACCACCAGCTGCTCGGGCACGGGCTCGCCACCGCCGCGCTGCGCGCGCACGCCGCCGTCCCCGCGCAGGTGCTGATCGCCAACAACTGCACCCCGGTGCGGACCCGCGAGGGCGCCACCGACGCCGACCACGCCGCCGCCGCGGCCTACGACGCCCTGCACAACCGGCTGTTCACCGACCCGCTGCTGCTCGGCGGCTACCCCGACCTGTCCGCGTACGGGCTGACCGACCCGACGTGGGGCGGCGTGGTCCACGAGGGCGACCTCGCGGTGGTCGCCGCGCCCCTCGACGGCCTGGGCGTCAACTACTACAACCCCACATGGATCGCCGCCCCTTCGGCGGAGGCCGGCCTGCCCTTCGACATCCTGGAACCGGACGCGGCCGTCCCCGGTCCCCCGTACCCGCGCACGGCCTTCGGCTGGCCGGTGGTGCCGGACGGCCTCACCGAACTGCTCACCGGTCTCGACGCGCGGTACGGGGCCGCGCTCCCGCCCGTCTGGATCACCGAGAACGGCTGCTCCCAGGCCGACCACCCCTCGGACGACGGCGAGGTCCGGGACGAGGCCCGCATCGACTACCTGCGCACCCACATCGAGGCCGTCGAGACCGCGCACGCCCGCGGGGTCGACGTCCGCGGCTACTTCACCTGGTCGCTGCTGGACAACTTCGAATGGGCCGAGGGCTACCACCAGCGCTTCGGGCTCGTCCACGTCGACTACGCGACCCAGCGGCGGACACCGAAGGCCTCCTACCACTGGTACCGGGAGCGCATCGCGCAGGCACGCCGCACCGCGCCCTGATTCGTCCGTATCCCTTGGCGGCCCGCCGGCCCGGCACTACACTCGCGCGAACATGAGATGACCTCATGTTCTCGGGTGCTGCAGGGGGAACCGCATGCGCCACACCGGTGAGGACGCCGCCCACACCCCGGACACCCTGTCGGCCGAACCGGTCGCCCGGGTCCGTCCGGCCTGGACCGCCCTGCTCAGCCTGGCCACCCTGGCCGTCTTCATGGCCTTCATGACCCCGATCCAGATCCTGCTGCCGCTGCAACTGGAACACATCGACCCGGCCGGGAAGCACACGGCGCTGTCCTGGGTGACCGGCGCGGGCGCCCTGGTCGCGATGGTCGCCAACCCCGTGGCCGGCGCCCTGTCCGACCGGACGGCCTCCCGGTTCGGGCGCCGCCGGCCGTGGATCGTCGGCGGCGCGCTCGCCGGGGCGGCGGGACTGCTGGTCACGTCCGGTCAGCACACCGTCCTCGGCGTGGCCGGCGGCTGGTGCCTCGCCCAGGCCGGGCTCAACGCCATGCTCGCCGGGGTCACCACGCCCATCGCCGACCGGGTGCCGGTCGCCCAGCGCGCCGAGGTCTCCGGGTGGACCGGCATCACCCAGTCCCTCGGCCTGGTCATCGGCGCCGTCGTCACGACCACCGTGGTCACCGGGGTCGCCTCGGGCTACGCGACGATCGCGCTGCTGACCGTCGTCCTCGCGCTGCCCTTCGTGCTCCGCTTCGGCGAACCCGCGCTGCCCCGTGCGCTGCGTCCGCCCCTCGACCCGCGGCGCCTGGTCGCCGGCCTGTGGGTGAGCCCGCGCCGGTACCCGGACTTCGGCTGGGCCTGGCTGACCCGCTTCCTGATCAACCTGGGCAACGCGATGGGCACGCTGTACCTGCTCTACTACCTCACCGACTCGGTCGGCCTCGAGGACCCCGACACCGGCGTACTGGTCCTCACCCTGATCTACACCCTGTGCGCGGCGCTCACCGCCGTCCCGGTGGGCGTGCTCTCCGACCGGGCCGGCCGCCGCAAGGTCTTCGTCCGGCTCTGCGCCGTCGTCATGGCCCTCGGTGCGGTCCTGCTGGCCTGCGTCCACACCTGGCCCGCCGCCATGGCCGCGGCCGCGGTGCTGGGCGCCGGATTCGGGATCTACCTGGCCGTGGACCAGGCCCTGGTGACCCAGGTCCTCCCGGCCGCCGAGAACCGGGCCAAGGACCTTGGCGTCATCAACATCGCCAACTCCGGCCCCCAGGTGCTCGCCCCTGCCGTCGCCGCCCCCGTCATCGCCCACCTCGGCGGCTACACCGGCCTGTACCTCGCGACCGCGCTCGTCACGCTGCTCGGCGGACTGCTCATCGCCAAGGTGCGCGCGGTCCGTTAGCGACGAGGAGAGCCGAAACGGACGAGGTCCTGGGCCGTGCCGCGCGGCAGGCCGGCGACCGCCGCCTGCGGCAGGCCCGCGATGACGGCGCTCAGCCGGGCGGCGAGATCGGGCAGTGCGGCCCACGCGGCGTCGGGGACTCCGGCAGCCGCGAGCAGCAGGTCCCCCTCGTAGAAGCACGCGTCCAGCAGCGGGTCCTCCACGAGGAGCCGCACCGCGAGGGGCAGGACGTACGGCAGGCCCACCTGCTGGGTGAGCAGCACGCGCAGATCCGCCGCGCGGAGGTCGCCGAGCGGCACGCGCCGCAACGCGTGCACCGTGCGGACGAGATGGGTCGCGTCGGCGGACGGAGCCTCCCAGCGGGGCGGGTCCAGTTCGTCGAGCGTGCGGTCGAGGTGCAGCAGCCGGTCCATGGCGACCATTCGCAGGGACACGTGTGCCCCGGCCGGCCGAGCCCCGGGGCGGATCGATAGAGGCCTTCGATCAAGCGATAGGAAGGCGGTCTTGGACGTGCCCCGCGCGGCGACGCCACGATCGAGGGCGTGATCCCCGTCGTCACGGAAGAGCCGCCGTGGGCCGGATACGGGGATGGTTCCGAGGAGTCCCCATGCTGATTCCGCGCGCCCCGGGGGCCTGTGCCCCGCCCCGCCCCGAGACCGGTCACCCCCATGGCGACTGACACGCCCGGGGCGACCAGGACCGCCGACGCCGCGCCCCGCCAGGCGGAGCCGGCGCCCGAACGCCGCCGCAAGCACCACCTGCCGCGGCTGCCCCCGCGGACGATCGCCTCGGCGGCCGTCACGACCTCGGTCGGACTGGCCGTGCTGGTGGCGCTGGGCACGCTCACGCACCAGACGGTGCTCGTGCCGCCGCTCGCGGCCACGATGGCGATCGTCACCGCGACCCCTGAATCCCCCCTCGCCCAGCCCCGCCACGTCATCGGCGGCCACATGCTGTCCTGCCTCGTGTGCTTCGGGGTGCTGGCCCTCGGCTGGCACGGCCCCTGGGCCGCCGTCGTGGGCTGCGGCATCGCCTGCGGGCTGGTGTTGCTGCTGCGGACGCCCCATCCGCCGGCCATGGCCACCGCCGTCATGATCATGCTCACGACCCCGTCCGCCACCCACTTCGTCCCGTTGCTGGCCGCCGGCACGGTGCTCCTCGTCGCGGTGCAGATGGTCTCCTCCCGCTTGAGGCGGCAGGTCTACCCCAGGACGTGGTGGTGAGGGCTCATCGCGCGGCCGGGATGTTGTGGTTGAACCGGAAGAGGTTGTCCGGGTCGTATCGCGCCTTCACCGCGCCCAGCCTGCGGTAGGTCTCCGGGGCATACGCCGTTCGCGTCCGCCCCTCCACCGCGTCCGCGTGGGACAGGAAGTTGGGGTGCCTGCGGCCGTCCGCCCGGGACATCACACGGTCGGTGAGTTCCGTGCCCGACGCGGCACTTCGCGCGGCCTGGCCGGGTGCCACGAAGGTCAGCGTCAGCATCGCGAAGTCCGCGTCCCGGTTGCCGACGGCGTTGGGGGTTCCGGGCGGCTCGGCCAGGGCGCCGCCAAGGTGGCGTATGTCGACGATGTCGATCAGCGTCTCCGCGTCCGGGCCGGCGGTGTCGAGGACGGCGTCGACGGCCGGTGGGGTCAGCTCGTCCAGCAGGGCGAAGTGCTCGACCGCGGCCCAGGGCCCGCTCCCTTCGGGGACGATGCCCAGGCACTCCGCGAAGGGGATCTCCGTCACCAGGTCCGCGAGGAGCGGTGCCGCGTACCGCATCGGCGCGACGAGTTGCGCCCCGCGGACGGCCGTCGCCAGGCAGGAGACGCGGACGTTCACGGTCAGGGCGCCGCGCATGAACTCCGGGAGGAACGGCAGGTCCGGCATCCGCATCAGCGCGAAGGAGGACGTGAGCTCATCGGGCGCCTCCGCCGCGAAGTCGCGGTAGGCACGCAGGACTTGTGCGGCGTGCTCGCCGGCGTAGAAGAGGTTGCCCGCGTAGAGCCGGGTCACCGGGAACAGGCTGAAGGTCATGGCGGTCACGACGCCGAAGTTGCTCTTGCCGCCCAGCAGCCCCCAGTAGAGGTCCGGTTCCTCGCGCGGTGCGGCGCGCCTCAGCTCCCCGTCGGCGGTGACCACGTCCATGGCCAGCACATGGTCGGCGGCCCAGCCGTACGCCCTGGCCATGCCGATGCTCAGTCCGCCGCCCAGGGTGTAGCCCACCACTCCGACCGCCGCTGACGAGCCCACCAGGGGCGCGAGGCCCTCCCGCGCCGCCGCGTCGACCACGGGCCCCCACAGGGCCCCCGCCCCCACATGCGCCGCCCGGGCGCCGGAGTCGACGCGGACGCCGTCCATCCGCCGCGTGGTGATCAGCACGCCCTCGTCCATCGGCAGCGAGGGGCCGTGCCCGGTGGCCTGCACGCCGACCGGCAGCGCGTGTTCCCCGGCGAACCGTACGGCGGCCTGCACGTCCTCGGCGGTCACCGCACCCACGACCACCTGCGGACGGTGCGCCACGGCGAGGTTGGCCCCCGAGCACTCGCCGGAGTAGCCGTCGTCCCCGGGCCTCAGCACGGGGCCCGACACGGCGGACGCCAGCCTCCTGGCGTCCCGTGCAAACGGAAGTTCGGTCATGGTGACCTCCAGTAGGGCTTTTCGCCACAACTGGAACGATTGCATGCAAACGGTAAACAAGAGGCACATGGACTGCCAATTACTGCTGAGTCAAGACCAAGGGGTGGGATCCGTTGTCTCGGATCACGAGATGCCGGTGAAGGCGCCCCGCAGGATGACCAGGTCCTCGGGAAGCATGGGCCGCGCGTGACCGGGCCGGGGGAGCAGCGGTTCCGCGGCCAACGCCACCGGGACCTCCGCCAGGCCCAGCCGGATGGCCACGGCGATCCTGTGGTTGCCGTCGAGCGTCCCGAACTCCTCGTTGAAGCCGAGGCGGAGCGGCACGAGGATCCCGTGCGTGCCGATGTCCGCCGTCAGCGCGTCGAGATGGCGCGGCGTGTCGACGAGGGCGGAACCCACGACCTCCCGGTCGACCGCCCGGTACCTCGCGACGAGTGCGGTCGGCAGGTGTACTGGCGAATGCGGCATCCACCCATGATGACCGCCTGGCCGGCGCCGCCCATTACCCCTGGGGCAAGCGGTCACCGACGGCAGCTCAGGCTGGAGTGCAGCCTTGGGTGGGTGTAGGCGCAGTTCAGTGGGCCCGCCGATCCAAAAGAGAGTCCGGGAGGACCCGATGAGGAGCGTCTCCGTGATCAGTCCCACCAGAGCCACCAGTCACGACGCTCCAGAGGTACAGCGATCCGTGTGTCGCGCGAAGGTCAACTACGGCGAGCCTCAGCAGGCCGCGCGTTCGCAGCGGGGCGGCGCATACCCCGGCCGGCTCTTCGGTCCAACCGCAACATCAAGCGGCTGGGCCGCACTCCGCAGCGCGCCCCCGGTCAGTGTCAACCCTTAGGCTTGGCCAGCCAATCACGCCGCGTGGTCGGCCGATTTGTGAAGGGATTCACGCACTTGCGCGTACGCAGACTGGCCGGGGCAACGGCGCTTGCCACATTCGCCGCATCGCTGACCCTGTTTGCCAGCCCCAGCCCAGCCCAGGCCGCGGACAGCATCGTCCTGCCGGTCAGGTCGCACTGGCAGACCCTCGCCGACAGCCACCACGTGTACATCAGCGCACCGGCCGATGATGCAGTGGTGGCCACCGACCACGACGGCCACGTGCTCAAGACGGTCGAAGGGCTCGACGGCGCCCGCGGTATGACCCTGTCAGGCGATGAGTCCACCCTGTACGTAGCCCTGCCGGACGCCGACGCCATCGCCGCCATTGACACCACGACCCTGACCGAGACCCGCCGGTTGTCCACCGGCGCCGACACGGAGCCGGAAAGCCTCGCCGTTGCAGGCGGGAAGCTCTGGTTCTCGTACCAGGCGAACGACTTCGAAGCTGGCATCGGTTCGATCGGCATTGCCGACGCCGATCCGGTGGTCGACTTGGGCCGCAACGCCGTGTGGTGGGGCAAGCCGCGTCTCGCTTCTTCGCCGGCCCGCCCTGACCGGCTCGTTGCCGCAGACAGCGCGGGCGAGCCGGGGATGCGTACGTACGACGTGAGTTCCGGCTCCGCCCAGGAGGTCGCTTACACGGACGCCATCGGCAGGGTCGAGGACCTAGCCATCACCCCGGACGGGGAGACGGTCGTCACCCCGAATGGAAGCAACTACTTCCACCAGCAATGGCGAATCTCCGACTTGACCGAGATCGGCAGGTACGACACCGGTCCCTATCCCAACTCGGTGGCCATCGCCTCGAACGGCATGGTCGCTGCGGGCACCGTGGTCAGCGGCGCCTGGGACATCTACCTTTACCAGCCTGGCTCGACCACCGCGTTCCGCAAGATCGTGCTCTCCTGGCCGACCTGGGACCTGCTGGCGCGTGGAGTGGCCTGGGCCCCGGACGGCAACCGCCTGTTCGCCACGCGCTTCCCGTACTCGGGCGAGGTGATCCTCGACGTCGTCACCGATGTCCACAAGGCTTCCAGCGACATTGCCCTGCAGGCGCCTGCGACAAGCCCGATCGGGAAACGTCTGACCGTCCACGGAGCGCTGAGCTCCCTGGTGCCGCTCCCGACCCACACCCGGGTCACGGTCTCACGGGATGGCGAGCCGCTCGCCACCGTTCGTGTGGCGGCCGACGGCACGTTCAAATTCGCCGATCGTCAGACCCGTTCGGGCGCGCGCACATACACCGTCAGCTATGGAGGAGACGCCGACCACGTCTCAGGAACCGCCAGCATCAGGGTCGAGATCGTCAGCTGACCACGGCGATCCCTGGGTCAGGCCCGGCGCTGGCGCGCCGGGCCTGACCCACAGCGGTGAGCACGGGATTCGGTTTCACGGTCAGCTTTACAGATCGCGCGGCCCATCGGGTTCGGACTGGCCGCTTCATCCAAGGCTGCGGTGCCGTCCCACAGCGGCCCCAGAAATGCTGTTCCAGCGTCGACGGGGACTGCCTTAGTGTGGGTTTCTCCCGTCCTACGTGAGGTCTTCCTTGTTGCCCCCTCTTTTGGCGGCGCCTGGGGAAAGCGGCCGAGGCGCGGCAGGCACTGGTGGTCTGGCCACTCGGTGACGCCGTCGGCCGGTGCTTCGGCACGAATTACGGGATCAGGAATGTCATCGAATGTGGATGCCCCGAGACGGGGCATGGGGGTACGACCGGGCATGGGCGTTCGCAGTATCGGAATACGAACCATCGTTGGTGCGAGTGTGACCGCCGCCCTGACGCTAACCGCCGCGTGCGGCGGAGGCGGAGAAGGCGACACCGCAGGTCGCAGGAAGACAGCAGCCGAAGCTGAGAAGACGCTCAGCCAGCAAGACCTCGACCGCCTGGCACTGAGTACACACGAGGTCCCGGGCTACACAGCCAAGACCGTCACGGGGAAGGGGGCCCCGGTCGACCACGACATGCTCGCGACGTACCGCGCCGTCACACCCTCCGCCTGCCGACCGGTCTACGCAGCTGCCGATTTGGGCAGTCTCCACGACTTTTCGGCCAAGGTGGAAGGGGACGTCGTGTCCGATCCCGACGAGCCCGAGCATCACGCGAGCGTCGGTCTGACGTCCTACACCCGCTCCGACGCCCTCAAGGCCATGGCCGAATTGCGCGCCGCGCTCCCCCTCTGCGCGACCGCTTCGATGCTCCCGTCCGCATCCCAACTCGGCACCGGGCTGGGATATTCCGGTACCCGCGGCCGGTCCGCCGGCGATTACGGCGACGACGCCATCGCCTTCGACACGATCCAAGTCGTCGCCGAGGCGGGCGGGGGCCCCACGATCCCCATGACCGTTCTCGTGGTCCGCAAGGGCTCCACCGTCGCCGCCTTTGCGTCCCTTGATCTGAGCCAGCCTCCGGTTATCCCCGAGAGCATCATCAACGCTCAGCTGGAGAAGCTCGGATGACCACGGCCGATGCGCTCGCCATCTGACGGCGACCCACGGAAGCGGACGAGGCCGACGGTGAAATTTGAGGTCCCACACCGGCCCCACGCAGAGCCTGCGCCGGCAGCCGTATGACCGGCCCGCGACCCGCTCGACCCGGGGCCGCGGTTGCGGCGCCCGGCCGGCAAGCCGGGGGCCGCGACCGCGCACGTCAGGCCGACGCGGTGACCGCTTCGCCGAGGTGCCGGGCGAAGAAGCGGACCGCGCTGTCAGCCTCGAAGCGGGGCAGCTCCTTGTGCTTGCCCGAGTTCACGTGCAATGACTTCTCCTTCGAGGCGAAGGCGTCGAACAACGCGAGACCCTCCTCGCGGGAGATGTGCTCGTCGTCCCACTGCAGATCGAACTCGACCGGAATGGTGATCTGCTGCGCCCTCTCGGCCAGGACGTCGGGCCAGTGCTGCCCGAAGACCGCAGCCGTGATCCGGGGTTCGGCTGCCACGAACGGCACGCCGATCGCGGTGCCCATGTTGATGCCCCAGTAGCCGACCGGCCCGTTGGTGCCGATCTCCGGAAGCTCCTGGAGGGCGTCCAGGAGCGCCCGGTACTCGGGCACGGCGAGAGCAGCCAGGTACTCGTTGTAGCGGACGACGATGGGGCCTTCCGGCTCGCCGGCCGCCCTCGCCCGGAACAGCTCGGCGATCTCCGCTTCGTCGTGCGCCGTGCGCGGCCGGTCGCCGTGACCGGGCGCGTCAAGGACGGCGACGTGGAAGCCGCAGCCGGTCACCAGGCGCTGCGCCCGGCCGGACATCGCAGGGTGCTTCTTGTGGTTGCCGCCGCCGTGCCCCATCAGGACCAAGGGCGCGAGCTCGGCGCCGGCAGCCGGTGACCAGAGAACACCGGGGACCCCGTCCACGGTGAAGTCGCGCTCGACCACGCCGTTCATCGACGACTCGGCGGTGAACTGCAGAGAGTGCATGGGTGTGTGCCTTTCGGGAGTGCCTTGTTGTCGAGGCGCTCCCGGCGACACCTATGTCAATCGCCAGACCGTGACGGCAAGGGGGAGCACCCACAGAGATACCGCGTTCATGGGTCCCACCTCCTCGGGCAACGTCACGGGCAACTGAAGCTAACAGGTCGATCATCGGCCTGCCCGGGATTTTTGCCGACGCTTGATCAAGCCCGGGACGGGGCGACCCCGGTGGGCCCCCTTCTGGTTCTGGTTCCCGATGTGCGCTGCTTCCCGGGATGAGGCGGGATCCGCCATTACCTCGGACGTAATCGACCCCTCGTCGCCGCCCCGGCAGGGTGGTCGTACCGGGCGGACGGGGTGGCGCACTCCACCCCGTCCGGCCGGGCCACACAGCCCGGATGAGGAGGACCGTGATGTCGCAGAGCCGGTACGAGGCCGCCGTCGCCCGTTACTTCGAGGCGTGGAACAGCGCCGCGGACGCGGAGGCGCGGGCGAAGGCGGTGGCTGCCGCGTGGGTGGAGGACGGTACGTACACGGACCCGCTGGCGCAGGTGGCGGGGCATGAGGGGATCGGGGCGTTGATCGCCGGGGTGGGGGAGCGGTTCCCCGGGTTCGTGTTCACGGCCGTGGGGGAGGTCGACGGGCACCACGACGTGGCGCGCTTCGCCTGGGAGCTGGGGCCCGCGGGGGCGGAGCCCGGGACGGCGCCGATCGCCGGGTCCGACGTGATCACGCTCGCGGAGGACGGCCGGATCCGCTCGGTCAGCGGCTTCCTGGACCGGCTGCCGGCGGCGTGAGGGACCGAAGGGCGGCGGCGGTCTCCGGGTCGGCGGGGAGGAAGGTCTCGATCGCCAGCTCGGAGACCGTGACGTCCATGGGGGTGTTGAAGGTGGTGGCCGTGGAGATGAAGGACAGCACCCGGCCGCCGTGCTCGATCCGCATCGGCAGGGCGAAGGGGAAGGCCTCGGTGTCGCCGGAGGTGGAAGGGTCCTCGGCGTGGCCGGGCGGGACGGGGTAGGCCGTGAGTTCCTCGTACAGGGCGCGCAGCGGCTCGTGGCCGCTCATCGTGATCTGACGCTCGATCCGCTCCAGGAGGTGCCCGCGCCACTGGTGGAGGTTGCGGATGCGCGGGGCCATGCCCTCGGGGTGGAGGGTGACGCGCATGGCGTTGAGCGGCGGCTGCAGCAGGTGCGGGGCGACGCCCTCGAGCAGGGCGCCCACGCCCTGGTTGGCGGCGACGACGTCGTACATGCCGTCCAGGACCAGGGCCGGGAAGGGGTCGTAGGCAGCCAGGAGACGGTCGAGGCTCTCGCGCAGCGGGTGCATCGCGGGGTCGCGCAAGGGGGTCTCCGGGTACGCGGGGGCGTAACCGGCGGCGATGAGCAGGGCGTTGCGTTCCCTGACGGGTACGTCGAGGTGCTCGGCGAGCCGCAGGACCATGGCCTGGCTGGGGCGGGAGCGGCCGGTCTCGACGAAGCTGATGTGCCGGGCCGAGCTGTCCGCGCGCAGGGCGAGTTCCAGCTGGCTGATCCGGCGCCGCTCGCGCCAGCCGCGCAGTAGCGTCCCCACCCCCGCCGTGGTCGTCGTCATCCCCCGACCGTAACCCAGGTGCGGGGCCGCAGCCGCGCCCGGCCGGCTGACCGGACCGCTCAACGGGCCGCCGCTGCAGGGGAGTCCTTGACGAGGGCGAGCAGCCGGTAGAGCGGGTCGGGGCGGGCGGTGTCCTGCCCGGGCAGCGCGGCCAGGCGGCCGGCGAGGGCCTGCGTGTCGCCGTCGCGCAGGGTGAGGGCGGAGGCGAAGTCGCCCGCCGCGATGCGGGCGGCCAGGTCGCGCGGGGTGCGGCCCTGGCCGTGGCCGGGGAAGCGGGCCCCGCCCGCCGGGCGCAGGCCGTGCGCGGCGGCCTGCCGCACCACCCCTTCCTCCGCGTCGTACGCCACCCGCGTGCGGAACGGCGCGAGGAGGGCGTCGACGTCGCTGCCCACGTCGTGCCCGGCGTCCTTGTCGACGGTGGTGACGAGCACCCCGCCGGGGCGCAGCACCCGTGCGCATTCGGCGACCACCGTGGGCGCGTCCGGCAGCAGATGGAGCAGCCATACGGCCGTCACCGCGTCCAGCGAGGCGGTCGCGAACGGCAGCCGGCGTACGTCGGCCTGGACGATCCCCGGCCCCACCCGGCGGGCGGCGAGCCGGGCCATGGCCAGGGCGGCGTCGGCCCCGAGCACGCGCAGCCCGGGGCGGCCGGTGTAGCGGGCCGTGACCAGCCCGGTGCCGCAGCCGATGTCGAGCACCGTCCGGGCCGTCCGCGGTATCAGCCCGAGCACGGCGGCGGCCGCGGCCTCGGCCCGGGGGACGCCGCCGCGGGTGGCGTCGTAGATCGCGGCCTGCTCCTCGTAGTCCAGCACGTCCGTAGGCTAGCCGCCCGCCATCTACCCAGCGGTAACCAACTGCCCCTAGTCTCACGCTGTTTCCGCGACCGAGCTCCACCCGACTCCAGGAGAGCCCGTGAGACACGGCAGAGCCGCCGCCGCTTGCGCCTTCGTCCTGCTCATCGCCTCGTCCGCCGGTGCCGCCGGCACCGGAACCGCGGCCGCGGCCCCCACGGCCGCCGCCGCCGCGCCCCCACTGCGGCTGGTCACCAGCAACGTGATGATGCTGCCGCGCACCCCCTACCCCAACTGGGGCCAGCTGCAGCGCGCCGACCTCATCGCCGCCTCCGGTTACGTCCAGGGCGCCGACGTCCTGGTCTTCCAGGAGGCGTTCGACAACGGGGCCTCCGACCGGCTGCAGGCGAACCTCAGGAGCCGCTACCCCTACCAGACCCCGGTGCTGGGCCGGTCCAAGAGCGGCTGGGACCGCACCGAGGGTGCGTACAGCTCCCTCACGCCCGAGGACGGCGGTGTGACGATCCTCAGCAGGTGGCCGATCCTGGAGAAGGTCCAGCACGTCTACGGCGACGCGTGCGGCGCGGACTGGTTCTCCAACAAGGGCTTCGTGTACGTCGTCCTCGACGTGAACGGCACCCGGGTCCACGTCGTCGGCACGCACACCCAGGCCGACGACTCCGCCTGCGGCAGCGGCGAGGCCGCGGGCGTGCGCTCCGCCCAGAACCGGGAGATCGACGCCTTCCTCGACGCCCGGGCGATCCCCGCCGCCGAGCCGGTCGTCATCGCGGGCGACCTCAACACCGACGCCGGCGGAGCCGGGTACGCCGGCATGCTCGCCGACCTGGACGTCGCGGCGCCCGACGCCGACCCCGGTCCGGCCGCCAGCTTCGACCCCGCCACCAACTCCGTCGCGTACGACCGCTACCCCGACGACCCCGCGCAGCGTCTGGACCACGCGCTCCTGCGCAACGGCCACGCCCGCCCCGCCCGCTGGAACAACCGCGTGGTCGACGAGCACTCTCCCCTGTGGTCGGTCACCAGCTGGGGCACCACCTACACGTTCGACGACTACTCGGACCACTACCCGGTCGTCGCCGGCGACGTCTGACCGCGCGGGGCGGCGGCAGGCCCGCACGGCCCGCCGCCGCCCCGTGGCGCGTGCGTGCGTCAGTTGAACGACGTCGGGTCCGGGCCGAGGCGCCCGCCGTTGTCGAGGGCGTCGATCGCGGCCAGGTCCTCGCCGTCGAGCTCGAAGCCGAAGACGTCGATGTTCTCCCGGATCCGCGACGGGGTCACGGACTTGGGGATCACGACGTTGCCGAGCTGGAGGTGCCAGCGCAGGACGACCTGGGCCGGGGTCCTGCCGTGCTTGGCGGCGAGGGCGGCGAGCGCCGGCTCGTCGAGGAGGCCGCGGCCCTGGCCGAGCGGCGACCAGGCCTCGGTGGCGATGCCGTGGCCCGCGTGGAAGGCCCGCAGGCCGCCCTGGGGGAGGTTGGGGTGCAGCTCGATCTGGTTGAGGGCGGGTACGACGCCGCCCTCGTCGAGCAGGTGCTGCAGCTGGGCGACCGGGAAGTTCGACACGCCGATCGCCCTCGCGCGGCCGTCGGCGTGGATCTTCTCCAGGGCGCGCCAGGTCTCCCCGTACAGGCCGCGGGCGGGGGTGGGCCAGTGGATCAGGTAGAGGTCCACGTAGTCCAGGCCGAGCTTGTCCAGGGAGGCGTCGAAGGCGCGCAGGGCGTTGTCGTGGCCCTGGTCGGTGTTCCACAGCTTGGTGGTGACGAACAGTTCCTCGCGCGGGATGGCCGAGGCGGCGATGGCGCGGCCGGTGCCGCGTTCGTTGCGGTAGAGCGCGGCGGTGTCGATGCTGCGGTAGCCGGCCTCCAGGGCCGTGGCGACCGCGGTGGCGGCTTCGTCGTCCGGGACCTGCCAGACGCCGAAACCGAGCTGGGGCATGGTGACGCCGTTGTTCAGTGTGATGTCGGGAACCGTGCTCACGAGCAGGTCGTCCTTACGTCGTCGGAGGAAGACTCAACGTTGATCCACATTCCAACGATCTCCGCGGCGGCGGCATTCCCCGGCGCCCCCGGCGCCCCCGGCGCCCGCCTCAGGCGTGGTAGAGGGCGTCGATCTCGCGGGTGTACGCCTTCTCTATCGCCCTTCTCTTCAGCTTGAGCGAGGGCGTGAGCAGCCCGCCCTCCTCGGAGAACTGCCCGGCCAGGATGCGGAAGGTGCGGATCGACTCGGCCTGGGAGACGAGCGTGTTGGCGGCGACGACCGCGCGCCGGATCTCCGTCTCCAGGTCGGCGTCGTGGATCAGCTTGGCGATCGGCAGCTGCGGCTTGGCCCGCATCGTCAGCCAGTGCCCGACGCCCTCGGGATCGAGGGTGATCAGCGCCCCGATGAAGGGCCGGTCGTTGCCGACCACGACGCACTGCGAGACCAGCGGGTGGGACCGCACGCGGTCCTCCAGGACCACCGGCGAGACGGACTTGCCGCCGCTGGTCACCAGGATCTCCTTCTTCCGCCCGGTGATCGTGAGGTAGCCGTCCTCGTCGAGCGCGCCGAGGTCGCCGGTGGCGAGCCAGCCGTCGTGCAGGACCTCCGCGGTGGCCTTGGGGTTGTTGAGGTACTCGCTGAAGACCTGGCCGCCGTACACCCAGATCTCGCCGTCGTCCGCGATGTGCACCGTGGTGCCCGGGATGGGTAGGCCCACGGTGCCGAAACGTGTCTGCTCGGGCGGGTTGGCGACCGCGGCGGCCGTGGTCTCGGTGAGGCCGTACCCCTCGAAGATCCGCACGCCCGCACCGTCGAAGAAGAGCCCCAGCTGCCGGTCCATCGCCGAGCCGCCGGAGAAGGCGTGCCGGACCTTGCCGCCGAGGGCGGCGCGCACCTTGCCGTAGACCAGCTTCTCGTACAGCTGGTGCTGCATCCGCAGCGAGGTGCTGGGGCCGGGCCCGGTGCCGAAGGCCCGGGCCTCCGTCGCCTCGGCGTGCCGCACCGCCACTTCCACCGCCTTCTCGAAGGGCCCGAGCTTGCCCCCTGCCTCGGCCTTGCGGCGGGCGCCCTGGAAGACCTTCTCGAAGACGTACGGGACGGCGAGCACGAAGGTCGGCTGGAACGAGGCCATCGCGGGCAGCAGCTCGGCCGCGGCCAGGTTGGGCTGGTGCCCCAGCCGGACCTTCGCGCGGACGGCCGCGACCTCCACCATGCGCCCGAAGACGTGGGCGAGCGGCAGGAAGAGCAGGGTGGACGCCTCGTCGCCGCGCTTGCTGTGGAAGACGGGCTCGTACCGGGCGACGACGTTGTCGCTCTCGGCCATGAAGTTGCCGTGGGTGATCACGCATCCCTTGGGGCGGCCGGTGGTGCCCGAGGTGTAGATGATCGTCGCGGTGGCCTCGGGGGTGACCGCCTCGCGGTACTGGTGGACCAGGTCGTCGTCGACGGACAGGCCGTGCCGGGCCAGTTCGGACAGCGCGTCGGAGTCCAGCTGCCACAGCCGGGTCAAGTGGGGGAGTTCGTCGATGACCGCGCCGATCGTCATCGCGTGGTCCTCGTGCTCGACGACGCAGGCGACCGCCTCGGAGTCGTGCAGCATCCAGCGGACCTGGTCCGAGGACGAGGTGGGGTAGATCGGGACGGGCTGGGCGCCGATCGCCCACAGTGCGAAGTCCAGCACGGTCCACTCGTAGCGGGTGCGGGACATCAGGCCGACCCGGTCGCCGAAGCGGATGCCCTGGGCCAGCAGGCCCCTGGCCACCGCCAGGACCTCGTCGCGGAAGCGGGCGGCCGTGACGTGCTCCCAGTCCGTGCCGTCCGCTCCGGTGCGGCGGCTCAGCACGATCCGGTCCGGCTCCTCGTCGGCATTGGCGAACACGGCGTCCGCCAGACCTCCGACGTGGGGTGCCGTCACCAGTGGGGGAATGGTGAACTCGCGCAACGTCGCTCCTCGACCGCCTCGGCGGTCACAGAACGTACCCGATACCACGTGCGGAGGGGAGGGACCTGACAATCGGCTGTGAAGGCCCGCGTGGGCTCCCTCACACCTTCGCGACGAGCCGATTCCCGGTTACCGCAAGGAACATGGCGCCGGAGGACGGTTTCCGGGCGGACCGAGGCCCGCCCGGACTCTCCACCAAATCCCCCCGCGGGGATCACGGCCGCTCTACAGCCCCCACAGGCTCGGGCGCCGCGGCCGGCGTCGGCACACCCGGCCGCTCCCGTACCAGGACGAGCACGACCGCACCCGCCAGCAGGCCGGCGACGCCGGCCGCCAGGGCCGCCGCGTCCAGGCCCGAGGTGAAGGCGGCGTGCAGCGCGTGGTCGGCCGCCGCGCGCCGGCCGGAGGGGACCCGGGCCAGCAGCTCCCGCGCTCCGCCGCCCGCGAGCGCGCGGGCCGTCGCGTGCGGGGCGGGGGCCCCGGCGTCGCTCAGCGAGTGCTCCATCCGCGTGGTGAGCAGGGTGCCGAACACGGCGACGCCGAGCGCGTACCCCAGCTGCCGGAAGGTGTTGACCGCCCCGCCCGCCATGCCGGCCCGCCGCGGCGGCACGGAGGCCAGCGCGGCGCCCGCGATCGCCGGATTGACCAGCCCGACGCCGAGGCCCGCCACCACCAGGCCCGCGGTCAGCGCGGCCCAGCCGGAACCGGCGTCCAGCACCGCCTGGGCCAGCGCGCCGGCCCCGATGAGCACCATCCCGCCGCCGATCACCAGCCGGTACGGCGCCCCGTGCAGGAACCGGCCGCCCACCGCCGAGGCCACGAACGCCGCCAGCGCCAGGGGTATCAGCACCAGGCCGCCGCGGACGGGGCTCAGGCCGAGCAGCGTCTGCAGCCACAGCGAGGTGTACGGCAGGAAGCCGAAGGCCGTCGCACTGAGCGCCAGCGCGCCGACCATGATCGCGGTGAAGGAGGGGTTGCGGAACAGCGCCAGGTCCAGCATCGGCTGCGCGGCGCGCCGTTCGACCACCACGAACACCACCAGCGCCGCCACCGCGCCGCCGAGCGTCCACGCCGTACGGGCCGAGGCCCAGCCGGCCTCGTCCGCCCGGATCACGGCGAAGGTGAGCAGCCCGGCGAAGGCGGTGAAGGACGCCGTGCCCGGCCAGTCGATGCGGGCCCCGCCCTGCCCCCGGGACTCCTTCACCACTCGCAGCGTCAGGGCGATCGCCACGACGCTCACCGGCAGGTTGACGTAGAAGATCCAGCGCCAGTCCAGCGCCTGGGTCAGCAGGCCGCCCAGCACCGGCCCGAGTGCCGCCGCCGCGCCGCTGACCGCGCCCCACACGCCCAGCGCCACCGAGCGGTCGCGGCCCTGGTAGGCCGCGCCGAGCAGGGAGAGCGTCGTGGCGAACATCGCCGTCGCGCCGACTCCCTGCACCGCTCGCATCGCCACCAGGACCCCCGCTCCGGGCGCGAGTCCGCACGCGAGGGAGGCCGCCGCGAACAGGGCCGTCCCCGCGACGTACATCCGGCGCCGCCCGATCACGTCGGCCGCGGAGCCGGCTCCCAGCAGCAGGGCGGCCAGTGCCAGCGCGTAGATGTCGATCATCCACTGGAGGTCGGACAGCGAGGCGTCCAGGGCGTCCGCGATGTCGGGCAGCGCGACGATCACGATCGTCACGTCGATGAGCAGCATGAAGGTGCCCAGGCAGACCGCCACCAGCGGTCCCCACTTGCGCATGTCCTTCTCCGTTCCGTTCTTCCGTTCCGTGATGGGTCCTCCGTACCATCGCGAGAACACCCGGGCTTCCTCCAGCCACAGACGCCATCCCGCTGGAATCCGACACCATGAAAGAGAAGAGCGATGGATTCCCACACGCTCGACGAGCTGGACATGCGGCTGCTGCACGCCCTGCAGCTCGACGGGCGCGCCCCCTTCAGCCGGATCGCCGACGTCCTCGGCGTCTCCGACCAGACCGTGGCCCGCCGCTACCGCAGGCTCCGCGGCGACTTCGGGATGCGCGTGCTCGGGCTCCCCGAGCAGGAACTGCTCGGACGCACCCGCTGGGCGCTGCGGCTGCGCAGCACCCCCGAGGCCGCCGAGTCCCTGGCCAAGGCCCTGGCCCGGCGCGACGACACCGCCTGGATCTCGCTGATGTCGGGCGGCACGGAGGTGATGTGCGTGACGCGCCCGCGCAGTCACGACGAGCACGACGCGCTGCTCCTCGGGCGTCTGCCGCGCACCCCGAGCATCGTCGAGATCGGCGCCCACAGCATCCTGCACACCTTCTACGGCGGCGCCCTGGGCTGGTTCGCCAAGCGCGGCGCGCTCTCCGACGCGGAGGTCGCCGCGCTGCAGCCGCCCCCGCCCGAGCCGCCGTCCGGCACGGTCGTCCTCGACGCCACCGACGAGGCCCTGCTGGCCGTCCTGGCCAGGGACGGCCGCGCCTCCTACCCCGAACTGCACCGCGCCACCGGGCTGTCGGAGTCGGCGGCCAAGCGGCGGCTGGAGCAGCTGCGCGGCTCGGGCGTGCTCTACACCGACGTGCAGCTCGACACGGCGTGGATCGGCCACGACACCCGCGCCATCCTCTGGATCACGGCCGCCCCCTCAGCCCTGTCCGCCGTCGGGCAGGCGCTGGCCGCGCACCCCGAGACCGCCTACGTCGCGGCGACCACCGGATCGTCCAACCTCGTCGCCGTGGTCATCTGCAGCAGCACGCCGCAGCTCTACCGCTACCTGAGCGAGTGCGTCGGGGCCCTGGACGGGGTCCGGCACGTGGAGACCGTGCCGTCGCTGCGCCTGGTCAAGCAGATCACGACCGAAGGGATCCGCTGAGGATCGCCGCCGCGAGCGCGTCCGCTGCCTCCAGCGCCGCGGGCCGCCGACGGCCGTGCAGCAGCACGAAGTCGACGCCGCCGAGCTCCGGCAGCCCCGCGCGGGCCGGGACCCGCACCAGACCGGGCGGGATCAGCCCCTCGGCGTGCGCCATCACCCCGAGCCCCGCCCGCGCCGCGGCGACCAGACCGCTCAGCGAGCCGCTGGTGCACGCGATGCGCCACGCACGGCCGTGCCGCTCCATGACCTCCAGCGCCCGCGCCCGGGTGATCGCGGGGGCCGGGTAGAGGATCAGCGGGACGGGCCGCTGGGCCTCGGGGCGGTACCGCTCGCCGGCGATCCACACCAGCCGGTCGCTCCACACCAGTTGACCGTGGCTGTCCCCGGCCGCGCGCTTGCCCAGCATCACGTCCAGCCGGCCGGCGGCCAGCTGCCGGTGCAAGGTGGCCGACAGCTCCACCGTCAGCTCCAGGTCCACCTCCGGGTGGTCGCGCCGGAAGCGCTCCAGGATCTCGGGCAGCCGGGTCAGGACGAAGTCCTCCGAGGCGCCCAGGCGCAGCCGGCCGCGCAGGCGGGTGCCGGCGAACCAGCCCGCGGCGCGTTCGTTGGCCTCCAGGATCGTCCGGGCGAAGCCGAGCATGGCCTCGCCGTCCTCGGTCAGTTCCACGCTGTGCGTGTCGCGGGTGAAGAACCGCCGGCCGGCGGCCTCCTCCAGCTTGCGCACGTGCTGGCTCACCGTCGACTGGCGCAGGCCGAGCCTGCGGCCGGCCTGCGTGAAGCTCAGCGTCTGGACGACGGCGACGAAGGTCCGCAGCTGCACCGGATCGAACACGCTGCCAGCCTACCGCCGCTCATCGCGATACGTGATGACAGTGAGTGCGGTCAAAGTCATTTACGATCTCCCGGTCACCGGGCACTCTGGAGAGGGCCCCGTCCAGCACCGATGAGGAAGCCCATGCGCCGCCTGCGTTACCCGTCCTGGCTCCCCGTGGACCCGTACATCGCGGCGCTCCTCGGCACCGTGCTCCTCGCGGCGCTGCTGCCCGCCAGAGGCGCCGGCGCCCACCTAGCGGGCGGGGCGTCCACCGGAGCGGTGGGGCTGCTCTTCTTCCTCTACGGCGTGCGCCTGTCCACCCGTGAGGCGATGGACGGACTGCGCCACTGGCGCCTGCACGGCACCGTCCTGGCCGCCACCTTCGTCGTCTTCCCGCTGCTCGGCCTGGCCTCCGGCGGACTCGTTCCGTACCTGCTGACGCCCGAGCTCCACACCGGCCTGCTCTTCCTGTGCCTGGTGCCCTCGACCATCCAGTCCTCGATCGCCTTCACCTCCGTCGCCCGCGGCAACGTGGCCGCCGCCATCTGCGCCGGCTCCTTCTCCAGCCTCGCCGGGCTCGTGCTCACCCCGCTGCTGGCCGCGCTGCTGCTCGGGGGGAGCGGCGGGGGCTTCAAGGCGGACGCGGTGCTCGGCATCGTGCTGCAACTGCTGGTGCCCTTCGTGGCGGGTCAGCTGCTGCGCCGCTGGATCGGCGGCTTCGTCACCCGTCACAAGAAGGTGCTCGGCCTGGTCGACCGGGGGTCGATCCTGCTGGTCGTCTACGCCGCGTTCAGCGAGGGCGTGGTGCGCGGCATCTGGCACCAGGTCACGCCCCTGCGCCTGCTCGGGCTGCTGCTGGCCGAGGCCCTGCTGCTGGCCGCGATGCTCGGCGTCACCTCGTACGGCTCGCGCAGGCTCGGCTTCCCCCGCGCGGACCGGGTGACCATCGTCTTCGCCGGGTCGAAGAAGAGCCTGGCGGCCGGACTGCCCATGGCCTCCGTGCTGTTCGGGCCCCAGGCCGGGCTGATGGTGCTGCCGCTGATGCTCTTCCACCAGATGCAGCTGATGGTGTGCGCGGTCCTCGCCAAGCGGTGGGCCCGGCAGGCGGAGGCGGCCGCGCCCGCCGCCGTCCCGGCCGCCACCGCACGGCCGCGGGAGGTCGTGGCCGGCCGGAGGTGAGCCCGGCCCGCCGAGGCGGCGTGCCCGCTCAGCGCAGGGCGTCGACCACGAGGACCGCCACCGCCATCGCCAGGAACAGCGCGTACGCGGCCAGGGCACGCCCCCGGTCACCGGAGCGCAGCTGGCACAGCAGCACCCAGGCGAAGATCCCCGCCGCCAGCGCGGCTCCGGCGACGCCGACGGGAGGGTGCCACAGCCCCACCAGGACCGCGACGGCGCCGAGCGTGTGCAGCGTGCCGAGCAGGGTGACCACCCACAGGTGCCGCCCCTCCAGGACACCCAGCCGGGTCAGCTCGTCGAGCCGTTCCAGGCCGGGCCGCGCACGGATCAGCTGGGCGAGCGCGGAGGGGACGACTTCCAGCAGCAGGAGGACGGTCGACACGACGGCGAGTGCGAACACCCGGACAGTCTGCCGTACGTTCGAAAACCCTCAGTCCCCGCGGCAGATGACGAAGTCCGGGTAGGCGTGGCGTCCCGGCCGGTCGCCGATCTCCTCGACGGCCCGCCGGACCTCGCGGAGCTGGTCGACGGTCATCTCCAGCGGCGGCTCGTCGGGCTGGTGGGTGGTGCGGACGGGGTAGTCCACGCCCGGCTCGCTGGTCATCTCGATGTGGCAGCCCAGCACATGGGTGACCGGGCGCTCCCCGGCGAAGGCGACCAGCCGGTCGAGGGTGCGCCGGAAGGCGGCCCAGTCCTCGACGTACAGCCGGCCCGGGTAGACCGTGTCGCCGGTGAGCAGGAAACCGGTCGCCGGGTCGTAGTAGGTGACGGCCGAGGCGTGGTGGCCGGGCGTGGCGAGGCACTCCAGGACCCGCCCCCCGAGGTCCAGGCGCGCCACGCGGTCGGGGTCCTGGGTGAAGCCGAGGAAGTCCCAGGCGCCGTCGCGGTCCGCCGGCACCACGACCGTGTCCGGGCGGCCTGCGAACTGCGCGTCGCCGGCGACGTGGTCGCCGTGGGCGTGGGTGTGCAGCACGAGCAGTTCGTAGCCGGGACGCTGCAGGGCGGGCGGCCGCAGTTCGAACAGCTCGTCCACGACCTCCCGCAGCGGGAAGAACTCCTCCTCCGGCGTGGCCCCGGTGTCCAGGAGCACCGCGCGGTCGTCCCCGAAGAGCAGGAAGAGGAACGGCGCCTCGTAGTGGACCGCCTTGTTCTGCCGCAGGACGAAGGTGCGTTCGTCGTACTCGAACACCTGGATGTCGGGATCGGTGTTGTGCTTGGCCGATGCCGACCCGTGGATCCAGCGCACGTCGAGCGGCTCCGGTGCCGGAGGGGCGGATGCGTTCATGACCTCTTCTCCTGCCGGGAGTCGTGGCGCCGGCCGGACCGGCCCGCGGGTGGGCCCCGCCGGGCGGCGCGGGCACCGTTTTGTGCGTCCCACCGGTCGGGAGGGACACTGTCCACGTGACCTCACAGGCAACAGTGGCGATGTTCATCCAGCCTATCGGCGTCCTCGCCCCGGACCGCGAGGCCGGGTGCGCGGCCGGCGGCCACACCGAGGCCGTCGACAAGGAGGTGGCCCCCTGATGGCTCCGCGCCTCGTGCTCGTGCGGCACGGCCAGACCGAGTGGTCCAAGAGCGGCCAGCACACCGGCAGGACCGACATCCCGCTCACCGAGGAGGGCCGGGAGGCCGCGCGCCTGCTGGGCAAGCGCCTGGCCCGCGCCCCCTGGCACGACTTCCCCGGCGCCCGGGTCCGCACCAGCCCCCTCCAGCGGGCCCGCGACACCTGCGAACTCGCCGGGTTCGGCGACCGGGCGCGGACCTGGGACGCGCTGCGGGAGTGGGACTACGGCGAGTACGAGGGCCGTACGTCGCCGGAGATCCGGGAGGAACGTCCCGGCTGGGTGATCTGGCGCGACGGTGTCGTCGGCGGCGAGACCTCGTGGCAGGTCGCCAACCGCGCGGACGAGGTGGTGGCCTGGGCCAAGGAGGAGGACAGCGACGCGGTGGTCTTCGCCCACGGCCACTTCCTGCGCACTCTGGCGGCCCGCTGGCTGCGGCTCGACCCGATGCGCGGCATGGTGCTCAGCCTGGCCCCGGCCTCGCTGTCGGTCCTCGGCTGGGAGTACGGCGACCCCGCGATCACCCTCTGGAACGACACCGCCCACCTGCAGTGACGCGCTGACCCGCGGGGCGCCCGGCGGGTTCAGCGGGCCCAGGGCGGGCTGATCCGCGACCCGTCGGCGAGCACCGCCTCCAGACCGACGCCGGTGGTCACCCAGACGGAGGCGGGGCCCTCGCCCGGGTTCTCCAGGGCCAGGCGGGAACCGGCGGGCGCCGTGGCGACGTCGCCGGGGGACAGGTCGTACGCCTCGCCGTCGATGGTCAGGCGCGGGCTGCCGGACAGGACGAGGAAGACCTCCTCGCGGCTGATGGTGTGCGAGGTACCGGCGGTCCCGGCCGGTACCTCACCGCGCCACGCGCACAGTTCGGTGCTGCCGGTGGCGGTGCGGGCGTACGAGACGAAGCGGACGCCGTGCAGGTCGTGGACGACGGCGTCGGCGGAACGGACGACGGGCATACGGGCTCCTGTTCCCCGATGGGCAAGCAACTTGAGCAAGTTGCTTGCCCATATGCTCAAGCTGCTTGCGCACTGTGTCAAGGTGGCCGCATGAAGGACGAAGAGGCCCTGGCCATGGCCCTGGGCGTCAACCTGCTCGCCGCCGCCGGCGCCCTCACCGCAGCCATCCACGACGGCGTCGTCGCCCGCGGCTTCGACGACCTGCGCCCCGCCCACGGCTTCGCCTTCGCCCGGATGGCGGCCGGCGGCGCGACCGTCACCGAACTCGCCGCGCACCTCGGGGTGACCCGCCAGGCGGCCGGGCAACTCGTCGACGAACTCGAGGCCAAGGGCTACGCCGAACGCCGCCCCCACCCGGACGACGCCCGGGCCCGGCTCGTCGTCCTCACCGACCGCGGCCGGGCCTGCACCCGCGCCGCCGACCAGGCCGCCGCCGACGCCGTACGCCCCTGGGCCGACGTGCTCGGCGAGGACCGGCTGCGCGCCCTGTCCGCGGACCTGGGGCGGCTCGCCCCCGGCGGCCCGGTCCGGCCGGCGTGGTAGCCGGGACCCCGGCGACGGACTTCACCGGCGACTTCGAGACCCACTTCACGGTGCCGGCGCCGCGGCCCGGGGACGAGGAGCGGATACGCCACTGGGCGGAGCGCAACGGCCTCAAGTACACCCGCATCGTGCTCGACCGGGGCGCCACCCCCGACCAGCCCATGCTGACGGTGCGCGGCCGCGGCGCCCTGCCCGCGCAGCGCGCCGCCGCGGCCCGGTGGACCGGACGGCTGCGCGCCGAAGGGATCGGCGTCGCGCGCGTGAAGATCGAGGCCGCGCCCTGGAACACCGGCGTCCCGCGCACCCGCGGGCAGGCCCGTGCCCTGCCGCCCGGCTGCTACTTCGAGCACCACGTCAAGCTCGTCATCACCGACCCCGTCCGCCTGGACGAGGTCCGGGCGATCGCCGGGCGGCACGCCGCCCACGTCTCCCGCAACGCGCGCCGTGACCTCGGCGACCGTGGCCACGAACGCTTCGTCACCCAGCGCTGCCGCGACGTCGGGCGCCCCGAGGCGCGGCAGCGGCTCGACCGCCTCCTCGCGGACCTCACGCGGGCGGGCCTCACGGCGGTGGAGGTCGAGGAGGAGTTCGTCGTGCACGACGACCGGCCCGCCCTCGACGACGGCTGGATCGACGAGGCGCAGGCCCGGTGACCGCCCCCGCGGAGCGGGACCCGGCGGCCGCCGCCCGGAGGGCCGTCCTGGACCACCTGCTGGGCCTGGTCGCGCGGTCCCCGCTGGGCGAGTACCTCGTGCTGCGCGGCAGCATGGTGCTGCCCGCCTGGGTCGGCGCCGCCGCCCGCGAACCGGCCGACCTCGACTGGATCGTCCCGCCCTCCCTGGCGGTGCCGATCGACCCGCTCCACCCCTACCCGTACGTCGACGAGCGGGCCACCGTGCAGCAGTGGCCGGAGGCCGCCGACGGCGCCGTCCGCCCCGAGATCTGGACCGACGAGGAGTTCGGCACCGGCGGGCAGCGGGCATACGTCCCGCCCGAGGGCCTGCACTGGATCGCCGACCCGGAACCGGACGGCTCCGACGGCTCCGACGGCCCGCCCGGCGAACTGCTGGAACTGGTCCGGACCCACCCCGACGCCGCCCCCGGCGTACGCCTCGACCCGGAGGGCGCCCGCGACGACGGCAGTTGGACCTACGCGGAGTACGACACGCCCGGCGTGCGCCTGGTCGTCCCCTGGTACGCGGACGGCCTGCCCCCGGGCGAGGTGCGCCTGGACTTCGCCCGCGACGAACGGCTCCCCGAGCCGCCCGTCCTGACCGCCGTGCCGCGCGGCGACGGCGGGCCCCCGGCCGTGGTGCTCACCGCGAGCCGTGAACTCTCCCTCGCCTGGAAGCTGCTGTGGCTGCAGGCCGACGCCGCCGCCGCGGGCCGCGCCCAGGGCAAGGACCTCTACGACGCGGTCCTCCTCGCCGAGGCGCCCGGCACCGCCCTCTCCCCACGCCTGCTGCGCCGGGTGATGAGCCGCGAGCCCGGCCACCCGGCCTCCGTACCCCGCCTCACCGAGGTCGCCCCGCACTCCGTCGACTGGGACACCTTCCGCGCCGCCCACCCCCATGTCACCGGCACGGCCGCGGAGTGGCTCGACCGCCTGGCGCGTGCCCTGGACGGCGTTCTGACGGGCGGTCACTGACGCGCCGGGACGCACCCGGCGCGGCCCCACGCCCCGTCCGTCGCGCCGGGCGGTCGCCGGAGGCAGAAGAAAACGGCGTGCCGGCACCGGCCCCACGGATTAGCCTCGGCGCTCGTGACCGCTGACCCCGCCCCCATACCGGCCGAGTTCGTCCGCTTCGCGGTCGCGCTGGAACCCGGTGAACTGGCCGTCGGCTACGCCACCGGCCGCGTCACGGACGCCGACGCGCGACGGCTGGCGTTCCTGCGCCGGTGCGACCTGGGGGAGCTCGGCGGGAGGTTCGCCGCCCTGATGGAGGCGGAGCCGCAGGTGTGGCGGAAGGTCGCCGCCGACGCGGGCCCGGAGGCCGGGCGGGTCTGGGCGTACCTGGAGGGGGCACGGCGCGGGGAACCGGACGCCGCCGGGCGGGGGGAGTTCCTCGTCGGGCGGGCGGCGGCCGGGCGGGGCATGAACTGGGCGGACTCCGCTGTGCTGCTCGGGACCGACCGGCCCGAGGAGGTGGACGCGGCCTTCGCGCGCGGGGAGCCGCTGGTGGGCGTGGCGGTCATCGGGCTGGCGCTCAACCACCCGGACGCCGCCGCGATCCTGCCGCGCGTCGCCCGGGCACTGGAGGCGCCGCATGAGGAACTGCGCCGGCAGGGCGTCGTGGCCCTGGCCCACGTCGCCCGTCTGCACGGCACCGTCGACGACCGGTGCCTGGAACTGCTGCGCGGCCTGCCGCCCGGGACCGAGGCGCATGACGACATCCTCGCGTACGTGCCGCTGCGCCGGCTGCCGTGGTGGCTGCGCCGATCCGGCTACGCGGGGCGCCTGCGGGCCTTCGTCCGGCATCCCCGCATCGTCCTGAGGCGCCCCGGGAAGCGGTAGGTGTCGCCCGGACCGGAGCCCACGAGGGGGCGAGGGGGCCGTCCCGCTTCGGCCGGTGGCGGCACGTGAGGGCGGTTAGCATGCCAGGAGAACGTGATCGCGGTTAAGGAGGCGGGTCCACCATGGCGGACGACGTCACGATCCCCGGCATCGACCCCACGTCCGAGCCGAGCGGCGCCGGCTGCGCCGACTGCGGTGCCGGTCAGGGACCGGGCTGGTGGCTCCACCTGCGCCGCTGCGCGCAGTGCGGGCACATCGGCTGCTGCGACTCCTCGCCCTCCCAGCACGCCACGCGGCACGCGCTCGAGGAGGGCCACCCGTTCATCACCAGCTACGAGCCCGGTGAGGACTGGTTCTGGAACGTCGAGACCGAGCAGTACTACGACGGTCCCGCGCTGTCCCCGCCGAACTCGCGCCCGGAGGGCCAGCCCTCCCCGGGCCCCGCGGGCAAGGTCCCCGAGGACTGGCAGGCGCAGTTGCACTGACGGCGCACCCCCGGGGTCGGCACGGCCGCCCCCGGAGGGCACGGCCCGCGGCACGCGGCCGCTACGCGGCGCCCTCGGGCAGCCGCACCCGCGCCAGCTGCCGGGACTGGGCCACGAGCCGGCCCGCCGAGTCCCAGACCTCGGCGTCCTCCTCCATGTAGCCGTCCGCGAAGTTCCGGGTGGAGTGCTTCAGCCGCAGCCACCCCGGCTCGGGCCTGGCCCGGACGTGGGCGGTCAGCTCCAGCGTGGGCGCCCAGCCCGGGATGCCGAGGTCGAAGCTGACCGGCGGCAGGCTGTCCACGGCGAGCAGCAGCATCAGCGGGTCGGGCTCGCGGCCGTCGGGCATCCGCAGCCAGCCCTGCACCATGCCGCGGCCCGAGGGGGCGCCGACCGCCCAGCCTGCGGTGTCCGGGTCCAGCCGCAGCTCGATGCGCTCCAGCATCGGGGATATCTTCAGGAACTCCGGCGGCGCCACGTCGGTCCCCACGCACTTCTCCGGCGGCGGCATCTGCGGAGGAGTGGCGGAGGTGCGCACGTCGCCCGCGTGGTCGTGGCCGTTCAGGTCGCCGTAGGTCGCCACCGCCCGCAGCCGTTCCTCGCCCTCCTGCTCCAGGGACACCATGCCGGTCGAGACGGTGCGGCCGCGGCGCAGGGTCTGCGTGCGGGCGGTCACCGGGCCCGGGCGCGACGTCGACAGGTAGTAGGCACTGATCGAGAACGGATCCCGGTGTCCCTGCCCGTCGCCGCCCAGCTCCTCGGCGAGCGCCCGGCCGGCGAGGGCGAGCAGCAGCCCGCCGTTGACGCCCATGCCGATCCGCCACCCCTCGTGGAGTTCGGCGTCGTAGACCGAGGGCTCGCCCGGACGTGCCGTGACGGCCGTCTCGCGGTCGAATCCGTACTTCTCATGCATCGTCAGTGTTCCTTGAGGTCGAACGAGGTGAACAGCGCGTCGAGCGCTTCGTCGATGGACGCGGCGCCGGTGCCCAGGGCCAGTGAGCCCCACAGCCACAGCTGCGCCACACCGTGCAGCCCGGACCACACGGCGCCGGTGAGCGCCCGGGTGTCCGCGCCGGGCCGCCAGCCCTCCGCCTGCGCGGCGCGCACGAGCACGAGGAGGTGGTCGTCGAAGGCCGACATGCCGGCCCGGCCCAGTTCCTTGTCCCGGGGGTCCAGCAGGTCGTGCCGGAACATCAGGGTGAACATCGCCGGCCGTCCCAGCGCGTACGCCACGTAGCCGCGGGCCCCGGCCCGCAGCCGTGCGGCCGCCGGCGCGCCTTCGGGGCACGCCCGTACGGCCGCCTCGGCGCGCACGTTGAGTTCCCTGAACCCCACGGTGGCCACGGCCGACAGCAGCGCCGCCCGGTGCGGGAAGTGCTTCAGCGGCGCCCCGTGCGACACGTTGGCGCGCCGAGCGATGGCCCGCAGGGTCAGCCCCTCGACGCCGTCGTCGTCCAGGACGGCGAGGGCGGCGTCGAGCAGGCGCGCGCGGGGAGCGGTGGTCATGGTGGACAGTGTCCACCTCGAGGTGGACAGTGTCTACCTCGGGTCCTCGGATACGGCGGGACCGGCCGGCGCAGGGGGCGCACCTCGCCGGCCGGTCCCGCACGCGTGTACGCGTGCTGGGACGGGTCAGACCCGCCCGGCCGTCGGCGCGGGCAGGGCGATCCGCTCTTCGCCCGCGTACACGTTCATGGAGGTGCCCCGCAGGAAGCCGACGAGCGTGAGGCCGGACTCGGCGGCGAGGTCGACGGCGAGGGAGGACGGGGCCGAGACGGCGGCGAGCACCGGGATGCCGGCCATCACGGCCTTCTGGGCGAGTTCGAACGAGGCCCGCCCCGAGACCATCAGGATCTTCCCGGCCAGCGGCAGCAGGCCCTGCTGGAGGGCGCGGCCCACGAGCTTGTCCACGGCGTTGTGGCGGCCCACGTCCTCGCGGACGTCGAGCAGTTCGCCCTCGGACGTGAAGAGCGCGGCCGCATGCAGTCCGCCGGTCCGGTCGAAGACCCGCTGCGCGGCGCGCAGCCGGTCGGGGAGCGCGGACAGCAGCGCGGCTTCGAGCCGCAGCGGCGAGGCGTCGGCGATGGCCCAGCGGGCCGTGGTGCGTACGGCGTCGAGGCTGGCCTTCCCGCACAGGCCGCAGGAGGACGTCGTGTAGACGTTGCGCTCCAGCGTGATGTCGGGGACGGGGACGCCGGGTGCGAGGCGTACGTCGACGACGTTGTAGGTGTTGGACCCGTCGACGGTCGCGCCCGCGCAGTACACGATGTTCGCCAGTTCGTCCGCGCTCCCGAGCACGCCCTCGCTGACCAGGAAGCCGGCCGCGAGGGCGAAGTCGTCCCCGGGGGTGCGCATGGTGATCGCGAGTGGCTTGCCGTTGAGCCGGATCTCCAGCGGCTCCTCCGCGACCAGGGTGTCCGCCCGGTGGTCGACCGCTCCGTCCCTGATCCTCAGTACCCGACGCCGTTCGGTGACCCGTCCCATGTCGATCAGTCCCGGTTCTGTACGTGCTGGAAGCCGTATCGGCCCTTGATACAGAGGTTGCCACGGTGACCGCGCCGTCGTGCGGCGAGATCACCTCGACGAGCCCGCCGGCCCTGGGTTCTCAGCCCCGGACGAATACTGTGTACAGTATTCGTCTCCATGGGGTCAAGGGGTCGTAAAGGCGGTCCCGGCCGGCGTTCCGGCGGAGGGGAGTTCCGTTCCGCCGAGGGGAGTTCACGGGGAGAAGGGCAGGTCCACGAAAGCGGCGACGACGAGGTACAGCCCCACGGCGAGCAGCGAGAGCCCGGCGACGCAGAACAAGACCGCCAGCCCCGCGGGCTCGGACCACGTGCGCGTCGTCAGCTCGGGGTTGCGCGGGTCGTAGGTGATCTCCGCCCGCAGCGGGTCGCCGTCCACGTCGTTGCCCTCGCCGAGGTGCTCCCGGGGCACGCCGTCGAGGTCGGTGAAACGGTAGACGGGTTCGCGGCCGCCGTGCCGCTGCCTGCGGTCGAAGGTGGCGACCACCGTGATGCCGCGCCGGCGCAGGATCCGTGCGTCCCGCGCGGACCCCCATGCCCCGTGGAGCAAGCCCCCGGCGCCCAGCAGGGGAGCGGCGCCCAGCGCCCACTTCGCGACGGCCGCGCCGTCCCCGGTGACGGCCAGCCAGACCAGCACGGCGAGGTAGGCCAGGGCAGCGCCGACCCCCGGGGCGTAGGTCCAGAAGCCGTCCGGCGCCCCGTCGTCCGGTTTCGCCCCGTCCTTCGCGGGGGGCGGCACCGACAGGACTTCGACCAGCGTGCCGCCGTCCTCCCGCGGCTCGTCGGCGTCGCGGGGCGGGAGCACGGAGTTGACGGCGGCGGCGAAGGCCGCGACCGCCTCGGCGCTGTGGTGCGTCAGCGCGTGGACCCTCGCAGGCCCTCGCGCCGCGGTCAGGACGATCTCCACCGTACGGCCGTGCCGCCCGGCGGCACGGACCTCCTCGATCGCGGCCGGCGGGATGCGCCGCCGCTCCGTCCCCTCGTCCAGCAGTACCTCGCCGGCCCGCAGACGGGCGGTCGCGCCGCCCCCTCGCAGCACCAACTCCGGTATCCCCGCGGCGGATGCGTCGCTCGTCACGGCATCACGGTAGGGGACCGACCGGGGCCCCGGAATAGCATCGGCGTACGACGGACGCGGACGGACGCGGCCGGGCGAGGAGGTGTGCGGTGGCCGGGGACCCGTTCTCGGTGGGCCGGGGGACGTGGTGGCGCATCGGCGTCCCGCTGGCCGCCGCGGTCCTGCTGGTGGCCCAACTGGCCTGGGGGAACGGCCCGCGACGGGAGGCGGCGGCGGTCTCCCGGCCGGGGGAGTGCGGCAAGGGCGCCGCGCGGCAGGTCGGCGAGCCCGGCGTGTCACGCGACCTGGTCATCGGGAGCTACGGCGCGGACAACCTGCCCCGGATGAAGGGCAGGCCGACCTTCAAGGTGCGCCTCACCGTCTCGCCGGGACCGGACCGGCGCCCGCTCACGCTGCGGACCCCGCTGGTCGGCGCGGTCACGGTGCAGGTGCACGCCGGGCGCGGCGGCGGCCTCCTCGCGGGCGCCCGCGGCCTCACCGCCCGGATCGACGAGGAGATGTACGGGGCCGGCCAGGCCCCTCCCGCGACCGGCACCGTCCGCGTGACGCAGGACGACGTCCTCCGGCTCGTCGTCGAACTGCCGGACGGTGCCATCTGCCCGGGAGTCACCATGGCCGACCTCATCTCCATGCGTCCCGGCGGCAACGACGCCGCCGACCTCACCGTGGTCACCGTCGTCCTCGCCGACCGGGCCTCCGGCCTGCGCATGGAGGCGCAGAGCGGAGTGGTTTGACGCACCGTGCCCGGGCTGGGTACAAACGTGCGACTCCACGTCCCGTACGCCGCATGGGGGGCCTTGCGCTCGTGAGCACCACGGACACCGATCAGGGCACCGAGCCGCCGGTCACCACCTGCTACCGGCATCCCAAGCGCGAGACGTACGTGCGCTGCACGCGCTGCGACCGCTCCATCTGCCCCGACTGCATGCGCGAGGCGGCGGTCGGCCACCACTGCCCGGAGTGCGTGAAGGAGGGCGGCAGGAGCGTCCGCCAGGCGCGCACCGTCTTCGGCGGCCGCGTGGCGACCTCGGGCACGCCGGTGGTGACGCAGATCCTGATCGCCCTGAACGTCGTCGCCTACCTCGGCGAACTGGTGCGCTCCGACCTCGTCGCGCGCTTCGACGCCCTGGGGCAGGGGCTGTTGGGCCCCGACGGCGTGGCGTACGTGTACGACGGCTCGGCGTACCCCGGCTTCGAGGCCGTCGGCATCGCCCACGGCGAGTGGTACCGGCTGATCACCTCGGCCTTCCTCCACCAGCCGCCGGGCCAGGGCACCTTCGGGATCCTGCACATCCTGTTCAACATGTACTCGCTGTGGACCCTCGGCCCGGCCGTCGAGGCCCAGCTGGGCCGGATCCGCTTCGTCGGGCTCTACCTGCTCTCCGCCCTCGGCGGTTCCGTGCTGGTGTACCTGATCGCCCCGCACACCGGCGCCGTCGGTGCCTCCGGCGCGATCTTCGGCCTGGGCGCGGCCTACTTCGTCCTCAGCAAGCGCCTCCACCACGATCCGGTCGGCGGGCGTCAGCTCCTCATCGGCCTGCTGGTTTGGATGGCGGTCTCCGCCGCCGTGACCTCCTGGCAGGGCCACCTCGGCGGCCTGCTCACCGGAGGTGCGGTCGGCCTCGTCCTGGCCCACGCGCCCCGCAGGCACCGCGCCTTGTGGCAGGCGGCCGGGATGGCGGCGGTGCTGGTGGTGCTGGTGACCCTGGTCGTCCTGAAGACCTCCCAGCTCACCGGCGCCGCATAGCGGGCGCCGCGCCACCGGTGTGAAGCGCGTCACGCTTGGGTGCGGTGTCCGCGCCGGGGTCCTGCGCGCGTAGACTGTAGACGAAAGCCAATCATCCCCGGGAAAGGTTGGGGCCTCGATGCTGTCCAGCGGGCTGTCGCAGGGATCCGTGCCCAAGCTCCAGCGTCCGGGGCCCCTGCGTGAGCAGGTGTACGAAGCGCTGCTCGAGCTGATCATCACCCGCTCACTCACCCCCGGCCAGCACCTGGTGGAGACCGAACTCGCCGGCCACCTCGGCGTCTCCCGCCAACCGGTGCGCGAGGCCCTGCAACGGCTCAACACCGAGGGGTGGGTGGACCTGCGCCCGGCCCAGGGGGCCTTCGTCCACGAGCCCACCGACGAGGAGGCCGACCAACTCCTGGTCGTCCGCGCCCTGCTGGAGACGGAGGCGGCCCGCCTCGCCGCGGCCAACGCCACCACCAAGGGCCTGGAGCGGCTGGACGGGCTGTGCGAGACGGGCGAGGCGGCCGTCGCCGCCGACGACGTCGACGCGGTCGTCGCGGCGAACGCCGCCCTCCACGCCTGCGTCATGGAACTGGCCGGGAACGCGGTGCTCGCCGAACTCGCCCGGCAGGTCGAGCGGCGCGTGCGCTGGTACTACACCCCGGTGGCCCGACAGCGCGGCATGCAGTCGTGGGTCGAGCACCGCGAGCTGATCGCGGCGATCGCCGACCGCGACGGGGAGCGCGCCCAGCAGGTCATGCGCGCCCACACCGAGCACACCAGGACCTCGTACCACCAGCGCTCCCACGAGGACTGACCCCGCCCCGCCCCGCCGGGCCCCGCGGGCTCAGAGCAGCGGCTTGCCGTCGAAGTGGCCGAGGTCCTCGCGGTACAGCTCCACGTTGACCCCGTTGGGATCGCGGATGTAGAGGCTGTCCTCCACACCGCGGTCCGGCCCGAGGTACTCCACCCCGGCCTCGTCCAGCCGGTGCTTCGCCTCGGTGAACTGCTCGCCGGTCACCGACAGCGCCAGGTGCTGCAGTCCGCCGATCGTCTCGTGCTGCTCGGGGTGCTCGTGGCCGGGGAAGTCGAAGAACCCCAGCAGGTTGTCGTGGCCGATGTCGAAGAAGAAGTGGCTGGAGCCCGCGTAGTCCCGGTTCTCCACCAGCTCCACCAGAGGGAAGCCCAGGAACTCCTGGTAGAAGCGGACGGTCTCCTCGACGTCGCGGCAGATGAACGCGACGTGGTGCACCCCCGCCGCCCGCGTCGCCGGTCGTTCCGCCGGTTCCCGCAGGTACCTCCCGCGCAATTCCTCCCGCCGTGCCCGTACGGCCTCCAACTGCTCGCCCTGCGGCTCACCCATGATCGATCCCGCCTCCTCTGACCCCGCGCTTAATGCGGTGCGCCGGAAGATATACCCGATTAGCCTCCGGGCATGGTGTCCATCGACCGACTCGCGGCATTCGCCCTGGTATCCCTGGTGCTCGTGGTGATCCCCGGCCCCAGCGTCCTCTTCGTCATCGGCCGCGCGCTCGCCCACGGGCGTCGTGTCGCGCTGACCTCCGTCGCCGGCAACACGCTCGGCTCCTACGTCCTGGTGGTCGCGGTCGCCCTCGGCGTCGGCCCCGTGGTGGAGCGCTCGGCGCTGCTGTTCGCGGCCCTCAAGCTCGCCGGCGCCGCCTACCTGGTCTACCTGGGGGTCAAGGCGCTGCGGCACCGCCGGGCCCTGGCCATGGTGCCCGGGGACGCGGGGGCGGCGCGCGGCGCGCTGCGCACGCTCGGCGAGGGCTTCGTGGTCGGGGTCTCGAACCCCAAGACGATGGTCTTCTACGCGGCGGTGCTGCCGCAGTTCGTCGACCGCACGGCCGGTCACGTCACCGTGCAGATGCTGCTGCTCGGCCTGGTCTTCAACGCGATCGCCCTCGTCTCGGACAGCACCATGGGCCTCGTCGCCGCCGCGGCCCGTTCGTGGCTCGCCCGTTCCCCGCGCCGCCTGTCGCTGGTCGGCGGTGCGGGCGGCCTGGCGATGATCGGCCTCGGCGTCACCGTCGCCGCGACGGGACGTACCGACTGATCGGCGTCCCGCTGGTTAGGCTGGGCGGATGGACGACGGACACGCGGACGACACGGCCGCCCTGGAGCGGCTGCGCCACCTGCGCGGCAGCATCGACAACCTGGACGCGGCTCTGGTGCACCTCCTGGCGGAACGCTTCAAGGCCACCCAACAGGTGGGTGAGCTCAAGGCGACGCACAACATGCCGCCCGCCGATCCCGGGCGCGAGGCGGAGCAGATCGCCCGGCTGCGCCGGATGGCCGAGGAGGCGCACCTCGACCCGGCCTTCGCGGAGAAGTTCCTGAAGTTCATCGTCGAAGAGGTCATCCGGCACCACAAGGCGATCGCCGCCGACCGCTCGGGCTGACGGACAGCCGCGTGGGCCCCAGCCGTGGCGTCCCACGGCTGAGGCCCACGTCATTCCGGCACGGCCCCCTACGACACGGGGGTGGTCCGGGGACGCCGCGGCGGACGGGAGGGACACCCGGTCGTCGGGCACGAGGTGCCGTGCCGGAGCCCCGGGTGCTCTCCGGCGGTCACGTCAGATCGCCTCCCTGCTGATGGGCTGCGGGTTGGGCTCGATGTCCTTCTTCCTCGGACGTCCCGGCGGGGTGAGGAAGAGCGCGACGAAGCCGGCGAACAGCGAGATCGAACCCGCGAGGGTGAACGCCCCGCTGTGGCCCCAGTGGCTGACGACGAAGGCACCCATGCCGGAGCCGAGCAGACCCGAGACCAGCTTGGAGCTGTAGACCAGGCCGTAGTTGGACGCGTTGTTGTTCTCACCGAAGTAGTCGGCCGTCATCGCCGCGAACATCGGGAAGATCGCGCCGCCGCCGAACCCGGAGATGGACGAGAAGATCAGGAACAGCGGCAGGTTCTTGATGTCCGCCGACCACAGGATGCCGTACTGCGCGAGGCCGAGGACGAGGCAGACGAAGATCAGGCACTGCTTGCGCCCGTAGCGGTCGGACAGCCAGCCGATGACGCCGCGGCCCGTGCCGTTGACGATCGCCTTCAGGGACATGGCCGTGGCCACGATCCCGCCGGCGAAGCCCGCCTCCTCACCGATGTCGACCTGGAAGGCGATGCCGAAGATGTTCACGCCCGAGGTGCACAGCAGGCAGAACCACATCAGCGCGACCCGGCCGGTCCGCCACGCCTCGGCGGGGGTGTACTGCCGGACGGCGGGCGGGTTCTTCTCCATGGCGCGCCGGGCACGCGGGTCGTCGGGCACCTTCAGCGGGTCGACGTCGGCCGGCCACCAGTTCTTCGGCGGGTCCTTGAAGAAGTACCCCGCCACCGCGACGGTCGCCGCGAGGAAGACGCCGACCGAGACCAGCACCCAGCGGAAGTTGGTCAGGTCCATGTAGCCGGTGAAGAGGAAGACGAACGGCACCGAGCCGTAGGCGAAGCCGCCGTTGACGAAGCCGGTCTTGCCCCCCTTCCGCTCCGGGTACCACTTGCCGACCATGTTGACGCAGGTCGCGTAGACCATGCCGGCGCCCATGCCGCTGAACATGCCGAAGCCGATGTACGCGAAGACGACGTGCGGTGCGAACGCCAGCGACAGGTAGCCCAGGAAGGTGCCCAGGGCGCCGCACATCATCGCGTAGCGCGCCGGCAGCTTCCCGGACTCGCGGAGCTTGCCCGCCGGGAAGGCCACCGCGGCCTGGAAGAACACCCAGACCCCGAGCATCCAGAAGATGTGCAGGCTGCTCCACGAGTGCGCGGTGTGGAGCGTGTCCTCGGCGGACGCGAACGCGTACTCCGCCGAGCTGATGCCCATCATGCCTACCCACGGCAGGATGACCATCCACTTGCGCTTCCGGCCCATAATGTCCATGTCGGACTCGCCGACGCGGAACACCCGGCCGTTGTGGTCGGTCACCTCTCGATAGGTGACGGGTGGTTGGGACGTCGATGTCGTTGACGCCATTGTCATGATTCCCCTGCCTCGAAAGAGTCTGGCCAGCGCCCCCTGGACCTGGGGCCGGCACGGGTCGGTCTCCGTGGAAACCGACCCGTGCCGGCCCCCGTGCTCTTTTCGTGCTGCGTGGCGGGCCCGGTCCGCGTGTCCACGCGGGCCCGGCCCCGTCACGGGTGGTGCGTCGGGTCAGGGCAGCCCAGCTGCCCCGGCCCACCGGTGGACGGTGCCCAGCACCGCCACCGGTTGCTCTGTGGTGTGCGACCGTACGTCCTCGCGCCGCCTGGCGTCCGCCATCGGTCAGATCACCCCGCCGGTCCGCAACACGCCCAGCTCCTCGGCGGAAAGACCCAGTTCGGTGGTGTAGATGTCGTGGTTGTGTTCGCCGAGGAGGGGTGAGCGGTGGATGGTGGTGGGTGAGTCGGAGAGTTTGAGGGGGTTGCCGACGGTGGTGTAGGTGCCGCGTTCGGGGTGTTCGACTTCGACGACGATGTCGTTGGCCTTGAGGCTGGCGTCGTCGATGATCTCCTTGGTGGACAGGATGGGCCCGCACGGGATGTTGTGGGTGTTGAGCTCTTCCAGGACCTGCCATTTGGGCAGGGTGGTGGTCCATTCCTCGATGAGCTGGAACATCTTGGCGAGTTTGGGCAGCCGGGCTTCGGGGGTGGCCCATTCGGGGTCGTCGGCGAGTTCGGGGTGGCCGATGAGTTCGGCCAGGGGCTGCCAGCCGACGGGCTGCACGATGACGTAGACGTAGTCGTTGGGGCCGCCGGGGGCGCATTTGACCGCCCAGCCGGGCTGTCCGCCGCCGGAGGCGTTGCCGGAGCGGGGGACTTCGTCGGTGAAGTCCTCGTTGGGGTACTCCGCCAGTGGTCCGTGGGCCAGGCGCTGCTGGTCGCGGAGTTTGACCCGGCACAGGTTCAGCACCGCGTGCTGCATGGCGACCTGCACGCGTTGTCCGCGACCGGTGTGGGTGCGCTGGTACAGGGCGGCCAGGATCCCGGCCACCGCGTGGACCCCGGTGCCGGAGTCGCCGATCTGGGCGCCGGTGGCCATGGGGGGACCGCCTTCGAAGCCGGTCGTGGCCATTGACCCGCCCATCGCCTGCGCGACGACCTCGTACGCCTTGAACGCGGTGTAGGGGCCGTCCCCGAAGCCCTTGATGGAGGCGTACACGATCCGCGGGTTGATCTCCTGGATCCGCTCCCAGGTGAACCCCATCCGGTCCACCGCGCCCGGCCCGAAGTTCTCCACCATCACGTCACTGCGGGCGATCAGCTCGGTCAGGATCTCCCGCCCGCGCGGGGTCTTGGTGTTCAGCGTGATGCTCCGCTTGTTCGCGTTCAGCATCGTGAAGTACAAGCTGTCCACCCCCGGCACGTCCCGCAACTGACGCCGCGTGATGTCACCACCGGGAGCCTCCAGCTTCACCACGTCCGCACCCAGCCACGCCAGCAACTGCGTCGCCGACGGACCCGACTGCACATGCGTCATATCCAGGACGCGCACACCCTCCAAAGCCTTCGTCACAACCAAGGTTCCTTCCGGTCGGGGGGCCGGTGAGCGGGCCGAACGCGGGATTCCACCCCGCGGTCTGTACATTGCATACAGGCGACGAATACTGTATGCAGACGTTTATCCCGCATGGACGACCCGGTGTCCAGAGGTCTGCACCGGATTATCGTCCGACCCCGAGTCAGGGCAGGTGCGTTTGACGATGGATCTGTTCGAGTACCAAGCACGGGAGCTCTTCGCGCGGCACGGCGTCCCCGTGCTCGCCGCCCACGTGGTGGACGACCCCGCCGAGGCCCGGGCCGCGGCCGAACGCCTCGGCGGGCAGGTCGTGGTGAAGGCCCAGGTGAAGACCGGCGGCCGGGGCAAGGCCGGCGGCGTGAAGCTCGCCTCCGACCCCGCGGACGCGCAGGAGAAGGCCCGCGCCATCCTCGGCCTGGACATCAAGGGCCACACGGTCGGCAAGGTCATGCTGACGCCGACCGCCGACATCCAGGACGAGTACTACGTCTCCTTCCTCCTCGACCGCGCCGAACGGACGTTCCTCGCCATGGCCTCGGCCCAGGGCGGCATGGACATCGAGGAGGTCGCCGCCACCCGGCCGGAGGCCCTGGCCCGCGTCCCCGTCGACGTCGCCGAGGGCGTCACCGAGGAGAAGGCCCGGCAGATCGCCGAAGCGGCCGGACTCCCCGAGGAGACCGTGCCCGTGCTGACCGCACTGTGGGAGGTCTTCACCGCCGAGGACGCCCTGCTGGTCGAGGTCAACCCGCTGGTCCGCACCACGGACGGCCGTCTCCTCGCCTTGGACGGCAAGGTCTCCCTCGACGCCAACGCCCGCTTCCGCCACCCGGACCACGAGGCGTACGAGACCCCCGGCGAGGGCGACCCCCTGGAGGCCGCCGCCCGCGCCAAGGGCCTCAACTACGTCAAGCTCGACGGCACCGTCGGCGTCATCGGCAACGGCGCGGGCCTGGTGATGAGCACCCTCGACGTGGTCGCCCACCACGGCGGGGCCCCCGCCAACTTCCTCGACATCGGCGGCGGCGCCTCCGCCCAGGTGATGGCCGACGGGCTCGGCGTCATCCTCTCCGACCCCGACGTCACCTCCGTCCTCGTCAACGTCTTCGGCGGCATCACCGCCTGCGACGCCGTCGCGGACGGCATCGTCCAGGCCCTCGACCTGGTCGAGCTCACCAAGCCCCTCGTCGTCCGCCTCGACGGCAACAACGCCGAGCGCGGCCGGGCCGTCCTCGACGAGGCCGCGGCGACGCTGGGCCCCCTCGTACAGCAGCTGGACACCATGGACGGCGCGGCCGCGCGGGCCGCCGAGCCCGCAAGGAGCTGATCGCGATGGCCATCTTCCTCGACCGCAACAGCAAGGTGATCGTCCAGGGCATGACCGGCTCGGAGGGCATGAAGCACACCCGCCGCATGCTCGCCTCGGGGACGGACGTCGTCGGCGGCGTCAACCCGCGCAAGGCCGGCACGAGGGTCGAGTTCGACGGGCGCACCGTCCCGGTCTTCGGCTCGGTCAAGGAGGCGGTCGGCACGACCGGCGCCGACGTCAGCGTCGTCTTCGTGCCGCCGCCCTTCGTGCGCGCCGCCGTCGACGAGGCCGTCGACGGCGGCCTCGGGCTCGTCGTCGTCATCACCGAGGGCGTCCCCGTGCACGACACGGTCGCCTTCCGGGCCCGCGCGGTCGCCTCCGGCACCCGCGTCATCGGGCCCAACTGTCCCGGTCTCATCAGCCCCGGCCAGTCCAACGCGGGCATTATCCCGGACGACATCACCACCTCCGGCCGCATCGGCCTGGTGTCGAAGTCCGGCACGCTCACCTACCAACTGATGTACGAGCTGCGCGACCTCGGGTTCTCCACCGCCGTCGGCATCGGCGGCGACCCCGTCATCGGCACCACCCACATCGACTGCCTGCGCGCCTTCCAGGACGACCCCGACACCGACCTGATCGTCATGATCGGCGAGATCGGCGGCGACGCCGAGGAACGCGCCGCCTCCTACGTCTCCCGCCTGGTCACCAAGCCGGTCGTCGGCTACGTCGCGGGCTTCACCGCGCCCGAGGGCAAGACCATGGGCCACGCCGGCGCCATCGTCTCCGGCTCCTCCGGCACCGCGCAGGCCAAGAAGGAGGCGCTGGAGGCCGCCGGCGTCAGGGTCGGCAGCACCCCCTCGGAGACCGCACGGCTCGTGCGCGGGCTGCTGCGGTGACCGCCCCCACCGGGGCCGCGGGCGTGGAGCAGCTGCTCACCCGCAGGTACGACGTGGGCGCGGCACTCGTACCGCTCGACCTCACAAGGACGCGGGCCCGCACCGGAGTAGCCGTCGTCGCGTGCATGGACGCCCGGCTCGGCGTCGAGGCGATGTTCGGGCTGCGGCCGGGCGACGCCGACGTCATCCGCAACGCGGGCGGGTGCGTCACCCCCGACACCCTCCGCTCGCTCCGGCTGAGCCAACTACAGGGCGGCACCCGCGAGATCGTGCTGGTGCACCACGAGGACTGCGCGGTGCTGGGCGACCCCGAGCAGGACCTGCGCGCGTGCATGGCCCGCCTCCGCGCCGCCACGGAGCTGCCCCGCACCGAGGTGGTGCGGGGATTCCTCTACACCCGTGGTGGTGCGCTGCGGGAGATCCGCCGTGATCGGGCGGAGCAGCCATGACCCTCACCCTCAAACCCGGAACGGCCTGGACCGACGCCTGGCGGCGGTGCCAGCGGGCCGCTCCCGAGGCGTTCCACGAGGACCGCGTGCTCAACCTGTGGGCCGGGGCCTGGCGGACCGGCGGCCGGATCCTGCCGGCCACCAGCCCCGTCGACGGCACCCCCGTCGCCGGGGTGCCCCGGCTCGACGCGGGCACCGCCCGGCAGGCCGTCCGCGCCGCCCTCGACCAGCACCGCGCCTGGCGGGTGATCCCGCTTCCCGAGCGCAGGGCGCGGGTCTCGGCCGCCCTGGACGCCCTGGCCGAGCACCGCGTGCTGCTCGCGCTCCTCCTGGTCTGGGAGATCGGCAAGCCCTGGCGGCTCGCCCTGGCCGACGTCGACCGGGCCGTCGACGGGGTCCGCTGGTACGTCGGCGAGATCGACGACATGGTCGAGTGGCGCCGCCCGCTGCCCGGCCCGGTCGCCAACCTCGCCGGCTGGAACTACCCCATGAGCATCCTGGTCCACGCGATGCTCGTGCAGGCGCTGGCCGGCAACGCCGCCATCGCCAGGACCCCCGCCGACGGGGGCCTGGCCTGCCTGACCCTGGCCTGCGCGCTCATCGCCCGCGAGGACGTACCGGTGACCCTGGTCGGCGGCGGCGACGAGCTCTGCGAGGCGCTGGTACGGGCCCCGGAGATCGGCTGCGTCTGTTCCGTCGGCGGCCGGGACGCGGGCGGCCGGGTCGCCTCCGGCCTCACCGACCCCAGCAGACGCCATGTCATCGAGCAGGAGGGCCTGAACACCTGGGGCGTGTGGGACTACAGCGACTGGGAGACCCTGACCGGTCACCTCCGCGGGACCTTCGACTACGCCAAGCAGCGCCGCACCGCCTACCCCCGCTTCGTCGTGCGGCGCGACCTCCTGGCCGACTTCCTGTCCGCGTACCTGCCGGTCGTGCGCTCCGTGCGCCTCGGCCACCCGCTCGCCGTGGACGACCCAGGGGACGACCTCCCCGAGCTCGACTTCGGGCCGCTGATCAACGCGGCCAAGGCCAAGGAACTCGACGACCTCGTCTCCGAAGCCGTCGAGCGCGGTGCCACCCCGCTCCACCGCGGCAGCCTCGCCGACGCCCGCCTGCTGCCCGGCCAGGACACCTCCGCCTACCTGGCGCCGGTCACGCTCCTCGACCCTCCCGCCATCTCCCCGCTGCACCATGCGGAGCCCTTCGGCCCGGTCGACACGATCGTCCTGGTCGACACCGAGGCGGAGCTGCTGGCCGCCATGAACGCCGGCGACGGCGCCCTCGTCGCCACCCTCTCCACCGACGACGAGGACACCTACGCCCGCCTCGCCCCGGACATCCGCGCCTTCAAGATCGGCCACAACAGGCCCCGGTCCCGCGGCGACCGCGCCGAGCCCTTCGGCGGCCTCGGCGCCTCCTGGCGCGGCGCCTTCGTCGGCGGCGACCTGCTGGTCCGCGCCGTCACGCGGGGCCCCGCGGGCGAACGCCCCCCGGGGAACTTCCCCGGTTACCACCTGATGCCGCCCGAGGCTGTGTAGGGGCACTCCGGTGCCGGGGCCCACACGGCCCCGGCACCCTGTGCACCCTGCGGATACGCAGGTGAAACCCACCCCGAATCCTTGGTATCGTTGTGCCTGTCGCCGCGGGGCCAGCCCTGCGGATCACCTGTCCGGGTGGCGGAATGGCAGACGCGCTAGCTTGAGGTGCTAGTGCCCTTTATCGGGCGTGGGGGTTCAAGTCCCCCCTCGGACACTCGCTATAGCGATACGCGGATGAGGGGCCTCGACCTGACGGTCGCGGCCCTACGTGCATGTATGTAGCTGATCGTGATCCCGAGCGCTTCGTAGAGCGGGCCCTTCTTCTCGGCGTCGACGGCTTGGATGCGTTGTGCGACGTCTCCGAGCCTCTCAGTGATCTCCCGGATCTGGTCGGCGGTGAGTGGCGTTTCCTTCTTTCGGGTGGCGGGGGGTGGCGTGTCGAGCTTCGTGCGTGCTGTCTCCTTGTCCGCTTGTGCCTGGTTGATCCATTGGGTGACGACGGCGGGGTCGCCGGCTTCGAGGGCGGCCTGGTAGCGGGCGAGACGCCGCTCGCATTCCTTGACTGCGGGCTTGCGCCTGCTCCGGGGTGAGTGGTCTCGGCCGCGTTCGCTTCCGCGCTGGCGTGGGCGAGGGCGGTGAGGGTGGCGGCGAGCCGGCCGGGGAGGAAGGCTTGCGCGATCCACCGGTCCAGGGCCCGGCACACCTCGTCCTCCCGCAGGTACACGGTCCGGGGGTGATCCAGCCCGGGGTGCAGGGACTGCTCCTGGTCCTTGAACTCGCAGCGGTAGTAGACCGTGTGGCGGATCGTCGCGGGCTGCATCTTGTGTCCGCACGTTCTCACATCACACCCGCCCTCGCAGCGCGTACGCCCGTTGCCCCGGCCCTCGTTGTCGTCCGGGGAGTTCGAGGCGCTGCGGCGCGCTGCTGACGGATTGTCTTGACGGTGTCGAAGAGTTGGGTGGTGACGAGCGCCTGGTGAGCGGTTTCGTTGGACCATACCCATTGTTCGGCCAGGTTGTGGGTCATGCGGGTGCGGTGGCCGAGGGTGACGTCGTCGACGTCGTAGAGGTGCTCCTCCTTGCGCTGCTTGTTCCAGATTTCGTAGCCGGTGTAGCGGGGGTTGGTGAGGACGGCGCCGGCTTGCCAGGCGGTTTTCTTGCTGTGGGGGTTGCGGGCCGGGTCGTGGGCGGAGGGGCAGGGGGATGCCTTCCCGGGTGAGTTGGGTGGCGATGGGCTTGTCGCTTATGCCGTCGACGTACATCTGGAAGATCCGCGCCACGATGGGGGCGGCGGCGGGGTCGGGTTCCAGCCGGTGCACGTGGCAGCAGTTGCCGGCGCCGTCGTTCGGCCCGTCGGGAGCGACCGCGCATCGCCGCTTCACGGAGTGGAGCAAGGCCCGGGTGTGGGCCAAGCTGCACCGTCTGGTGCTCGACGAGCTCGGCTCGCGCGGTGAGCTGGACTGGAGCCGGTGCGCGATCGACTCGGTGAACATGCGGGCCCTGAAGGGGGGACCTGACAGGCCCGAATCCTGTCGACCGGGCAAGAACGGGTCGAAGATCCACTTGATCACCGAAGGCTCCGGTCTGCCCGTCTCCATCGGGATCTCGGGAGCGAACACGCAGGACAGCCAGGCCCTGATTCCCCTGATCCGCGGCATACCGCCGATCCGCTCGCGCCGCGGACCGCGCCGGCGCAAGCCCTCCAAGCTCTACGCGGACAAAGCCTACGACTACGCTCACCTGCGACGATGGTTACGGCAACGAGGCATCATCCACCGCATCGCCCGAAAGGGCATCGAGTCATCCGCACGCCTAGGTCGGCATCGCTGGAAGATCGAACGGACAATGGCCTGGCTTGCCGGATGCCACCGAGTCCTTCGACACAGTCTTCGCGGCCGACGGCATCGAGACCCTGAAGACGACGCCGCGTTCCCCGCGGATGAACGTGCACTGCGAAAGGGTCAGAAGCCCACGCTCGACGCGTACTCCATCTACGCCCTCCACTACAACGCACACCACCCCCACCAGGGCCGGGGACGACTTCTTCTCCTCGCCCAGGGGCACCCGGCGTCCTCGACCCACCTGACCGCGCACCGACTCCGCCCCCGAGTACTGGGCGGCGTCATCAACGAGTACAGGTACGCGGCTTGACCAGCAGCGATGGGTTTCTGAACGGCACAGCCTTCGGCAGCGCCGTGAAGACCACCACTGTACGAATCGAAAGTCCCTGACTGGACGGACGCCGGTCAGGGACTTTCGCGTACATGCCGGAGCGGTGCGGACCCGTCGCGGCTGCGTGGTGGACGGCGCTGCTCCATTCAGGCGGTCGTGCAGCCGCTGGTCGGCAGAGAGCCGAAGGTGGGCGGCGTACGCCCGTCGTAGATCGCCAGCAGGTAGTCCTGCGGGCAGTGGGCCACGCCGTCGCTGGTCCTGATCTCCACGTGCAGGTGGGGTGCGCCGGAGTTGCCGGTGTCGCCGGTGGTGGCGATTCGGGTGCCGGCCGCCACCTGGACACCGTCGGCCACGGAACGTGCGCTGAGGTGGCAGTAGACGAAGCGCGAACCGTCCGACTGGAGCAGCCGGATACCGATGCCACAGGTCTCGCTGTTGTAGTGGTCGACGACCCCACTCTTGATCGCGTATGCCGGGACGTAGCTCACGATCAGGTCGATGGCCGGAGTGGTGCCGTAGTGCGGAGCCGCGTAGTCCGACCGGGGGACAGCGCTCCGGGCGAGCGGCAGCGAGTAACCGGACGGGGTGCCGCCACCGCCGCTGTCCGCACCGTTGGTGCCAAGGAGGCTCTGCCAGGTCTGCGGCCCGACCACGCCGTCGACGGTGAGACCGTGGGAGCTCTGGTAGGAGCGCACCGCGCTGTTGGTGACGGGTCCGAACTGCCCGTCCACGGGTATGCCCGCACCGTATGCATTGAGCTGGGTCTGCGCCGCCTTCACCGCCTCGCCGGTCGATCCCTGGCTCACCGAGACGATCAGGTGTGGCCACGTCTGCACGCCGATCGTGCCGTCGGCGGTCAGTCCGCGGGCGGTCTGGAAGCTGATCACGGCCGAGCGGGTGGCCGGTCCGAACTGCCCGTCCGCCGCGATGCCGGAACCGTGGTACCGCAACAGATACTGCGCGGCCTTGGTGTCCACCCCGCTCGCGCCCTCGCTGATCGACGGCCAGGCGGACAGAGCCTGGGCCTGGGTTGCCGGTAGCAGCGCGACGAGGAACGCGGTCACCACGGTCAGTACGGTGACGCCAACGGATCGAAGTCTTCCTGAGTGCATGGAACGGCCTCCACTGGTGGTAAGTGATGTGCCACCGCAGCACGCGGGCCGCCCGCTGTGCGATCCGGACCGCGCAACCCGCACCCGGACCGGGCCCTGAACGCCTGGGCCTCCTGTCGCCCTGGTTCGGGGCGGCCCGCCCACGCCACGCCGACGGGAGTCAGCGAGCCGGTGACGGAGCTGCAGATGCCCTGAGGGATTGCGGTTTTGGGCATGCGTGAACTCCCGTCAGGACGGATGGCGGGCCAGCCTGCGCGTGGTGCCGCACCAACATGCCACCAACGGCTCTACACGGGTAGACCCCCGCAGGGGCTTCTCGGCGGCCAAGGTGTTACCGCGACCTCTCCACGGCCACCCACGTGGGCCTGCTGCCTGCCCGCACCAGCCGCGTGGGCCTCGCCTACCGACCGCTCCGTCTTCCATCAGCCCGACACGGCCAACTTGCGAGAGACCTCGCCATCGAGCTGGGGCGTGCGGGTCGACTCGCTGCGTTTCCGATCCGCGACCGGGATGCGAAGTACACCGAGTCCTTCGACGCGGTCTTCGCCGCCGAACGCTGTGTTGACAGGTACATGCCCCTCGTCTTAGCTTCCTTTGGGCCGCGGTGCCGCACCGCCCCGCGCCCCCCAGGAGGATGCACATGGTCGCATCGTTCGTCACTCATTGCGCCCTCGACGGCGCGACGTACCGCCTGGAGGGCGACCTCGATCTGCGGGCGGCGTGCACCTCGGCCGTCGAGGTGGTGGTCGGTGGGCGGTTGGTCGAGTTCACCGCCGGACCGGCCACTTTGGGCGACGATGTCGCCGCTTCCCTGGGCCTCGGAGCGCCCGATGCCGAGCTCACCTTCCAGAAAGGCATGCTGCGTATCTTTGAGTCGATCGAGCGCGAGCCGCGCTCGGGGCTCGTAGAGCGGCCGTTGCTCGTCGCGTGGCGCGGCGAGCGCCACGCACTCGTGACCCGGCTGTACGGCCTGAGCGTGGCCGAAGTGCTCGGGCTGCTGCGGTCGGTGGGCATCGCCGAGAGCACGTACGGGCTCACTCTCCAGCCCAGTCCGTCGGCCGGAAGTGCCTTCGCGCGGCCCGCGACGGTGATCAAGGAGGTGCCCGGCCTCGGGCTGCTGGAGCTGTCGCGGCGTACGAGGGAGCACACCGCCCAGCTTCCGCCCTGGAAGGGGGTGGCGGTCGCGTCCGGCGAGTTGTTCCGCGACACACTCTCCGACGGCAGCCCGTTCTTCGTGCTCTCGTCGACGGAGATCTGGGCCACGGTGGTGCCGCTGGCGTCGACGTCCGTCGAGCGGGTGCCCGAGGCCGTCGGGCGGCTCAAGCTGCGGCTCACGGGGTGACCCGGCGGTGATCGGCTTCTACGGCGGGCTCACCGCCGCGATCGTCGTACTGAGTCTGCTCGTGGGTACGGGCTCCCACGCGGCGCGTCCCGCCGCCCTGGGAGAGGCACTGCGGGCGCACGGCGTGCTGGGACGCCAGTCGCGCCGGCTCGCGGCGGCCGTCCTGCCGGTCACCGAGGGCGCCCTCGGGGTGGTCGGCGTGGCCGCGCTGACGACAGGTCACCAGCGGGTGCTGCAGAGCGTACTCGCAGCGGGGGCCGCGCTCCTCGGGCTCTATGCGCTCTACACGCGGCACGTCCTCGCCCTCGGTCGTGGGGGTCCGTGCGGCTGCTCGCGCCGGGATCTGCCCCTCAGCCGCTGGGTGACCCGGCGGGCCGCGGCCCTGGCCGGACTCGCGGCGGCCGGCGCGGTCATCGCCGGGGCCGGCCCGGTACGGCTGTCCACGGCGGAGCTGGTCACGCTGATGCTTGCCGCACCTTCCTGCACCGTGCTGCTGTGGTCCCTGCCCGCCGCCATGCACGAGCCGGCCCCGGCCCCGGTGATGACCGCGCCGGCCGCTGCCCACGATCACCCGCCGACCAACGCCACCGTGCACCGGACCACAGAAGGAGTGTCGTCGCGATGGATTTCACCACCAGCGCCTTGATCGCCTCGTGGGCGGCGATCGCGCTGCTCGCGCTGGTTGTCTCGGGACTGGTCAGGCAGGTGCACCAGTTGTCGCGCGCCCAGCCGCACCGCCCCGGGCGGGCAGGCATCGCCCCCGGCGCGCCCGCGCCCGGGCTCGACACGGCCAGGCCGGACGACACGGCACGGCTCGACGGCCTCCTGACGCCGGGCCGCCCCGCGCTGCTGCTGTTCCTCGACGCTGATTGCGGCACCTGCGTCCAGGTGCTCGCCGAAGCCGGAGCCTGGACGGTCCGTCAAGGCCTGGGCCAAGATCAGGGCCGGGGCCAAGGTCAGCGTGACCCAGGTCAGCGCGACCCTGTCGCCCCACAGGTGTTCGCGCTCTACGCGGGCCCCACACCCCAGACCGGTGATGGCACCGTACCGGTCCGCGGTGGCCATGCGGACCTGTTCACGGCGTACGACATCCCCGCCACCCCCTATGCGGTGGCCATCGACGCGGAGGGCCGGATCGCCCGTTCGGAACCGCTCGGCTCGCCCACCGCGCTGCTGCGGCTGCTCGACGACATCCATCCCGCGACGCCGAGGAGCCTGCGATGACGTCACTGGACGACGTGCCCACACTTCGCCGGTCGGGGAGCGGCGGCCGCGGCTCGCGGACCAGGCGCGGGGCCCTGCCGTCGTTCGCGCCGCGCCGGCGCACGGTGCTGCAGGCGGCGACCGCCGTGGGCTTCGCCGCGCTCGGGGTGTTCTCCGCCGCCCGGCAGGCGTACGCCGACGGCTACGACATCTGGACCGGTGCGTGCCCGAGTTACGCGGAGGACCACAACTGCTCGCCGGGCTGCGGGCCCAGCACCGTCTACGCCGACGCGTGCGTGACGTCAGGGACGAACACCGGCTTCCACCGGTCGGACGGTGTCACCTGGACCCTGCGGCCCAACCAGTGCTACGCCGGGACCTACGACGGCTGGCTGTGGCGCTTCAGCGCGGCCTGCGGCACCTGCGGCTGCGGTATCGAGCGGCGCTGCCACGACGGCTACCGCAACACCGGTTCCGGCTGGGTGAAGTCCATCTGCCGCTGGACCACCGACTGCGGCTGCCCCGGCTCCGTGAACTGGCCGACCATCGGCCGCGGCGCCACCGGGCCCGACGTCCACACCGTCCAGCACCTGCTCACCCACCACGGCCATCCGACGGCTGTCGACGGCATCTTCGGGCCGGACACCGAGGCGATGGTCGAGGAGTTCCAGTCGGCGAACGGATTGAGCCCCACGGGAAGCGTCGGTCCGGCCACGTGGCCGGTCCTGGTCGCCACCGTGCGGCAGGGAGACGTGAACCACGCCGTGCGCGGCGCCCAGCGGCAGCTCAACAAGCACGGCTACGCGCTGACGGTCGACGGCAACTTCGGTTCGCTCACACTCCAGGCCGTGGTCTCGTTCCAGTCCCTGCACGGGCTGACGGCCGACGGCGTGGTCGGCCAGAACACCTGGCGCACGCTGACCGGGACGGTCTAGGTGAGTCCCGGGGAGTCCGGCCGCCACGTGGCCCGGTCGGCGAACCATGCCGGTGGTGTACGGAGGCTGCTCACCGATCCCGCCCTGCCCGTGGCGGTGCTGGGGACGGTGGCGATCGCCACCGCCCTCTACGCCCCCATGCTGACCTGGGCGATCACCGGCGGCCTTGCCGGTTACTCGCTCTCGGGCTCCGTTTGAACGCGCAACAGCGCGTTCGCGCTGGCCTCGCCAGGTTGGCGGGCAACGTACAGACAGGCGCTGGTACTCGGCGTGTTCACCATCGGTCTGCTGGCCGGCGGAGTACTGACGGCCGGGGTGCTGTGGCTGTTCTCCGGTCTGTTCACACCGCTCCCGGCCGGCGGACGGCGGGGGCTGATCGTGGCCGTGGCACTGCTCGCCGCGCTGCGCGACGCGGGCAGGCTGACGCTGCGGCTGCCGCAGAACGCACGGCAGATACCGCAGGACGTGCTGCGTCGCCATCTGACATGGGGCGCCCTGCAGTTCGGCTTCGAGCTCGGTACGGGCGTGCGCACCTATGTCTCGGCGAGCGCTCCGTACGCGCTGGCGGTCGCGGTGCTGCTGTCCGGGGGCTCCTACGCGCCCGCTCTGGCCGCCGGACTCGGCTTCGGCGCGGGCCGGGCGCTCACGCCTGCCTTGCGCCGGCTCTCCGGCAACGGGGAGGGCTGGGACGACCTGCTCGCGCGGCGGCTGAACGGCATGACCGTGGTGTGCTCCGTGCTGATCGCCACTGTCGCCTGCGCGGGGCTCCGGTAGCGCCGTGGCCCGATGTCGTGCCACGGCGCCGAGGCCGTACGAAGCCGCCCCACTGTCTGGTGGACCGGACGTGGCGGGGTGGTGCGCCTGGGGCTGCGGCGCGCCGCCGCAGGCCGGCCCGGGCGACGTGGAGCTTCCCGGCGGCCATGCACAGCGGGCGGAACAGCAGCTTCGCACCGCAAGGCGCAACGGCTCCCGCCTGCCGTCCGGTTGTGCCAGAGGTCGGGCTCCTGTGGCGTACGGTGACGCTATGGACACGCCGCGCTTGCGCGGTCAAACTCTGCCCAGCCCCCTCGCGGGGGAACTCAGGAATCGGTATGGAGGAGCGCGATGTCAAGACGTACGATCCGACTCATCCTCTCGTTTGTCATGCTCATGGCCACTACCTTGGGCGGCATGGTCGCCATGGCCGGCCCGGCCCAGGCCGACGAGTGCTACACCTGGGGCCGCACCCTGTCCGAGGGCATGTCGGGCACCGATGTGACCCAGCTGCAGATCCGGGTGGCCGGGCACGTGGACTTCGGCGAGATCCTCTCCGTCGACGGCAACTTCGGCCCGCGGACCAAGGCCGCGGTCACCAAGTTCCAGCAGGCGTACGGGCTGGCGGCGGACGGCGTCGCGGGCTCCCAGACGTACAGCAAGATCTACGCGCTGCAGGACCCGGACTGCACGCCCATCCACTTCGCCTACTCCGAGCTGAACAAGTGCAACTCCACCTGGGAGGGCGGTGCCGTCAGTGCCGCGACGGCCAAGGCCAACGCCCTGCGCACGATGTGGAAGCTCGAGGCCATGCGGCACGCCCTGGGCGACACCCCGATCTCCGTGTCCAGCGGATTCCGCTCGTACGCCTGCAACAGCGCGGCGGGCGGAGCCTCGAACAGCCGGCATCTGTACGGTGACGCCGCCGACCTGGTCGGCAGCCCGTCGCTCTGCCAGCTGGCGCAGCGGGCGCGCTACCACGGCTTCGGCGGCATCTTCGGTCCCGGCTATCCCGACCACAACGACCACACCCACGTGGACGGACGCACCAGCCGCTCCTGGTCCGCGCCCAATTGCGGCGTCTGAGCAACTGGCCTGACACGCATCGCTTTCCGTCCCCCCGGGTCGGCGCCCGGCCCCGGGGGGGGGGCGTACCCGCACCGCCCGACAGTCACGCGGCCGGCCAGTTGCCGGCCTCGGGCAACGCTCGTCCCGGCGGGTGGCACATCCGTCGCGGCGCTCTCCCCACTCACCTCCGCACCCCAGTAGGAATGCCTGATGTCGTCGTCCCGCACGCCCTGGCGTACCCGCGCCGCAACGGCCGCGCTGGCGGTGCTCGCCGGTATAGGCGCGTCCGCCGTCCCCGGCCCCGCCCTGGCGGCTGCCTCGTCCCAGAACACCCGGCAGACCGTCGGCTATCACGGCTACCGCATCGAAGTGCCCGCGGACTGGCAGGTGGTCGACCTGACCGAGAACCCGCGCGCCTGTCTCCGTTTCGACAGACCCGCCGTCTACATAGGCGAGCCCGCCGAGCAGAACGACTGCCCCGCCCGGGTCGTCGGGCGTACGGCGGGCATCGTCGTCGAGCCCATCACCGCACGTTCGGCAGGCCAGGTGACGGCGGCGACGGCGCGGACGCAGCGCGGCGAGGCCACCGCCCCGGCCGCCGCGTCCAGCAACGACACCATCCGGGTCGCGGTCGAGGACGCCGGTGTCCTCGTCACCGCCGCCCACACCCCGGCGACCGAGAGCCTGGTACGCGGCGTGCTCGGCTCGGCGGAGCTCACCGCGGGCGCCAGGCGCACCGAACTGCCCCGCGTATCGCAGCCGTCCGCAGCCGCGCAGCAGTCCGCCACTGCTTCCCCGGCCGCGGCGGGCCCGCAGCCGGGCAGCTACCTCGGCAAGGGCTTCGACGCCTGCACCGCGCCGTCGCAGACCGCCATGAACGCCTGGCAGGCGAGCTCGCCGTACAGCGCGGTAGGTGTCTACATCAGCGGCTCCTTCCGCGGCTGCGCCCAGCCGAACCTGACCGCGAGCTGGGTGACAAGCCAGACCGGCAACGGATGGCGTCTGTTCCCCATCGACGTCGGCCGCCAGGCGCCCTGCACCAGCTTCTCGCTGAAGATGTCCGCCGACCCCGCCACGGCCGAGTCACAGGGCGTCACCGCCGCGGCCGGCGCGATCAGTGCCGCGTCGAGCCTCGGCATCCCGGCGGGCAGCGCCATCTACAGCGACATCGAGGCGTACACCTCCACGGCCTCCTGCAAGGCGGCCGTGCTCTCCTATCTGTCCGGCTGGACCGAGCGGCTGCACAGCGGCGGCTACCTGTCGGGCTTCTACTCCAGCGCCGCCTCCGGCATCAAGGACGCCGCAAGCGAGTACAACAACAGCGCCTACACGCGCGTCGACCACCTCTTCTACGCGTGGTGGAACGGCGCCGCCGACACCAACACCGGGACCTACGTGCCGGCCACCTACTGGTCCAACCACCAGCGGATCCACCAGTACGTGGGTGAGGTCACCGAGTCCTACGGCGGCTACTCGATCAACATCGACCGCGACTACCTGGACGTGGGCACCGGCACCCCGCCCGCGCCCACCTGCAGCGGGGTGAACCTCGACTTCACCGTGTACAGCACCTCTCAGAGTGGCTCGACCGGCGATCAGGTCAGGGCGGTTCAGTGCCTGCTGAAGGCCGCCGGATACGACCCGGGCGCTCCGGACGGGGACTTCGGCCCCGCCACCACCACCGCCACCAGGAACTTCCAGACCAGCAGAGGACTCACGGCCGACGGCGTGGTCGGCCCGAAGACCTGGACCGCCCTGCTGTCCCGCGGATCCGCTCCCACCATCCAGAACGGCTCGACGGGAGAGGCCGTCACGCGCCTGCAGCGCGCCCTGACCGCCGCGCTCGGCCGGACGGTGGCCATCGACGGCGTCTTCGGACCGGGCACCGAACAGGGCGTACGCGACTACCAGTCCTCGCGCGGGCTGGGCGTCGACGGCGTCGTCGGCCCCGCCACCTGGGGCGCCCTCCAGTCAGGCAAGTGAGGAAGGAATCATGAAAAAATTCGCACGGATCGTCACGCTGTGCGCCGCCGTGGCCGGTCTGCTCCTCGGACTGGGCGTCCCCGCGCAGGCCTTCTCCCAGGCCGCGTTCCCGCTGGCGAGCAACGGCAACCGCGGCACCGACGTCGTCGCGCTGCAGCACCTGCTTGCCGCACACGGCCGCACCGTGACCGTGGACGGCGTCTTCGGCTCGGGTGCGCAGAGCGCGGTGGTGGGGTTCCAGCAGTCCAAGGGCCTCACCGCGGACGGCATCGTCGGGCCCGCCACCTGGGGCGCGCTCGCCGCCACCGTACGGCAGGGCGACAACGGGCCGGCGGTGAAGGCCGTGCAGTCGCTGCTCAACGCCAAGCGGGGCGCCGGCCTGGCCCTCGACGGGGACTTCGGACCCGCCACCGACTCGGCCGTCCGCACCTTCCAGTCGCACGCCGGGCTCGGTGTGGACGGCGTCGTCGGACCGACCACGTGGAAGAACCTGCTCTGGCACTACGAGAACATCAACTTCGGCACCGGCACGATGTGCGCGCAGAGCCCCGACGGCAACGCCAACGCCCACTGGGCGACGGCGGGCGCCGTCGGTCAACTGGAGGCGGCCGCGGCCACCTTCGCCGGCACCGGGAACGGCCGGCTGCCGGTCGGCGACGCGGGCTTCGAGCACGGCGGTGACATCGCCGGCCACGCCAGCCACGAGGTCGGCATGGACATCGACGTGTGGCCGATCCGCACCGACTCGGCGCAGTGCACCGCCGGGCGCATCACCTGGCAGTCGTCGACGTACGACCGCGCGGCCACCCGCAGGCTCGTGCAGGAGATCCGGGCGAAGGCCCCCGGCCACGTCGAGCTGGTCTTCTTCAACGATCCGCAGCTGATCTCGGAGGGGCTGACCACGAGCTACCCGAACCACGACAACCACCTGCACATCCGCTACCGGTGACGGGCCGGCCGGCGGCGCTCAGCGGATCACCAGTGTCGTCCCGGCGACGGCGGGGACCAGTTCCCCGATGACCGGATGTCCCGGCAGCTCCCCGGCGACGAGCAGACCGCCGGAGGTCTGCGCGTCGGCGAGCACGAGCAGCTCGTCGTCGCTCGTCCGTCCCGCGTCCAGGTGCGGGCGTGTCCAGTCGAGATTGCGCCTTGTGCCGCCGCTGACGTACCCGGCGTGCAGGGACTCGCGGGCGCCGTCGAGTACGGGGACGGCGGCAGCGTCCACCACGGCGGTGACGGCGCTGGCGCGGGCCAGTTTGTGCAGATGGCCGAGCAGCCCGAATCCGGTCACATCGGTGGCGCACACGGCGCCGGCCTCCAGGGCCGCGGCACTGGCGCGGTCGTTGAGCGCGGCCATACTGGCGACGGCGTGCGGGAACACCTCGCCCGTCTGCTTGTGGCGGTTGTTGAGGATCCCGACGCCCAGCGGCTTGGTCAGGGTGAGCGGGACACCCGGCCGGCCGGCGTCGTTGCGCAGTATCCGGTCCGGGTCGACCAGACCGGTCACTGCCATTCCGTAGAGCGGCTCCGGGCTGTCGATGCTGTGGCCGCCGCCGACGAAACAGCCGGCCTTGCCGGCGACCTCGAACGCGCCCGCCAGCACCTCCTGGGCCAGCTCGGCGGGCAGGACGTCCCGGGGCCAGCCCAGCAGGTTGAGCGCGACGACGGGCCGGCCGCCCATCGCGTAGACGTCGGACAGTGCGTTGGCGGCGGCGATCCGGCCCCAGTCCCGGGCGTCGTCGACGACCGGTGTGAAGAAGTCCGCGGTCGACACCAGGGCGGAGCCGTCGCCGGTGCCCACGACCGCGGCGTCGTCGCCGTCGTCGAGTCCGACCAGCAGCCGGTCCCCGTCGGCACGAGCTCCGCCCGGCCCCGGCACCAGCCCCGCGACCATCGCCTCCAGCTCCCCCGGAGGGATCTTGCAGGCGCAGCCGCCACCGTGTGCGTACTGGGTCAGCCGGACGGGCACGGCGGATTCGACTGCGGGGCCAACTGGCTTCATACGACGATCATTTCACCCCTTGCCCCCGCAGTGTGCGTGGATCACAATCATGCCCCGGAGGCGTTGGGCGGGCTGGTGCCCCTCCCGATCTTCAAAATCGGTGTGGTCCGGGATCCGGGCCAGGCGGGTTCGATTCCCGTCCGCCTCCGCTGACTTCGACAGGGGTGGCACGGGTGGCGGACGAGCGGCGCGAGCCGCCTGCGGATCCCCGGCGGCGGGTGCCGAGCACCACGCTGCTGCTCGGCGATCCCCGGCTGAGCGAGGTGTCCGCGCGGCTGGGCAGGACCGTCGTCAAGGCCGCGGTCGCCACCGCCCAGCAGGCCGTACGCGAAGGGCGGATCGGGCCGGACGACGCCGTCGGTGCCGCGCTCGCCGCGCTTCCCCCGTACGCGGCCGGGCTGCGCACCGTTTACAACGCCACCGGCGTGGTGCTGCACACCAATCTGGGGCGGGCACCGCTCTCGCCGTCCGCGCTGGAGGCGATGGCGGCGGCCGGCGGCTACACGGATGTCGAGCTGGACCTGAGCACCGGCAGGCGGGCGCCGCGTGGCCGCAGTGTCATGGCGGCCCTGCGGGAGGCCGTACCGGCCGCGGCGGCCGTGCACGTGGTGAACAACGGTGCCGCCGCCCTTGCCCTGGCGGTGGCCACGCTGGCCGCGGGGCGCGAGGTCCTGCTGAGCCGGGGCGAGTTCGTGGAGATCGGCGACGGCTTCCGGATACCCGAGCTGCTGGCCTCCTGCGGCGCCCGGATCCGCGAGGTCGGCACCACCAACAGGACCCGGCTCGACGACTACGCGGACGCCGTCGGCCCGGACACCGGATTCATCCTCAAGATCCACCCGTCGAACTTCACGGTGAGCGGCTTCACCCAGGGCGTGGGCGCCGGCGAACTGGCGGCGCTGGGCCTGCCCGTCGTGGTCGACATCGGCTCCGGCCTCCTCGCGCCCGATCCGTTGCTGCCGGACGAGCCGGATGCGGCCACGATGCTGCAGTCCGGGGCCACGCTCGTCACCGCCAGCGGGGACAAGCTGCTCGGTGGTCCTCAGGCGGGGCTGATCCTCGGCCGGGCCGACACGGTGGAGCGGATGCGCCGTCATCCCCTGGCCCGTGCCCTGCGCGTGGACAAGCTCACCCTGGCCGCGCTGGAGGCGACTCTGCGCGGTCCCGAGCCACCCGTGCACGCCGCCCTCCACCTGCCGCTGCCGCAGCTGCGCACACGCACGCGGCGCCTGGCCGAGGACTTTGCGCGGCGGGGCCTGGACGCCCGGGTCGTGCCCTGTGAGGCGGTGGTCGGTGGAGGCGGCGCCCCCGGGACCGCTCTGCCGTCCTGTGCGGTAAGCCTGCCCGACGGCCTCGCGGCACCGCTGCGCACCGGTGAACCGGCGGTGCTGGGCCGGGTCGTGCGCGGTCGGCTGCTGCTGGAACTGCGGTGCGTGCCGGAGGCGTGCGACGGCGACGTCCTCGCCGCGGTGCTGCGTGCCGCGGGTCGGTGAGCATGCGGGTCATCGCGACGGCCGGGCATGTCGACCACGGCAAGAGCACGCTGATCCACGCGCTCACCGGCACCCACCCCGACCGGCTGGCGGAGGAACGGCGCCGTGGTCTGACCATCGACCTGGGCTTCGCATGGACGGATGTGCCCTCGGGCGAGCGGCTCGCGTTCGTCGACGTCCCGGGACACGAGAGGTTCGTCCCCACCATGCTGGCCGGCGTGGGGCCCGTGCCCGCCGTGTTATTCGTCGTCGCCGCGGACGAGGGCTGGAAGCCGCAGTCCGCCGAGCATCTCGCCGCCGTGGACGCCCTGGGCGTACGGCACGGACTGCTCGCCGTCACCCGCTGCGATCTGGCCGACCCCGGCCCCGCCACGGCACAGGCACTGGACCGGATCCGGTCCAGCACCCTCGGCGACGTCGAGGCCGTGGCCGTCAGCGCCCGCACCGGCACGGGCCTCGCGGAGTTGCGCGCCGCCCTCGACCGGCTGGCCGCGCGACTGCCGGACGGGGACGCCGACGCCCCGGTGCGGCTGTGGATCGACCGCGCCTTCACCGTGCGCGGCAGCGGGCTGGTGGTCACCGGCACGCTCGGTGCTGGGCGGATCCGGCGGGGCGACGTCCTGGTGACCGCCCGCTCCGGCCGTTCCGTGCGCGTCAGGGCGCTGCAGGCCCTGGGCCAGGAGGCCGGCCTGGTGCGGGCGACCGCTCGGCTCGCCGTCAACCTCCGCGGTCTCGACAAGGAGTCGACGGGCCGCGGCGACGCACTGCTCACGCCCGGCGGCTTCGTCCACTGTCTCCGCTGCGACGTGCGCGTACACGGCGGAACACCGGCCGGGGAGCTGCCCCGCACCGCCGTCGCCCATATCGGCTCGGCCGCCGTGCCGGTACGCGTCCGGCCGCTCGGTGCGGACATCGTCCGGCTGACCCTGCCGGCGCCGCTGCCGCTGCGCATCGGCGACCGCGCGGTGCTGCGCGATCCCGGTCTGCGGCGGGTGCTGGGCGGGCTGACGGTGCTCGATCCCCGGCCACCGGACCTCCTGCGTCGTGGTGCCGCGGCACGGCGCGCGGCCGAACTGGGCGATGCTCTCGGCGCTCCGAGCGAGGCGGACGAACTACGGCGCCGACTGCTGGTCACGCGACAGGAGTTGACCGCGATAGGGGTGGCCGTCCATACCGTGCCGGTCGCGGGCGACTGGCTCGCCGAGCCCGTCCACTGGACCGCCCTGCGCGCCCGTCTGACCGAACTGGTCACCGCCTACCGCACCGAGCGGCCCGCCGAGGAGGGCGTACCGGTGGACATCGCGCGGCACCGCCTCGGACTGCCCTCCACGTCCCTGGTGGAGGCACTGGTCACACCACCCCTGCGGCTGAGCCTCGGGCGCGTGACCAGCGGACCCGACTCCCTGCCCGCCGCTGTCGCGGACGCGGTGGGCCGTCTCACCGCCGAGCTCGCCGGCCGGCCGTTCGCCGCCCCCCGGGCCCAGCGGCTGACGGAACTCGGCCTCGGCCGCCGAGAGCTCGCCGCGGCGGTGCGCCACGGGGCCGTACTGCTGCTCGCGGAGCATGTGGTGCTGCTGCCGGACGCCCCGCGGCTGGCGGCCGACCGGCTGAGCGAACTCGACCAGCCGTTCACCGTGGGAACGGCGAGCCGCGCCCTGGAGACCAGCCGCCGTGTCACCGTTCCCCTGCTGGAGCACTGCGACGGTCAAGGCATCACCGAGTTGCTTCCCGACAGGCGCCGCCGCTGCGCGCCGCGCGGTCGGCCGTCGCCGGTGGACACGCCGTCCTGAAGCCGGCGTTCTCGCTGGAGCTGTCCGGGAGGTTGCCCATGCGGGGGGAGGTGCGGTAGTGGAAGCCCCAGTAGGGTCGGGAACTGGCGTGGTGGCTTCCCCTCCGTCTCCAGTCCCCGCCGCTTCACACCGTGCATGCGTTGGTAGGCCGCGGCAGACCGCGACGAGTGCCCGCTTCTTGCCCCGGTGGCCGACCAGGTCGCCGGAACCGTGCGGACAACGCCACGACGGCGCTGTGGAACGAGCGGGGCCGGGCCAAGGCCCAGGCGTTCCTCTCCGCCGCTGGGATGACGCAGACCGTGCCCGGCAGCGGCGGCTACTGGGGGCGGACTGCGGCGGCGGCCTGCGCCTTGGGCTTGTCCCGGGCCGATTATGTGACTAGCTCGTCTGCGGTTCGTTGGTCCGGGCATGGGGCGGGATCAGCGTGGTGACTTGTCGGTTGCCGAGTGGGAACGGCTGCGGCGTTCCTGCCAGTGAGCAACGGCCGTTGTGGGCGCTGGCGGTACCACCGTCAGGTCATCGACGGGATCTTGCACCGGGTGCGGACTGGGGGTGACCTGCCCGAGCGGTTCGGGCCGTGGAAGACGGTCTACGAGCGCCACCGGCTGTGGTGGGCGGACGGCACCTGGGAACGTCTGCTGCAGCAAGTCCAGGCCGCGGCCGACTCCGCGGGTGACATCGACTGGGACGTCTCGGTCGATTCGACGAGTGTGCGCGCACCAGCACGCGGTCGGCGCTCGCAACGATCCGCCGCCCGCCCCGGCCACGTCAAAGGGGGACGACGCGGCGGAACACCAGGCCGAACCTCCGTGGCAGAGCCTGGCCGACCGGCTGGGGGAGGTGGTGGAAACGGTGAGGGACTGGGCCGCTCGCGGGGCGGCTTGACGGCGCGGACGCACGACCCTGATCCGCACCGACTCCGGCGGCGGCACGCTCGCGTTCGTGGCCTGGCTCGCCCAGCGCGGACGGTGGCTGTCGTACTCGGTCGGTATGACCATCACCGACGCCATCCACCACGCAGCGCAGTACTGCAGGTCCCGGCCACCGCGTGGACACCGGCCATAGAACCGGGCGGCGAGATCCGCGACGGCGCCTGGATCGCCGAACTCGCCGGCGACTGCCTGACGGGCTGGCCGGAAGGGCTGCGACTGATCGTTCGGAAGGAACGACCGCACCCCGGCGCACAGTTGCGGATCACCGATGCCGACGGGATGCGGCTGACCGCCTTTGCCATCAACACCGTCGGCACCCCGATCGCCGAACTGGAACTGCGGCACCGCCAGCGGGCACGGGCGGAGGACCGCATCCGTGCCGCACGGGCTACCGGCCTGCTGGGTGACCTTTCGGGAGGGTGGAGCAGCGGACAATCGGTGGGGGAAAGGCACGTCCCTCGCCGCGTGGCACGCGCACCGCGCGACGCGGGGGCGTGGCAGCGAGAAGAGACGGGCCGGGTACGTGTGCTTCGCGCGGCGGGCCGCGCTGAAGGAGCCGGCGAGGCGACGGTTCGCGCCGCGTCACTGAGCGGGGCGCGGAGTTCTGGCAGCGGTCGTCCGTCCCAGGGGGCTTCCGGATCGGCGCGGCGGGAGGCGATCCTGTGCAGGCTGTCCGCGTACGTCGGGCGCCCGTCCGGAGGGATGTGCCACGGCGTGGCCGCGGATCCCTCAGTGCGGGGATGCGCGCGCGGCCACCGAGCCGTGGGCGGGGGCGTGTGACGACTATCGCGAGGCGTGGCAATCAGTCACGCACAGGCCGAATGTACGGGGTATGGGTACGGGATACAGGGGTACGGCGGGCGTAAGGTCAGCCCCGGGCTGTGTGCGCCGCGTCGCGGACATGGGCGCGGCAGTACCGGATCAGGCATGCCCGGAAACAAATCCCGTCCCGGGTACGGCATGATTCCTCCGCAACCACCGCGTTCCTGGGGAGAACATGCGCCACCGCCACACCGTCACTGCCATAGCGATCACCGCGCTTGCACTTACCGCCTGCTCCAGCAACGACGAGCCCGACCGCCTCACCGCCGAAGAAGTCGCGGCCGAACTTGCCGACGCAACCGGCGTCGTCGACCTCGGCGATCAGACCGACAACACCAGGTTGTGCTCCAACGCGGCTGCCGGCAAAGAGCCGCACAAGAACGACTGCGTCCAGCTCATTGCCACCTACACCGTCTCGATCTACGAGTACGAGACGCCGGCAGTCGCCGCGAACTGGGTCAAGGAAATGAAGAAGGTCGGCAGCGACTGGCGGCAGGTCGACCGGTTCGCGCTCGCCTGGACGTCGCAGGAGCAGAAGAACACGTCCGACCAGCGGCGCACCGAGCTGGTCGCCGCGCTGGAGAAGCTGACAGCGAGCGAGGACTGACCGACTGCCGCTGACTGGCCCGGCCGCAACGCCACCACGACGGCCGGGCTTCGTACTCGCGCAGGGAGGTGACCCATGGCCAACCAGAACATGGACCCGGTCAGCGACGAACGGACCCGGTCACCGATGACGAGAAGGAAGAGATCCGCTGTCTCCGCGCTGCGGCCCACGGCCGCAGCCCCATCGGCGACCAATGATCAAAAACCCGGTTCAGCCTGCGGACTCGGCCGCATGGGCGGCGGGGGGTTGCGCAGCCGTCCGGGCCGCAGCTCGCGCCGTCTGCGTCGAGTGTCGTCACGGACGGGCGGGTCTCGTCCCAGACCTTGCGCAGGACGTCGAGCAGAGTGTCGCTGTCCTGTGCCCCCGGGACGGCGTAGCGGCGGTCGAAGACGATGAACGGTGCGCCGGTGGCCCCGAGTCGCCGGCCCTCCTGTGCCTCCTCCCGGACACGCTGCCGGAAGCGGCCGTCAGCGAGGACCTGACGTGTCGTCTCGCGGTCCAGGCCGAGGTCGTCGGCCAGGTCGAGCAGGACGTCGACGTCGAAGATGCGCCGGGCCTCACCGAAGTACGCGCGGAAGATCGCGTCCCACGCGGCACGCAGGGCGCCATGATCTGCGCCGCCCGGATCGTCGGTTCGGTGCCCGACATGGACGCCAAGTTCTACTCGGCCACCCAGGTCATGGACGAGGCCCGGCACGCCGAGATCTACGGGCGCTTCCTGCAAGGGAAGAGCGGGATGCTCTACCCGAGCAACGACAACCTCCAGAGCCTGCTCGGCGACACCCTGCGCGACTCCCGCTGGGACATGCCCTACCTCGGCATGCAGGTGCTCATCGAGGGCCTCGCGCTCGCCGCCTTCGGCATGATCCTGGACACCACGAACAAGCCGCTGCCCCAGCGGATCCTCGCGTACGTGATGCAGGACGAGGCCCGGCACGTCGCCTTCGGCCGGATGGCGCTGCGGGACTACTACAAGCAGCTCACCGACGCCGAACTACGCGAGCGCGAGGAGTTCGTCATCGAGGGCTGCTATCTCATGCGCGACCGGCTGCGCGGGGTGGAGGTCCTGGAGAACTTCGGCATCCCGAGGAAGGAGGCGGAGGCGCTCAGCGGGCACAGCGAGTTCCTGCACCTCTTCCGCAAGCTGCTGTTCAGCCGGATCGTGCCCTGCGTGAAGGACATCGGCCTGTGGACGAGCGCCTCCAGAAGGCCTGTCTCGACATGGGCGTCTTCGACCACGGCGACTCCGACCTGGACCTGCTGATGACTCAGGACGAGGAGATCGCCGAGGCCCTGGACCGCGAGCGCTTCGCGGCCGAGGAGCGGGAGCGGGTCGCCGAGGTGGCGGAGGCGATCGCGGAGGGCGGGGCGGCGGCCTCGTAGCCGTACCGGAAAGGGGTGAGCCCCGGTCGCCTGCTGCGAGGCAGGCGACCGGGGCTCGGTAATGCGTCAGCGGGCGGCCGGGATCAGCCGAACGCCTTGACGGTGCTCCAGTCGGTGGACAGGACCGTCTTCACGGGAGCGTTGGTGTTGGTGGTGGAGGGGTTGTACAGCTTCATGGTGCCGGTGGCGCCGTCGCGGGCCCAGATGTCGGGCACCCCGTCCTTGTTGACGTCGGGGATGCCGATCGCGGCGGTGATGTTGGTCGCGGTCCAGGCGGTGCCGAACGGGACGTCGCCGTTGACCGAGTTGGCCGCGAGCTTGATCGACTCCAGGTCGACGCTGCCGGCGACCGGGCCGGGCTTGCCGTGGCGGACGTACATGTTGCCGTTGGACACGTTCCGCCACAGCAGGTCGGGCGTGTTGTCCTTGTTCATGTCCGCGATGTTGACGATGTCGCGAGCGGTGGTGGCCCAGGCGCTGCCCTCCATGAGCGTGGCGGACTGGAAGCTGCCGCCGGTGTAGCCGGAGAGGATCCAGAACGCGGTGCCCGCGCGCAGGGCGATGTCCGGGTGCTTGTCACCCGTGATGTCGCCGATCGCCTTCATCTGCGTCCACGTGGACGGCGCCGGGGCGTTGGACGGCAGCCGGATCTTCATGCGCTGGTCGACGTTGAAGGTGCCGTAGCCGTCGCCCGGGTAGAGCCAGAACTGCTTGTCCGGGGTGACGGCGAACAGGTCGGTCGACCCGTCCCCCGGGTAGGCGTCGTTGTAGTGCGCGATCAGCGACGGCGTGCCGGAGCCGTCGATCCAGTGGTTCGCCGGGTCGATCTTCTTGCCGGCGGTGACGTAGGACGCGGCGAGGCAGTTGTACAGCTCACCGCCGGTGCCGGGGGCGGCCGGGTCGGCGGGGGCGCCGACACAGTTCTTCAGCCTGCCGTCCGCGTAGAGGACGAGCAGGTCGGGGATGTTGTCGCCGCCCGTGTCCATCGGGCCGTCGGCGGTGTCACGCGGCGGCAGGTAGAAGCTGTAGTCGCCGCGGATGCTCTGGTTGCCGTTGGCGTCGTAGGCGTAGACGTTGATCGTCACCGGTCCCGCGTGCGGCGGGGTGACACCGGTGATGGTGACCTTGCCGTTGACCGGGGGCGGCGCGTCGGCGTAGCCCTGGCCCTCGAAGGCGTACCGGAACTTCGACGCACCGGCGGCGGTGAAGGTGAAGTCACCGGGCTTGCCGAAGTTCACCGTCGCCCACGTCTTGCCGTCGTTGCTGGCCTCCGTGAACACCGTGCTGGTGATGTCCGGCTGCGGCGGGGCGGTCGGGTCGACGGTGAGCTGGCACGGCTCGCTGCCGTCCGGGAAGAAGGACGAGGTGGAGCCCGCGTCCGGGTACGTGGAGTCCTCGGACCGCACGTCCCACTTGTAGAGGGTGTTCGTGGTGATGCTGCTCAGCAGAGCGTCGCTCGACGGGATGACCATCTGGCCGTATCCGGTGGAGTCCGGCGTGGCCAGGTACTCCTTCTTGGTGGTGTCCGTGGACTTCCAGAACCGGAAGTGCAGCTTGGACAGGTTGCCGTCGGGGTCGGTGGCCTTGGCCTTCAGGGTGATGGTCGTCCGGCCGATCAGCACGCTGTTCGTCGGACCGGCCACACACGCGCCACCCGGGGAGGAGGTGCCGGAGGTCGGCTGGTTCGGCGCGCGGTTGAACTCGCCCGTGAGGGTCGCGCCGGTGGCGGCGAACTTGCGCCAGGTCTGCGTGTCGCTCTCGCTGGTGGCACGCATGCCGAAGGTGATGTTGGACCAGCCCTTGTCCGCGGCCTCCTGGGCGGCGGAGGTCACGGTGAACGACTCGTACTCGTCGGGGCAGGAGCTCGACCAGCCGTGCGCGAAGGACTTCTTGTGCAGCACGCGCGACCAGCTCGGCTGCGCGTTCCACGTCGTGCCCGAGGAGATCGCACCGGTCAGCCAGAACTCCATCTGACGGTCAGTGCAGGACCACGAGTGGTTGTTCTTCACCTTGAAGTTGGCCCAGCTGAACGTCGCGCCCTTGTAGCTGGAGGAGAAGTTCATCCGCCAGAACGAGCGGGCGAGACCACCGGTGTCCTGCTCGTAGCCGACCCGGGCGTCGGAGGTGCCCGAGGAGAAGTTCGTACCGTTCCAGAAGCTGGAGTTCGGGTACTTCTTGTAGGCCACGGTCCAGGCGAGCCAGGCGGTGTTGAGCGGCGGGTCGATGAAGACCGGGTACTTCGTGTCCTTGCGCGTCAGCAGACCGGTCTCGGCGACCTGCAGACCCATGCGCACGGTCCCGGTGTTCTCACCGTCGAGCGCCACCGGCAGCTGCGCGGACTTCGCGCCCGGCTCCATGCCGGTCAGGCCCGACAGCTTGAGCACGTCGGCCGAGGTCGCGACGGCGGTACGCGGGGCCACGCCCGGCGCCTCGGAGTCGCGGCCGGAGGAGTCCCAGGCGAACGGGGTCGGGATCGAGCCGACCTCCTGGCCCGCCTTGTCGAGGACACGGATCAGGTTGGCCTTGGTGTCCTGACGGAAGACGGCCGTCTTCGAACTCACGCCGTACGTGACGGTCGCGAGGGCCTTGTTCTGCGCGGCCTCGCGGTTCTTCACGATCAGGAGCTGGCCGAAGCCGCCCTCCTCACGCGCCACGAGCAGCAGGTCGACACCCGGGAAGACCTCGGGGTAGAGGGCCCGCGGGCCGTCGAGCACCGGCTCGGGCAGCACACCCGGCCAGGTGTACGTGATGGTGTGGCCGCCGAGGTCGATCTCGGCGAGCGGGGTCCCGTTCGCCACGCCGTCGGCCAGCAGCAGACGGCTGAAGGAACGGTCGGCACGCTCGGCCTTGGTGCCGTCGGCGAAACGGATCGGAACGACGGCGTTCACCGGACGGACGTCCAGCGGGCCCGCGTTCTTCGCCCGGCGCAGCGTGGTGTTGATCGGCGCCCAGTGGCCCGCGGCGTTCTTCGCGCGCTGCGGCAGGGCGTCGAGCTGGGTGCGGAGCTTGCCGTTGGGCATGGCCCAGAGCAGCTGGGTCTCGGTGGTCGCCGTGTCGACGAGCACCTTCTTGCCGGTCCGCCTGGCCTCGGCGGCCGCGGCGGCTTCGCCGCGCGGACCGGTCGACGCCTCCCGGGCGTTGGTGGCGGACGTACCGCCGTTGGCGGTCGGGGCCGTGCTCGGCTGCCACCAGGGCAGGAGCGCGGCGGTGAGTGCGGCCAGGACAAGGCCGAGAGTGATGCTCAGCCGTGTGCGCGTGCGCACGAATGGGCTGAGAAGACGAGGCGGCGCGGGCACGGCAGTCTACTCCCGTGGGAACCAGAGGATTTCGGACAGCACGGACAGCCCCGTGGCATAGACCACGGGGCATGGGCGCGCACACGATCACACGATCGCGATGCCGCGTCCATATATGAAGTATTTATGAAGACGTTATGTGGGGCCGTGCAAGAATCCGTTACATCGCGACCGAGTTCGGATTGTGCTGATTTGATGGCTTGTTAGATTTCGATTGTCGCGCGATATCCGGGTTCGCCACATGGGCTGCCGCTTGCGTCAGTCTGTTGGTAAGTACGCCGTGGCGAATATCACCTGAAATCCCTCGGTTCACTCTGTGCGATCTTGAAGCTGTGGCGAATATGACGGAGAGTGCGCACGCACGCGCCTGATCCGGACGCGTGCTCTTTGGTGTTCCCGCACCTCATCCGTTGTCTTGTTCGTCTGGGTGGGAGTCGACGCGTATGCGTGCTTCAGGTCCACTGTCATGGCTGGGGCGGAATCGCCCAGCCATGACAGAGTCACAACGATGGCGCCGTCGGCGAAGCCGCACGGCGACCGTCCTATTGTTGTCATTGACGTTGACGGTCACCAGTCTGGGCTCACAGGCCCTGGCCGTCCCCGGCGACGGGATGTCCCGTGAGGAGACGACCTCCCAGGTCGAGCTCCCGGACCTCCCACCCAGCACCGAGCTGGCGGATGACGCCGAGGCTCCGAAGACGCTGAGCACGGCGCCAGAGCAGCCGATCACGGCCTACAAGCCGGTCGCGGTGGACCCCTGGGCTGCGGACGCCGGCAAGGCGGACCCGTCGACGGCGACGCCGGGCACGACGGTCCAGGTCGTCAACTCGACGACCTCGACCCTCCTGCCGGTCGGCGTCGGTGTCCCGGTGGGCCAGGACCCGGCGACGATCGCCGGTGACTGGCAGGTCGCCATCAAGTCGACCACCACGTCCGAGGACTCGGGCGTGCCGGGCATGGTCATGGAGGTCGTGCCTCCGGCCACCGCCGACCCGGCCGCGCAGGTGCTCCTCGACGTCGACACGACCGGCTTCAAGGACCGTTACGGCCAGCTGGCCGCCGAGCGCTTCGGCCTCGTGCTGCTGCCCACCTGTGTCCTGGACTCCCCGGACACCGGCGACTGTGCGCCGGACACGGGCATCCAGACCATGTCGGTCGGGGACGACTCCGACGTCGAGGCCGAGCGGCTGCGCAGCACCGTCAAGGTGGTGCCGGCGGCCAAGTCGAAGCTGAAGGCGACCTCGGCGCGGACCAAGGCCTCCTCGACCCGCCAGATCCTGTCGGGCACGATCCCGGTCGCCAACCTGCTGCCGGACGCGGACGCCTCGAAGGTCTCGGGCGCGTCCGCGCGCAAGGCCTCCTTCTCGTCGACCGACGGCCGCCAGGCTGTGGACGCCTCGGGCCGCCAGGTCGTGGGCGCCATGGACACCGGCTCCTCCGCGGCCGGTGACTACACCGCCTCGCCGCTGCTGTCCTCGGGCTCGTGGGCGGCCGGCTCGTCGAACGGCGCGTTCACCTACTCGTACCAGGTGCAGACCCCGGAGACCGCCGGCGGCCTGATGCCGAAGGTGTCGCTGTCGTACAACTCGCAGTCGGTCGACGGCCGCACCTCGGCGACGAACAACCAGGCCTCCTGGATCGGTGACGGCTGGGACTACAACCCGGGCTCGATCACCCGGAACTACGTCAACTGCCGCCAGGACTCCAAGAAGGACGGCGCCAACAACAAGGACCACCGCACGGCGGACCTGTGCTGGGGCTCGAACAACGCCACGCTGTCCCTCGGCGGCATGACCACCGAGCTGGTGTGGGACAAGGACAAGGGTCCGCTCGGCAGCGATGGCAAGCCCGTCGGCCAGTGGTTCACCGCCAACGGTGACGGCGCGAAGATCGAGCAGATCAAGGACCCGGCCACCGGCAACGGCGCCCGCAACGGCGAGTACTGGGTCGTCACCACCAAGGACGGCACCCGCTACCACTTCGGTCTGAACAAGCTCCCGGGCTGGTCGGACCACGGCACCGACGCCGACGACCCGGTCACCAACTCCGTCCTCACGGTGCCGGTCTACGGCAACCACTCGGACGAGCCCTGCTACGCGGGCCCGACCACCGAGGACTGGAAGAAGTCCTACTGCACCCAGGGCTGGCAGTGGAACCTCGACTACGTCGAGGACATCCACGGCAACGCCATGTCCATGTGGTGGCAGAAGGAGCAGAACTACTACGCGAAGAACTTCTACTTCAAGGGTCCGGTCAAGTACGACCGCGGCGGCTACCTGACGCACATCTACTACGGCCAGCGCAAGGACTCGATCTTCTCCGCGACCGCCCCGGGGCGCATCGGCTTCACCGTCGCCGAGCGCTGCTACGACGAGGGCTCGCTGACCTGCACGGACAGCAACTTCACGTCGCAGGACCCGGGCAAGTACCGCATCTGGTACGACACCCCCGCCGACCTGCGCTGCCAGGCGGTCACCTCGACGTACACCCGGAAGTGCTGGAACGCCGGTCCGACGTTCTGGACCACCAAGCGCCTGGACAAGATCACCACGTCCGCGCAGCGTCGCACCGACACCACCGCGCGCCAGGTCGTCGACGAGTACCAGCTGAAGCAGAGCTTCCCGGTCCTGAAGACGGGCGCCAACACCGCGCTGTGGCTGGAGTCGATCCAGCGCACCGGCTACGCCCGCAACGGCTCCACCGACGCCTCCGTGAAGCTGAACCCGGTGCGGTTCGAGTCGAACTCCGACGACATGCCCAACCGCGTCTACCGCGGCGGCAGCGGCGCGACCGACCCGCGTCCCGGCTTCTCGCGGCTGCGCATCTCCCGCGTCGTCAACGAGTACGGCGGCGAGACGGTCGTCACCTACAAGAAGCGTGAGGGCGACTGCCTCGCCGGCACGAACCTCCCGGGCAAGACGGACACCGCGGCGCTGAAGTCCAACACGCGCCTGTGCTACCCGACGTTCTGGAACCCGGACTCCGAGATCGAGGACATCGACTGGTTCAACAAGTACGTGGTCGACTCGATAGAGGAGCTGCCGAACGTCGACGGCTCGTTCTCGACGCTGACCTCGTACGACTACAAGAACGCCGGCTGGAAGCTGGCCGAGGCCGAGTTCACGAAGAAGTCCACCCGGACCTACTCGCAGTTCGCCGGCTTCGAGCAGACCACGGTCATCACCGGCGAGAAGAAGGCCGCGGCCGACAGCGGCGAGGGCACCAGCCTCGCCGAGGAGACGCCGGGCGCCGACGGCGCGAAGACCAAGGCTGTCACCCGCTTCTACCGCGGCATGGGCGACACCGTCCCCATGAAGGACGTCAACGGCAACACGATCACGTACAACGGTCAGCCCGTGTACGACCGTGACGCCTTCGCCGGCCGCATCGCCGAGGAGCTCTCCTACTCTGACGCGTCCGCTGCCGACACCGACTGGCTGACCCGCAGCATCACCATCCCCGAGGCGACCGAGCTGGCCCGCCGCGACCGCGGCGACGGCCTGACCCCGCTGAAGGCGTGGCGGGTCACGGAGCCGGAGGATGCCGCGTACACGAAGTCCTCGGGTACCGGTGACGACAGCCGCACCCTGCGGACGGTCAAGACCAGCACGACCTTCGAATCGACGTACGGTCTGCCGATCCAGGTCGAGAACTTCGGTGACACCGGCAAGTCCGGCGACGAGTCGTGCACCAAGCTGGAGTACCTGCACAACACCGACAAGAACCTGATCGGTCTGTCGAAGCAGGTCCTCGCCTCGCCGACCACGTGCGCCAACGCCAACTGGTCCGACCTCAGCACGCTGAGCGGCGCCACCCGGACGGCGTACGACGGCACCGCGTACGGCACCGCTCTCGGCTCCACCACCCGCGGTCTGGCGACCGAGTCGTGGTCGCTGAACGGCACCGGCACCGGCTTCCAGACCAGCGGCAAGACCGAGTTCGACGCCGTCGGCCGGGTCACCAAGATGATCGACCCGGACCTCAAGGAGTCGACGATCACCTACGACCCGCCCACGGGTCAGGTGTTCAAGGTCACCGAGACCAACCCGCTGGGCCACACCCAGGTCACGGAGCTGGAGCCGGGCCGCGCGGTCACGCTCAAGGCGACCGACACCAACGGCAACGTGAGCCAGTCGGTCTACGACCCGCTGGGCCGTCTCTCGGAGGCCTGGGCGCCGGGCCGTACCCCGGGGTCGGGCGTCGCGGACTTCCGCGCCGAGTACGTCATCCCGGCGGAGGAGCCCGACCCGAACGACCCCAACGGCGGCAAGGTCCGGAAGCCTCCGTACGTCACGACCTACTCGCGTGGCTATGAGAACCGGGTCGAGAAGTCCGTCACCATCTACGATGGTCTGGGCCGCGAGCGCCAGACGCAAGAGCAGGCGGACGGCGGCGGCCGTCTGATCACCGACACGCTGTACAACAACGCCGGTGAGGTCTACCAGACCAACAACGCCTACCTGAACGAGGCCGAGCCGACCGGCGACCTGTTCACTCCGCTCGCCGACACCACGGTCCCGAACATCACCCGGTACACGTACGACGGCCTCGGCCGCGTGCTCACCGAGATGCCGGTCCTCAAGGTCAAGGCCCCCGGCACCACCGAGGCCATCTCGCAGGAGGTCCCGGAGAAGGCCGTCCGCTACGAGTACGGCGCGGACTGGTCGAAGGTGATCCAGCCGCAGGGCACCTCGTCCTACCGGGTCTACACCGACGCCATCGGCCGCACCGTCCGCACGGACACCTTCAACCCGGCGGCGCCCGAGTACACCTCGCCGACGGGCGTCAAGGAGCGCTACACGTCGACGCGCTACGAGTACGACAAGACCGGCCAGATGGCGAAGGCGATCGCGTCGGCCGACCCGACCCACCCGTGGTCGTGGACGTACGACAAGCGCGGCCGGATGGAGACCGCGACCGACCCCGACACCGGCACCACGGTCACCAAGTACGACAACCGTGACCGGCCGGTGACCGTCACCAACGCCCGCGGCACCGTGTGGAACAGCTATGACGAGCTGTCCCGTCCCAAGCAGCAGCGCGCGACGGACGCCAACGGCAAGGTCCTGGCCGACTTCACGTACGACACGGTCCCCGGCGGCAAGGGCCTGCCCGCCTCCGCCACCCGCTACACCGACGGCCTGGCCTACACCCAGAAGGTCAACGGCTACACGAGCGACTACCAGCCGACCTCGACGACCCTGTCGCTGCCGTCCTCGGTCGCCAGTGCTTGGGGTCTGCAGACGGACTACACGTACGACTACAAGTACTCCGACAACGGCATGATGGACGAGGCGACCCTTCCGAAGGTCGGCAATTTCGACCCGGAGAAGCTGGTCGTCCGTTACAACAAGGACGGGAAGCCCGTCTCCCTCTCCGGCAAGGACTGGTACGGCACGGAGACGATCTACTCGCCGTACGGCCAGGTCATGCGCTCCACCCTGGGCGCGCAGCCGTACCGCGTGTGGGCGCAGAACTCGTACGACGAGTCCACCGGTGAGCTGCAGAAGCAGGAAGTCTACCGCGAGAAGGCCGAGACCTCGGTGGCCCCCGGCACCCCGGTGTCCAGCCGCTCCTACACCTACGACCCCTCCGGCAACGTCACGGGCATCCGTGAGCAGGCCCCTGGGATCGAGGAGCGGCAGTGCTTCACGTATGACCCGATCGGTCAGCTCAAGGAGGCCTGGACCTCCAAGGACCAGACCGACTGCACCACCGCGAAGAACGCCGACGGCACGCTCAACGTGGCCGCCGGTGCGGACAACTCCGGTTACTGGCAGCAGTACGAGTACGACCTGCTCGGCAACCGGAAGAAGCTCGTCGAGAAGGACCTGACCGGCAATACGGGCAAGGACGCCACGACCGACTACGCCTACGGCAAGGCGGACGGCTCCCAGCCGCACACCCTCACCAAGGTCTCCAAGATCTACACCACCCCCGCGGGTGCGCAGGTCAAGGCCGAGGCCGAGCGTCTGTACGAGCTGACCGGTGAGACCAAGCAGGTCACCTCGGTCCAGAACGGCGACAAGCAGACGCTGTCCTGGACGTACGACGGCAAGATCGACCGGATCACCGGCGCGGGCACCGGCGGCAAGACCCCGTACGTGGGTCTGGCCGACAAGTGCCTCGACCTCAAGAACGGCCTCGCGGCCGCCGCACAGCCGCTCCAGCTCTACGCCTGCAACACCACGGTGGCTCAGAGCTGGAACTTCACCCCGACCCCGTCCCCGGTGAACGGGACGCAGACCGACCCCAACCGGGGCACCCTGTCGGCCTACGGCGACTGGTGCGTCCAGCCGGCGTCCAACGCGGTCGGCGCCGCGGTCCAGCTGCAGAAGTGCAGCGGCACCTCGGTGCAGGAGCTGAAGCGCAACGCCGCGGGTCAGTTCATCCACGCCAACTCGAACCTTTGCCTCGCGGTCCAGGGCGCGAACTCGACGAACTCCACGCCGATCGTCCTGGCCACCTGTGACGCCACCTCCTCCGCCCAGCTGTGGGGGGCGCAGAACGACACCCGTCACATCTACGGCCCCGATGGTGAGCGCCTGCTGACCATCAAGGGCAAGACGGCGACGCTCAGCCTGGGCGAGGCCGAGGTGACCGTCATGCAGGGCGGCGTCCTCGTCAACACCCAGCGCACCTACTCCACCCCCGGTGGTCAGGTCCTGCGCTACGCCAACGGCACGGGTTCCGACGCGCTGGTCGCGCTGGCCGTCGACCACCAGGGTTCGACGTACGCCGAGGTCGCGATGAGCGGCACGATGGCGGTGCGGATCCGCAAGCAGGACCCGTTCGGCAACCAGCGTGGTGCCAGCACCATCGGTGTCAACCAGCAGAGCCACACCGGATTCCTGGGCAAGGTCCGGGACGACGCCTCCGGCTTCCAGCCGCTGGGCGCCCGTCTCTACGACCCGGTCGTCGGACGCTTCCTGTCCGCCGACCCGATGATGGACCTGAACGACCCGCAGCAGGCCAACGGGTACGTCTACGCCCACAACAACCCGGTGACGTACGACGACCCGACGGGTCTGGCGATCAGCCTGAACGCATCCGAGCGGGCCGCGGCCCTCGCGGGCGCGGGCCTGTCCGCGGCGCAGGTCGCGCAGGCACAGGCGATGCAGGGCAAGTCCCTCACCTCCGTCATCCTCGCGGTCGCGTGGGAGACGCTGAAGGACTTCATCGGCATCAACGACGCCATCGCCTGCTTCGGCGGCGACATGTGGTCCTGCGCGAGCATCATCATCGACGCGATCCCGTGGGCGAAGCTCGGCAAGATCCCCGCGGTCATCAAGGCGGTCAACCGCACCATCGACGCCATCAAGGCGTTCAAGGCCGCCAAGCGGGCAGCCGAGGCCGTCCTCAAGGCCGCCAAGGCCGCCGAGACAGCGGCGTTGAGGGCCAAGAAGCTCGCGATCGAGAAGGCCAAGCGGGAGGCAGCGCAGAGAGCCAGGAAGAAGGCGGCCGAGGCTGCCAGGCGCAAGGCCGACGCGGCGGCAGCCGCGAAGCGGAAGACCGGTAACCCGGCCCACAAGCAGGCTCAGTCCCACGCCGCACCGAAGGTCTCCTCCCAGCCCAAGCACAGCTCCGGCGGTGGCAAGGGCTCCGGCGGGGGCAAGCCCGGTGGTTCCTCCGGTGGTTCCTCCCGTCACAACGGTGGTTCCAGCGGTGGCGGTGGCTCCGGCAAGGCCGGCTGCAACAGCTTCGTGCCCGGCACGAAGGTGCTGATGGCCGACGGCTCCACCAAGCCGATCGAGAAGGTCAGGACCGGCGACAAGGTCCTCGCCACCGACCCGACGACCGGGGAGACCCGCGTCGAGACGGTCACGGCCGAGATCAAGGGCCAGGGCCTCAAGCACCTGGTCACGGTCACGATCGACACCGACGGCAAGGCCGGCTCGAAGTCCGCGCGGTTCACGGCGACCGACGGTCACCCCGTCTGGGTGCCCGAGCTGCGCCGCTGGATCAAGGCCACCGACCTGAAGTCGGGCCAGTGGCTGCGGACCAGCGCCGGCACGTCCGTGCAGATCACGTCGGTCCAGCGCTGGACCGCCCCGGCGGCGACGGTTCACAACCTCACCGTCAGCGAGATCCACACGTACTACGTGCTGGCGGCCTCGACCTCGCTCCTGGTTCACAACGACTCCTGCCCGAGGGGCGGCGCCGAAGGCGGCGGCTCGAACGCGGGCGACGACGGGATCGAGAACTGGGCGCCGGAGCACTACGCGGACGAGGAGATCGCGGCTCGGGCGCAGGACATGCGTGACCTCGGGGAGTTCTTCTCGGTCGATCCCGAGACCCACGACCTCGTGGCCGCGTACCGGGCGAATCCCAACATGCCCGCGCGGGACGGGTCCGCTTCTGACGGGCTCGACCACTTCACGGGGCGCGATCTCAATCCGCGGCAGCGGGCCCAGTGGGCCTCCTGGCTCGGGCCCGACACCACGGGAGCGCTGATCTACTGGAACCGCCAGCAGGGCAACCAGATCAGGATCATGGTCCACCCGACGACCGGACAGATCGCCTACTTCCCCCTGAGGAACGGCGTTCACAACTACGCATCGCCACGCCTCTACCGCTGGTAGTAGGTTAGAAAGAAAGCAGTGCACGGCATCCCTCATGGGTGCCGTGCACTGCTTTGTGTAGAAAGGTTGAAGCAATGGACCACGCTGGGCGACTCGCCCCCGCCGGACTGGTCTTCCTGGGCCTGATGGACCTGGAACTCCCCCTCATCCCGCCGACGCTCGCCAACATGGCCACGGGATACAAGCCGCCGTCCGGCGAATGGCCGCGTTCGGTCGTCGGCCGCGACACCCCGGATTTTGTCGCCCAGGCGAACGAAGGCTGGTTCGAGCTCTCCCGCGAAGGCGGCCTCTTCGGGGACGACCGGGAATTCCTGGTCACTGTCCCGCTCCAGGAGGGCGGGAACGACCTGTGGTGGGCGCACGTCAGGCTGGCCGAATCCTGGGACGTGGTGGGGGCCGGTTCCGCCGCCGCGCTCGGCAGCGGTTTCGGCGAACCGGAGTTCACCGCACTGTCCCTGGCCGGAGACGTCGTCGCCTTCTGCTACGCGCACAGCGCCGCAGTCGGCAGCGTCCTGGCGACCGGATTCTCGGATCTCGCGGATCTTCGGAAAATGGCGGAATGGAAGGCGGACTATCCGAGAACGCCGAGGCAGGAGAAGGCGGCTGCACGGCGATGGCTCGACGCCACCGCTGGCTGACAACCGGGGCACGACGCCAGGGGCCGCCCTCACCACCACCGTGGTGAGGGCGGCCTTTTCCCTTTCAGCCCTACGGCCGCCCCCGCGCCTCCGCCTCGAGTTTCAGCGCCTCCTCCATCACCGCTCTCGCGATCGGGGCCGCGTTGCCGCCGCCGCTGATGTCCGTGCGGTTGGCCTCGGCGTTCTCCACCACGACTGCGACGGCGACGGCCGGCTGGGCGGAGTCGGGGGCCTGGGCCCAGGCGATGAACCAGGCGTAGGGGGTGCCGGTGTTGCCGAGGCCGTGCTGGGCCGTGCCGGTGTTGCCGCCGACGCGGGCGCCGGGGATGGCGGCGTTGGTGCCCGTGCCGTCCTCCACCGCGCGGACCATGAGGTCCTGGAGGCGGGTCGTGGTGGCGGGGGTCATCGCCTGGCGGTAGCTGCGGCGGCCGGTGGTGTCGACGGTGGTGCCCCCGGCGGTGGTGGTGCGCTCGACCAGGTGGGGCTGGGCGATCTCGCCGTTGTTGGCGACGGCCGCGGCGACCAGATGGGCGTAGAGTTGGATCCCCGGCGGCACAAGGGGGACGGTCTGGTGAAGCGCTTCGAACGTCTGGAACAGATCCGGCGGCTGGACCCATACAGGGACGCTTCGGAGATCTATCGGCTCGCGTCGGCATACGAGTTTCCGTGGGACTTCACCCGGTCCCTTGAGCTCGCCCTGTACCGAACGTACGCCGTGCCCAGCATCGGCCGGCTGCTCGCCGAGACGGCCGAGCTCACCGACCGGACACAGAAGCGGTACGACGACACGTCCCTGCTCCTCGACGCCGTCATCGAACACGGCTTCGACAGCGAACAGGGCCGCACAGCGATCCGCCGCATCAACCAGATGCACCGCAGCTACGACATCAGCAACGACGACATGCGGTACGTGCTCTGCACGTTCGTCGTGATGCCCAAACGGTGGATCGACGCCTACGGCTGGCGCAGGCTGTCGCGCCACGAAACCGTGGCCAGCGCCGTCCACTACCGCACGCTAGGTCGGCACATGGGCATCAAGGGCATCCCCGAGGCCTACGAGGAGTTCGAGCACTGCCTCGACACCTACGAGGCGGCCCACTTCGCCTGGGACAAGGACGCGCGGCGGGTCTCCGAGGCCACGCTCGCCCTGATGACCTCCTGGTATCCGCGCCCGCTGCGCCCCCTACTGCGCACCGCGACGCTCACCCTGCTCGACGAACCGCTGCTACGGGCCTTCCGCTACACTCCGCCGAGCGCCGCCATGCGCGCGTTCGTCCGCCGCGCGATACGGCTGCGCGGACGCGCCGTCCGTCTGATGCCGCCACGGCGCGCCCCGCACTACGCACGGCAGAACTGGGAGATCAAGGGCTACCCGAACGGCTACCGGCTGGACGAACTGGGCACCCGCCCGATACCCGGCATGCGTGGCTGTCCCATCCGGCACGGGGAGCGGTCGGCCGCCGACTGAGCTGTCAGCCCTCCGCTCGGGTGGCCGTTCCTGGGCGTTACGGAACGTACCGGCCGCGTCTCCTGTTGCAGTCACGAGCTCGGCGATCCGCTCGTGCGAGAACACGCAGGGTTGCCAGTGCGCAGTTGGGGCTGCGGTGGCGGCGGCTGCATCGGCACGCACGAGTCGCGCTTTGTGCATCCGGCCGATGGCGGCTGCCTTCCGGCATGGAGCGAACCGCAGGGAGACCCACGCGTCGAGCTCGGGCACGACATCGCGCTCGCGGACGCGGTTGTCGCGGGGGGTGGTCGACCTTGTTGGCCAGGGCGTATTCCAGGGGCGGCCCTGTCTCACCAACCATTGGGGGTCGTTTCCTCCCGATGTTCCATCCCGCGGCCAGCGTCTCGTTCCGAGGGATGGGGTCTCGCCGGTCGGGGTGGCTCCGCCAGTGAGGCGCCGGGTCATCAGGTCGGCCATGGCAGGGTGGACGACGGCCTCGGATCGGCCGGGGAGGCCTCGCAGTCACGGCCGGCCGGCGGTGGAACATCGGCCGGCCCGGCGTGCGCCCAACCGTCCACCGCCGGGGCAGCGGATCCCCTGGTGACAGCTGTCGTTGGACGGTGTCCAGGTCGATGCCCAGGCCGGCGGCGTGTCCGAACGAGATCGCTGGACGCCGGCGCACGGTCTTATGTCCAGCACCCGGGAACAGCACCCTACTTGACGCCGCCGGCGGTCAGTCCGGCGATGATGCGCCGCTGGAAGACGAGTACGGCGATGACAAGCGGGACCGTGACCAGGACACCGGCCGCCATCTGCGTGCCGTACGGCTGGTCGAAGCGATACGCGCCGGTGAAGCGCGAGATGGCGACGGTCGCCGTCTGCATCGACTTCTGGTTGACCATGGACAGAGCGATGATGAATTCGTTCCAGGCCGCGATGAAGGTGATGATCGCCGTGGTGAAGATGCCCGGAGCGGCGATGGGAATGATGACCTTCCGGAATGCCTGCCCCCGAGTACAGCCGTCCACCATGGCGGCTTGCTCCAGTTCCGCCGGCAGCTGGCGGAAGAACGCGGTGAGCGTCCACACGGCCAGCGGAAGGGCGAAGGACATGCTGGGGACGACCATGGCCTGGTAGGTGTTGATCCAACCGATGTCCGAGAAGAGCCTCAGCAACGGGATGATGAGCGAGATTCCGGGGAACATGGACGTGGCGATGATGACCGCCGCGACAGCGCCCTTGAAGCGGAATTCCAGGCGGGCCAGCGCGTAGGCCGCGACGGTGCCGACCAGCAGCGTGAGCGCGGTGGTCACGCCGGCCACGACGAGGCTGTTGAGCAGCGAGCGCTGGAAGCCGACGTCCGGCCTGAAGACCGCGGCGAAGTTGGCGCCGGACCACGGATGGGGCAGCAGCGAGAGCTGGAACTGGTCGGTCGGGCGCCGGAAGCTCGACACGACCATCCAGTAGAACGGCGCGAGACAGTAGACGACGATGGCGGCGATACCCAGGGGCCGCAGCAGGGCCGTCGGGCGCAGCCGCCGGGCCGGGGCCGGTGCGGGGTAGTCGGCGGCGGTCATGCGGTGGTGGCCTTTCGTGCCGGGGCGGGCGTCCGGGTCGTGCGGGCGGTGCGCCGGCGGGCTCTGGCCTCTCCGATGAGGTCCGTGCCGAGCAGCTTCACGAAGGCGAACGCCACGATGACGACGTAGGCGAACAGGAGGGTCGCGTAGGCGGCCGCGGGGCCGTAGCGCACATTGCTGGCCTCGTAGTACGCGAGCATCGCCAGCGTCTCCACCTCGTGCTTCCGGCCGCCGATCAGGACGAAGGGCAGGTCGAACATGCGCAGCGCGTCCAGGATGCGGAACAGGACGGCGATCAGCAGGGTGGGTTTGACCAGGGGCAGTGTGATGCTGCGGAACTGGCGCCAGGGACCGGCGCCGTCGACCCGGGCCGCCTCGTAGAGCTCACGGGGTATCAACTGCAGGCCCGCGAGAACCAGGAGGCCGATGAACGGCGCGGTCTTCCACGTGTCGGCGACGATCACCGCCAGCTTCGCCTGCCACCCGTCCGCGGTCCACAGGATCTGCCGGCCGAGCAGGGCGTTGGCCACGCCGTTGACGTCGAAGACCCACCGCCACAGCAGCGCGGAGACGGCCGTAGGGATGGCCCATGGCACCAGAATGGCCGCGCGCACGACGGCGCGCCCGCGCAGGGCGTGGTTCATGACCATGGCCATCGCGATGCCGAGGAGCACCTCGATCGACACGGTGGTGACGGTGAAGAACGTGGTGTTCCAGAAGGCATTCCAGAACACCGAGGCGTTGGTCCCTGAGAACGCGTCCGTGTAGTTGCGCAGGCCCGCGAATCGCTCCCCCTCCACCACGAAGCCGTCGGCGTCGAGGCCCTGGCCCTCTTGGAAGAGGGAAGCCCTTATGGCGGCCACCAGGGGATAGGCGATGACCAGGCCGAGGACGAGGAGGGTGGGCGAGAGCAGGGCGGCCGCGAGGCGGCCGTCACCCCGGCTCTTGCGGAGCCTTGGGACAGGACGCGCGGTGGCTGTCCGGATGGTGGTGGTCACGAGGTGTCCTTCTTCGGGGGAACGCCGATCGCCCCGGCCGGGCACGGAGCGCGGCGGGCGCAACGCGCCCGGCCGGGGACGCCTCACTCTGCGGTGATCTTCTCCAACTGCTGCTGCAGGTCGGTGAGCGCGGTGTCGGGGCTCGCCTTTCCGGAGACCACCGGATAAATGGCGTTCTGGATGGCCGCGGTGACATCGCCGTAGCGCACGGCCTTCGGCCGGGGCCGGGCACTCTCGATCGACTTGCCGAGCGTCGCGAGGTAGGGGAACTTCTTCTGAAGGTCGGCCTGGCTGTACAGGTTCGCCCGGGTCGGCGCGACCGCTGCCTTCAGCAGGTTGGAGCGCTGGGCTTCCTCACCGGTCAGGAACGTGATGAAGTCCCGCGCGGACGCCTTGTGCGGGGCGAACGCGGACACGGCCAGGTTCAGGCCTCCCAGGGTGGAGGAGCCGGGGCCGTTCATTCCCGGCAGCGGAGCGACGTCGAACTTGCCCGCCACCTTCGAGGAGCCGTCGGTCTCGTTGGCGAGGTTCCACACATACGGCCACTGGCGCAGGAAGATGAGCTTGCCCGCCTGGAAGGCCTCGCGGCCGTTCTCCTCCTGGTAGGTCAGCGCCTCCTTCGGGATGGTGCCGTCCTTGAAGCTGTCCACGAGCCACCTCAGGCCGGCCTTCGCCTCGGGTGTGTCGACGGTCGGCTTGCCGTTGTCGTCGAACAGTTCCCCGCCGGCGGACTGGACGGCTTCGGAGAAGTTGACGGTCAGGCCCTCGTACTTGTCGAACTGGCCCGCGTAGCAGCGCATCTTGGAGGCCTCGGGCAGATGCAGGACCTTCTTGCAGACGGCCGCCATCTCGACCCAGGTGGTCGGCGCCTCGGCCTTGACCTTCTTCAGCAGGTCGGTGCGGTAGAAGAGCATCCCGCCGTTGGACTGGTACGGGGCCGCGTACACCTTGCCCCGGTATTTCGCGGTGTCGACGGCGGACGGCAGCAGGCCGTCCAGCGGGAAGTCCTTGGCCGGAAGTTGGTCGATCCAGCGGTTGGCGGCGAATTCGGCGGTCCAGGTCACGTCGAGGCCGAGCACCGAGTACGCGTCCGACTTCACCTGGGCGTTCTGCACCATCTGCTGACGCTGCGCGTCCGCGGAGGTGGGCAGTTCGGTGATGGTGGCCTTTTCCCTGGGGTGCGCGGAGTTCCACTCGTCGAGCAGGTTCTGCAGATTGCCGGAGGTGTCCTTGCCGGTGGCCAGGGTTATGGGACCACGATCACCGGAGCCCTGGTCTCCCGCGTTCTTGTCCGTCCCCTTGCCGCTGCACGCACTGGCGGCGAGTGCGGCGGCCGCGGCAACAGCGGCCGCCTGCAGAATTCTTCGACTGGTCATTCCCTTGCTCCTCGTTGAGCAGCGCCGGTCGGCGCGGATTCGAATGGTGCGGCAGCGAAAAAAATCACATCGGATCGTGAGCGTGCACACTGCGCCGACGTTCTGCTGTCAGGCGCTCTTCCCGTCAGCCCTCGGCGGTTTCAGGACCTGAGACGCCCGTTGTGTCCGGGTCGAGTGTCTGTCCGGTGGGTCGGCACCGGGAGCGCCGGAGCGTTCCCCGCCTGCGGAGGCGGGGTGCCCGGAGAGGGCGCCGCGCCCCGGCTCTCCAGGTACCCGATGACCGCCACCGCCCCGGCGGCCGCCCAGGCCTGGGGACGGCAGGCCGAGGGATAGGCGGGCAGAGGCCCGCTGTCGGCCGCCGAGACCCCTCCGTACAGCTCCGGCAGTCGGTATCCGAAACGTTCCGCGGCCTCGACCACTCCGTTCGCCAGTGAGCGGGCCACCTCGTGGTGGCCCTCGGCGGCCAACCCCAGCACGGCGATGGCTGTGTCGTGCGGCCAGACGCTGCCGCAGTGGTAGCTCATCGGGTTGAAGGCAGCGCTGGTGGAGGAGAGGGTCCGCAGTCCGAATCCGCAGTCCATGTCCGGCGCGGACAGTCTGCGGGCGACCAAAGCCGCCTCGTCGGGTGAGAGCAGCCCGGTGCCGAGCAGATGGGCCATGTTGGAGGAGGCGCCGTCCACCGGCCGCTTGGCTCCGTCCAACGCGATCGCCGGATAGGGCCCGACGTCGTCGCAGACCCAGTACGCCTCGCGGAAACGCTCACGCAGCCGGGCCGCCCAGTCCCGCAACGGCTCCGCACCGCCGGCACCGAAGCTCTCCAGCAGGTCAGCGCCCTGCACGGCGGCGGCATGCGCGTACCCCTGGACCTCGCACAGTGCCAGCGGTGCCTCCGCGAGCCGTCCGTCGGACCAGCACACCCCGTCGTGGGAGTCCTTCCAGCCCTGGTTCGCCAGGCTTCCCGGGACGGTGGCCCGGTACTCGAGGAACCCGTCCCCGTCGGCGTCACCCGCTTCGGTGATCCACCGCAGGGCCTTCCGCAGGTGCGGCAGCAGCTCGGCGACCTCGGCCTCGGGCAGGCCCGCCCGCCAGGCGTCGTGCAGCAGGCGCACCCACAGCGCCGTGGCGTCGACCGTGCCGTAGTACAGCGGGGGCAGTGTGAGGCTGCCCAGCCGCAGCGCCTCCGGGCGCGCCTCGTGCAGGATCTTTCCTGGCTGCTCCTCCGCCTCGGGCAGGTCCCGCCGGCCCTGCCTGCGGGCGAGGGTGCGCAGCGTGCCCCCGGAAACCGCGGTGCCCAGGGGCAGCAGCATCCGGGCGGACCAGAGCGAATCGCGTCCGAAGAGGGTGAAGTACCAAGGACTCCCGGCGGCGAGGAAGCGGTCCCGCGGATCGAGAGGGTCGCACAGCAGCATGGCCCGCAGGTCCTCGAGGCTGCTGTGCAGCAGGCGCGCCCGGCGGTGGTCGACCGGCGCTTGCGCGGGCGCGGCCCATGGCGGAGGCAGCGAGTCGAGTGGCGCGCTGAAGTCGGTCCGCGGCACGCGCGCGGAAGTACTCGCCGGGTCGGTGTCGGGCGATGCGCACACGCGAAGGGAGAGCGACCAGGAGCCTCCGGGCGGCAGTTCGGCCTCGAAGCACAGGACGGCTGTACCGTCCTCCCTCCGGCATTCGGCCGGCGCCGGGTCCGCGGTCAGGACGACCCCCGTGCCGTCGCGGTCCCAGCGAACCTCGCCGCCGGCGCTGACCGGGGGGACAGGGCGGATGCGCTCGCCCGACCGGACCTCGTGCACGGGAGCCAGGTCCGACTCGGCGCGCACCCGCACCCGCACCCGCAGGGGGGCGTCGCCGAAGGTCCGCAGCCTCAGGTGCTCCTCAAGGGCGCTGTGCGTCAGCACCCGGCGGCGCTCCAGCATCAGGTCCGTGTCGGTCGCAGCTCCGCGGACCGGCTGCACGACGGCGGTGAACCGGGCCTCGGACGACCGGGTCAGTGACCGGCCCACCGGCCGGACCTCGGCATCGACGATCTCGACCTCCAGCCGGGAGAGCATCCGGCGGTCGTCGTCGTAGTAGCCGTCCGCGCCGCCCGTCCGCAGTTGGCCGTCCGACCCGCACAGCGCGGCGGCGGGGGCACGCAGCACGGTCACGAGGTCGTGCAGCGCAGGTGGGTGAGGGATTGTCACCCTGCCTCCTTCGGTCAAGCGGGTCACCGGTGGGGCCGCGCAGCGCAACCGCCGCCGAATTCATGGGCTGGTGCCGTCACCCGGTGCGTCGACCGTGAATGCGGAAGACAGCAGCGGTGAACGCGCGGCCGATCGGCGGTCGCTGACGTACAGAGTCCGGGCGCCGAGCTCGAACCGTCGTCGGCGACCCGTAAGTTGAACGATCAAAACTGCGACGCGCAGGACTATGCCATGTGGTGGACCACCTGACTAGGGGGAGTTTCCTCAACGTTTCCGTGGTGTTCCGTGTGGAGGAACTCAGGTGCTCCCGCCGACGGTCAACTTCCGTCCCGCAGAAACTACGCGGAAGCAGCGGGCGGATAGCCGCGAGCGTCAGGAGCTCTCACGGACGATCAACTCCGGTTCGAACAGCACGTACTCGGAAGCGGCGGGTGGACTCCCTGCCAGGAGGGCGGTCAGCAGCCTGATCACCGCACGTCCGACCTCGGTCAACGGCTGCCGCAGCGTGGTCAGCGAGGGCTGGACCAGCGCGGCGGCAGGGGAGTCGTCGAAGCCGACCACTGCCACGTCCCGCCCGATGGACAGCCCCTGGTCCCGGACTGCCGTGTAACACCCCAGCGCCAGGGTGTCACTGGCCGCCACCACCGCCGTGGGGCGGGGCCAGGCGCGCAGCAGTTCAGCGGCAGCGGCGGCGCCGTCGTCGATCGTGTCGGGCGACCGGGCGCAGTTGCGGGCGACCAGTTCGTGCCGGTCCATGGCCAGGCGCCATCCGAGCAGGCGGTCCTGTCCCGGCCCGCTGCCTTCCTCCATCCCGAGGAACGCGATCTCCCGGTGACCTCTGGCGACGAGGTGGTCCACAGCCGCGCCGATGCCGGCTGCGCCGTCCACATCAACCCACAACTGCCCGGGCGGGGCATGGGGCGCCCGGCCGAAGCCCACGAAGGGCGCGTTCCGTGAGGCGAGCCATTCCGGTCGGGGATCGCCGGGGTCCAGCCGGGACAGTATGAAGGCGTCGACGCTGGACGTGCGCAGCATCTCGTCGTACGTCGCCAGCTCGTCCTGGAAATCCTGCGCGGCGCAGATCACCACGCGGTAGCCGTTCTCCTGGGCCGCCGCCGCGAGCGCGTGCAGGAATCGGTCGAGGATCACATTCGATGTGCCACCCCGCCCTACCTCGACGCAGTAGCCGATCTGCCGCGACGCCTGGGTCCTGAGCGACCTCGCCGCCCGGTTGGGCTCATAGCCGGTCTCCTTGATCACCCGGAGCACGCGGTCCAGCGTCTCCGGTCGCAAGCGATCCGGTGTGTTCAGGGCGTTGGAGACCGTTTGGCGGGATACCCCCGCGATACGTGCCACATCGTTGACGGTGGGAGCCGGCGAGACGGAGCGCTTACGCATAGGAGCACCAGTCTACCGGCGAGGACGGAGACAGCCATCGCCTGTTCACCGACGCGACGGCCACCGAACGAACCGGTGCGGGCCGCATTCTGGACCCTGCGGCCCCGCTCCCTGGACTGCGGACGAGGCGGGCTGCTTTCCGGGCCGTCGGTCACCTGGTGCCGGTACACGGCGGGGCGCGGCAGGCGCGCAGCCCGGTCGAGACTGCCGTCAGTCCCGTCCGGGCCGGGGCGTACCCGCCACGCGTTCGGGGACCGGGCTACTTCGCGATCAGCAGCAGGTTGGCCCGGCCGTGCAGGCGGTAGACAGTGCCGGCGCCGCCGACGAGGGCTTGAACCGGAGGAGGCCACCTGATCGGGTCCTTCGGCCCAGGTCGAGGTGTCGGTGACGCGGTACCACTGCTTGCCCGCGCCGGGTGAGGGGAGGGTGAGGTCGACGTCACCGGACCAGCCGTTGTAGCCGACGTAGACGGCGCTGCTGGGGTCGCCGAGTTCGGTGCCGTCGAGGCGCAAGGCCAAGGCATGGTTGTTCGGGCTGGACCAGTAGGCCCCGTCGGGCGCGCTGCCGGCAGGGGTGAACCAGTCCAGCTGGCCCAGGCCGTTGCCGTTGTTGTCGGCGCTGTAGAAGGCGGCCGGACGCAGGGCCGGGTGCGCCTTGCGGAAGGTGATGAGCCGCTGGGCGTCATCGTCTTCAAACGCTCCATGGCCTCCGGTTACGCCGGAGTCCAGAACCCCCTCTTCTACCGCGACAACTCCGCCATGCTCTTCGGGGAGGCCAAGGACCGCGTCGAGGGCATCCTCCGGGTCCTTTGACCCGCTGTCGGTGGGGTCCGCTACCGTCGGGCCATGTCGATCACCGCACAACTGCGCGACTCGGTGTGGCTGCCGGGTGGGGGCGCGCTCGTCAACGGCTTCGCGTTCGAGAGCCGCGGGGGCGGTGCGTGCCGCGCCCTGCTCGGCAACGGGCGCGAGCTGGAGGTCCACGACCTGGGCGAGGTGTTCTCGGGCGAGAGCGTGCCGGCCGCCGTCTTCCCCCTTCCCTGGCCCGGGTGGGACCGCGGCGTCCACTCGGTGAGTCCCGACGGCACGTTCGCGGTGTTCTCGGGTCAGCGCGCGGTACGGGCGGTGGGCAGGGGCGGCGAGACGCTGTGGGAGTACCGGCACGCCTGCTGGGGGCCCGAGATCGGCCATCCGCACACGGGGGACGAGCAGGAGGTGTGCCCCGGTCACGAGCACGGTTCCTGCCGGGTCTCGGACGCCGGCCGGCTCGTCTGGGCGCATGTCGTGGCCGAGCCGGCGGAAGGCGAGTGGGAGGAGCGCTGGGTCGTCCTGGACGCCCGGGACGGACGGGAGCTGGACCGGCTGCCGCTGGGCAGCGCGGCGTCCGGTTCGCACCAGTTGTCCCACCCGGACGGTGTCCACATGGGCCTGTGCATCGGCATGGGCCAGGACGGCGTCCTGCTGCACTGGGCGCGCCGGGACGGCGGCGAGCTGACCGGCTGGGACCTGAACGAGGGCATGGACCGCATCCTGATGGACGTCCATGCGGGGCACCCGGGCTTCCTGACCGTCGAGCACAGCGGGTGGGACCTGCAATTGCACGCCCTGGACGGCACCGTGCTCGCCGAGGTCTCGCCCGATCCGGCCGGTGACGGGGACCCGCCCCGCTGGGACTACGGCTGCGGCTTCGTGGACGCCGACACGGTCATCGCCTCGACGATCGACTCCGCCGAGGACCCCGAACAGGCCCGCCACTGGCTGCTCGACGCCCACAGCCTGGAGATACGCGGGGCGGTCGGCTATCCCACGGGCCCTGTCGACAGCTATGTGCGTCCGCTCGGCGACGGGACCTGGCTCACCTATGACGACAAGAGCGGGACGCTGAACCGCTGGGCGGAAAAGGCACTTTGAGCACGCCCAGGACGCCCGCCGGCCGGCGGGCGTCCTGGGCGTGCTCTGCGGGAGCGCCTCCCGTCAGCCCTTCCAGACCGTCTTGAGGTTGCAGAACTCCCGGATGCCTTCTGCGGCGAGCTCGCGGCCGATGCCCGAGTCCTTCACGCCGCCGAACGGCAGTTCGGGGTAGGAGACGCTCATGCCGTTGACGAAGACGGCGCCCGCCTCGAGCCGGGGGATCAGGAACCGCTCCTCGTCGGGGTCGGTGGTCCACACCGACGAGCTGAGGCCGAAGGCCGTGTCGTTGGCGAGCGCCGCGGCCTGTGCGATGTCGTCGACCCGGTGGACCACGGCCAGCGGACCGAAGGCCTCCTCCCGGTACACCCGCATCGCGGGGGTGACCTCCTCCAGCACCGTCGGCTCGAAGAACCACCCCTCGGTACCGACCGCGGACCCGCCGCACCGCAGGACGGCGCCCTGCGAGACGGCGTCGTCGACCAGTTCGGCGAGCTCGCGCCGACCGGACTCCGTGGCGATCGGCCCGATGTCGGTGTCCTCGTCGAGCGGGTCGCCGACGGTCAGCGCCTTCGTGCCCGCGACGAAGGCCTCGACGAACTCGTCGTACACCTCGGTGTGGACGATGAACCGCTTGGCCGCGATGCACGACTGGCCGTTGTTCATCGTGCGCGCGGTCACGGCGGTCCGGGCCGCCGCGCGGACGTCGGCGGAGGGCAGCACGATGAACGGGTCGGACCCGCCCAGCTCCAGCACGGCCTTCTTCACTTCCGAGCCCGCGACCGCCGCGATCGACCGTCCGGCCGGCTCGGATCCGGTGAGCGTCTCGGCGGCGACGCGCCGGTCGCGGACGACGGCTTCGACGCCGGCTGCTCCGATGAGGAGCGCCTGGAACGACCCGACGGGGAAGCCCGCCCATTCGAAGAGCGTGTCGAGGTACAACGCGGACTGCGGGACGTTCGAGGCGTGCTTGAGCAGGCCCACGTTGGTGCTGGGGGTCCACATGGTCGGTGCGAGGGTGGGCGAGCTCATCGCGGAAGCGCAGCTCGCGGTCGCCTGGGAAGCCCATCCGGACGACGTCGCCCCCCTCGTCCACGCTCACCCGACCCAGAACGAGGCCCTGGGGGAGGCGTTCCTCGCTCTCGCGGGCAAGCCGTTGCACAGGCACGGATGAAGCCCGGACGCCGGATCCCGCATGTCTCACCGCCGTCTCCGGACGGCGGCAACGGCAGCCGCGGGGCCGGCAGCCGGCTGCGCAGCGGGCGCCGCGACCGGCTCTTCTCGTCCCTGCCGTTGCACCTCGTGGAAGCGTTCCTCGTGGGCCCCGGCGCCGGCGGACCGGCCGGGGGACTGGTGCGCTTCCGGATACCCGACGCGGACGAAGCCGGCGGCTCGTGGCGCCTGTCCTGGCGCCGGACGGACCTGGGGCGCCAACTCGCCCGTTCCGGCGGGGAGCTGCGGCTGGTCCGCCCCTGTGACGACACCGGCACCCGCCGGGCCCTCATCGCGATGCCGATGCCGCGTTGAGCCGCCTGCCCGGTGAAGCGCCTCGCCCGGCCCGGGACCGAGCCGGGCGAGGCGCGGTGTCAGGACGGTGCCGCTTCGGGCCAGAGCGCGCGGAGCGCGTCGGGAACCCCCTCGACGGCCTCGGAGTCACCCATGGCCAAGTGGAGGATGTAGCCGGGCAGCGTGCACAGGAGCGTGGCGGCGATCGCCTCGGGAGATGCCCCACGCGTCAGGGTGCCGCCCTGCTGGTGCTCCCGGACGACCTCGGTGAGGGCGGAGCGCATCTGGGCCAGCAGGTCGTTGAACTGCTCGGCCAGTGAAGGGTTCCGCAGGGATTCGGACCAGGCCAGCACGGACAGCCCGGCGATGTTCTGCTCGGCGGTCTTGGCCTTCACGATGTCGAAGACACCGGCCATCAGGTCTCCGACGGAGCTGGTGGGCCGCTGCCCGGCGACACCGTGGACCATCGTCAGGACGTCACGCATGCTCTCCTCGACGATGGCCGTGATCATCTCGTTCTTGCTGGCGAAGTGCCGGTACACCGCGCCCGCCGAGAGGCCCGACTCCGCGAAGAGGTCCTGCATGGACGTGGAGTGGAACCCGTCCCGCAGGAAGCAGCGGCGCGCCGCGTCCAGGATCTGCCGGCGGCGGGCCTCCATGTACTCCTGCGTGACCTTCGGCATGGATTCATCCTTCGATTAAAAAACGAATCTTCGTGTTAATTTAACACGGTGACCGTGGGTCATCCATAGGGAGCGCGGGGGAAATCTTTGCCCTCCTTCTCTGGACATCCACCGTGTGGGCCGCAACCATGGTTACTCCATACGGTATGCAATCTGCAGTATGGGATCCCGACGCACCACTCCCGACCCGTCGTTGGACTTGTGAGGTGGCCGTTGTGACCAAGGCACTCGAAGGTGTGCGCGTCCTGGATATGACGCATGTGCAGTCGGGTCCGTCGGCGACGCAGTTGCTGGCGTGGCTGGGTGCGGACGTGGTGAAGCTGGAGGCTCCCGGTGGTGACATCACGCGGCGTCAGTTGCGGGACGTGCCGGGGGTGGACAGCTTGTACTTCACGATGCTGAACGCGAACAAGCGGAGCATCACGCTGAACACCAAGACCCCGCGCGGGCGGGAGATCCTGACCGAGCTGATCGCGCGCAGTGACGTGATGGTGGAGAACTTCGGGCCGGGCGCGGTGGACCGGATGGGGTTCACCTGGGAGCGGATCCAGGAGATCAACCCGCGGATCGTGTACGCCTCCATCAAGGGCTTCGGGGACGGCCCCTACACCGCGTTCAAAGCGTACGAGGTCGTCGCGCAGGCGATGGGCGGGTCAATGGCCACCACCGGCTTCGAAGGCGGTCCCCCCATGGCCACCGGCGCCCAGATCGGCGACTCCGGCACCGGGGTCCACGCCGTGGCCGGGATCCTGGCCGCCCTGTACCAGCGCACCCACACCGGCCGCGGACAACGCGTGCAGGTCGCCATGCAGCACGCGGTGCTCAACCTGTGCCGGGTCAAACTCCGCGACCAGCAACGCCTGGCCCACGGACCACTGGCGGAGTACCCCAACGAGGACTTCACCGACGAAGTCCCCCGCTCCGGCAACGCCTCCGGCGGCGGACAGCCCGGCTGGGCGGTCAAATGCGCCCCCGGCGGCCCCAACGACTACGTCTACGTCATCGTGCAGCCCGTCGGCTGGCAACCCCTGGCCGAACTCATCGGCCACCCCGAACTCGCCGACGACCCCGAATGGGCCACCCCCGAAGCCCGGCTGCCCAAACTCGCCAAGATGTTCCAGCTCATCGAGGAATGGACCACCACCCTGCCCAAATGGCAGGTCCTGGAAGAGCTCAACACCCACAACATCCCGTGCGGGCCCATCCTGTCCACCAAGGAGATCATCGACGACGCCAGCCTCAAGGCCAACGACATCGTCGTCGAAGTCGACCACCCCGAACGCGGCACCTACACCACCGTCGGCAACCCCCTCAAACTCTCCGACTCACCCACCACCATCCACCGCTCACCCCTCCTCGGCGAACACAACCACGACATCTACACCACCGAGCTCGGCATCCACGAGGACGAGTTGCCGGGGCTCAAGGCACTGGGAGTGATCTGACATGACCGCGGACCACGCGCGCCGTTCCACCGGCAGTGACACGACCCGGCGGTGCGCCCCGCCGCCGTACGGGCGGCGCGCGGTGTGCGGCCCGCCGGCGCCGCGGACCCCGCCGCCGTACCGGGGCCGGTGCGCCGTGCGGTCCGGCCTGCGTTGATACACCCCGTCTATCGACCGCCGGGCGGACACGGGAGCGGCAGGAGCCGCCGTGGTCCGCCCCGGACCGGCAGCCCGCGTGGATGATCGGAGCACGTGGACGGCCGCACCAGAAAAGGAGCGCACCGGAAGTCATGACGACGTCAACGTACGGTTCCGCACAGCCCGGCGGCAGCGCCCCGGGCGGGGAGACGGTCACCGACCGCCTCGTGGAGTCCAACCGCAAGTACGCCGCCGGGTTCACCGACCCGGGCATGGGCGCCCGGCCGGTGCTCCAGGTGGCCGTGGTGGCCTGCATGGACGCGCGGATCGACCTGCACGCCGCCCTCGGCCTGGAACTGGGCGACTGCCACACCATCCGCAACGCCGGCGGTGTGGTCACCGACGACACCATCCGTTCGCTGACCATCAGCCAGCGCGCCCTGAAGACGCGCAGCGTGATACTGATCCACCACACCGGCTGCGGTCTGCAGACCCTCACCGAGGACTTCCGCCACGAGCTGGAGCTGGAGGTCGGCCAGCGCCCCGCCTGGGCGGTGGAGGCGTTCCAGGACGTCGACCAGGACGTCCGGCAGTCGATGCAGCGGGTGCGTACGTCCCCGTTCCTGCCCCACACCGACGACGTCCGGGGATTCGTCTTCGACGTCACGACGGGGCTGCTGCGGGAGATCGACCCGCGCCCCTGAACCACCCGGGGCACCCAAGCCCCCTCCAAACCTGCGCGCGGACCGGCGGACGGCAACCTGCCGGGAGACGCGGGACGGCTGCTCCCGGCGGCTGGTCCGCGCGCACGCCGGCGGGGCGGCCGGCCCGCACGCACCCGCGTGCCCGGCTGCCCCGTCCGTCGTCGTGCCCACATCCGCTGCCTGACGGCAGATCAGCAACCGTTCCCGAGGGGGTCACCTCGTGTCGTACCGCAACGCCTTCTCCCGTGTCCTGAGCGACGTCATCGCGCCCCGTGCCGAGCGGACCGGCAGGGAGGGGAGCTTCCCGCGCCGCGCGGTGAGCGCCCTGGGCGAGGCGGGGCTGCTCGGGCTGACCGTCTCCACCGACCTGGGCGGCGGTGGCCGGGGTCCGGCCGAGGCCGCCGAGGTCGTCGCGCGGATCGCCGGTACCTGCCCGGTGACCGCGGCCGTGCTGCAGTCCCACTACGCGGCGGTCGCCGTGATCGAGGCGTGCGGGAGCCGCTGGGTGCGCGGCGAGACGGCCGCCGGACGCCACCTCAGCAGCCTCGCCCTGGCGGACGGTACGGACGGCGCGTACGGTGCCGCGGGCGCGACCGCCACCCGCTCGGGAGAGGTGGTCGCCCTGCGCGCCCGCAAGCGCGAGGTGGTCGCGGCGGGGGAGGCCGACAGCTACGTCTGGTCGTCGCTGCCGCTGGCCGCCGGGGACGGGCTGACCCTGTGGCTGGTGCCCGCGCACGCGCCCGACCTGTTCGTCCCGGCCCGGCCGGACGGAGGCGGACCGCACGGCAGTGCCACCTCCACGGTCCTGGCCGACCCGGTCCTCGTCCCCGCCGACGCGATGCTCGGGGAGGACGGCGCGGGGCACGAGGTCGTGCTGCGCACCGTGCTGCCGTGGCTGCGCGAACTGCGCGACGCCCTGGGCTCCTCGGCCGTCCACCCGTCGGTCGAGGCCGCGGACACGGCCGCGGCGGCGGCGGCGGGCGGGGCGGCTCAGCTCAGCGCCGTCGCCCCCGCCGCGACCGCCTTGCGGTAGTCGCCGGTGCGTTCGGTGTGCTTGCGCATGATCTCGCCGGCGCGGTCGCCGTCGCCCTTGGCGATGGCCTTGATGAGCTGGGCGTGCTCGTTCCAGGCGTCCTTGCCCCGGGGCTTGGCGATGGGGGTGTAGTACCACCGCACCTTCCGGCTCACCTGCGAGATCAGCTCGGCCAGCACGGCGTTCGCGGCGATGGACGTGATGAAGGAGTGCAGCGCGGTGTTGGCCGTGACCAGGCGCTCCACGTCGCCTCCGGCGAGCGCCTCGACGCCCTCCTGCTGCAGCTCCCAGAGGCGTTCGACGTCCTCGGGCTTGGCGTTCTCGGCGGCGAGCCGGGCCGAGTACGTCTCCAGCACCGAGCGGACGCCGAGCAGCTGGGCGGCCTCCTCCTCGGTGGGGGAGTGGACGAAGGCGCCCTGGGCGGGGCGCAGGTCGACCCAGCCGTCGGTCTGCAGCCGCTGCAGGGCCTCGCGCACCGGCTGGCGGGAGACCCCGAGGTGCTCGGCGAGTTCGGCCTCGACCAGGTGCTGGCCCGGTGTGAGGGAGCCGTTGATGATCAGTTCGATCAGGGCGTCGTACACGGCCTGGCGCAGTGGTGCGGGGCGGGCGACCCGGCGGGTCGCCGCGGCCGTCAGGGCCTCACGCATGGTTCCCCCGTTCTGCCACCGAGCCTGTGGGCCGACGGCTCTGCACTGGTGGCCGCCGTGAGGGTCGCCGGCGGCGGGAACGGTCAGTATACAGGTTTTGGTATGCAACATGCCTTTCGGTCGCGACAAGACGCGCCCGGGTGCCGGGACTTGGGAAAAGTCCTGGCTGCAGGATTCTGTATGCAGAAGTTTGTATGCGGTATCGTCACCGTGTACTGCCGGCACCGTCGGGAAGGCGAGCGGCTCTGTGACGATCCCGCGCCCGAACTCCCTGACCTGGCGAAGGCGGAGTGGTCAATGACGATCGGCGGGAGTGGCATGACGGTCGAAGACGTGGTCCGGACGGTTGTGGCTGATCATCGGGATCAGCGCGGCGCGCTGCTACCGGTACTGCACGCCCTGCAGGCCGAGTTGGGCTGCGTGCCGAAAGAGGCGATACCGGTGCTCGCCGACGAGTTCAACCTCTCCAGGGCGGACGTCCACGGAGTGGTGACTTTCTACCACGACTTCCGCCGTGAGCCGGCGGGACGGACCACCGTGCGCATCTGCCGCGCCGAGGCCTGCCAGGCCCTCGGGTCCGACGCGCTGGTGGGCTACGCGCGGGAAGCGGGACTGGCCCTGGGGGAGACGACACCGGACGGTTCGGTCACCGTCGAGCAGGTCTTCTGCCTCGGCAACTGCGCCCTGGGGCCGGCGGTCGAGGTGAACGGCCGGTTGTACGGACGAGTGGGCACGGCCCGGTTGGGCTCCATCCTCAAGGGGACGGTCGCATGACGAAGAACTCCTCCGACTCCACGGTGACGGTCTACGTCCCGCGTGACTCGGCGGCCAGATCGGTCGGCGCGGACGAGGTGGCGGACGCGCTGCGGCGCGTCGCGGCGGAGCGGGAGGCGCCCGTCGACGTGGTGCGCAACGGCTCCCGCGGCATGCTGTGGCTGGAGCCGCTGGTCGAGGTGGTCACCCCGGCCGGCCGTGTCGGCTACGGGCCGGTGGCCCCCTCGGACGTCGAGGGACTGCTGGCGGCGGGCATGCTCGAAGGCGCCGACCACCCGCTGCGCCTCGGCGTCGTCGACGAACTGCCCTGGCTGGCCCGCCAGACGCGGGTCACCTTCTCCCGGGTCGGGGTGACCGACCCCCTCTCGCCGGAGGACTACCTGCGCCACGGCGGCCTGGCCGGACTGCGCACCGCCCTCGGCATGGCCCCCGCCGACGTCGTCACCGAGGTCACCGACTCCGGCCTGCGCGGCCGCGGCGGCGCCGGCTTCCCGGCCGGCATCAAGTGGAAGACCGTCATGGACTGCGCCGACGAACTCAAGTTCGTCTGCTGCAACGCCGACGAGGGCGACAGCGGCACCTTCGCCGACCGCATGGTCATGGAGGGCGACCCCTTCATGCTCATCGAGGGCATGACGATCGCCGCGCACGCCGTCGGCGCCCGCGAGGGCTACTTCTACATCCGCTCCGAGTACCCCGACGCGGTGGCCACGATGCGCGCGGCGATCGGCATCGCCCGCGAGCAGGGGTGGCTCGGCGAGGGCATCCTCGGGTCCCCGCTCGACTTCGACCTGCACGTACGCGTCGGCGCCGGCGCGTACATCTGCGGCGAGGAGACCTCCATGCTGGAGAGCCTGGAGGGCAAGCGCGGGACCGTCCGGGCCAAGCCGCCGATCCCCGCCATCGAGGGGCTGTTCGGCAAGCCGACGGTCGTGAACAACGTCCTCACCCTCGCCACGGTGCCGGTCATCCTCGCCGAGGGGGCCAAGGCGTACCGGGAACTCGGCGTGGAGCGTTCGCGCGGCACCCAGGTGTTCCAGCTCGGCGGCAACATCGCCCGCGGCGGGATCGTGGAGACGGCCTTCGGCGTCACGCTGCGCGAGCTGGTAGAGGAGTACGGCGGCGGCACCTTCTCCGGGCGGCCGGTCCGCACGGTGCAGGTCGGCGGGCCGCTCGGCGCCTACCTGCCGCCGTCGATGTTCGACCTGCCGATGGACTACGAGGCGTTCGCCGAGGCGGGCGCCATGCTGGGCCACGGCGGTGTCGTCGTCTTCGACGAGAGCGTCGACATGGCCGCCCAGGCCCGGTTCGCGATGGAGTTCTGCGCCGAGGAGTCCTGCGGCAAGTGCACGCCCTGCCGGGTGGGATCGGTCCGCGGCGTCGAGGTGATCGACAAGATCGTGGCCGGTCAGCAGCGGGACGAGAACCTGGCCCTGCTCGAGGACCTGTGCGAGCTGATGACCGACGGCTCCCTGTGCGCGATGGGCGGGCTCACGCCGATGCCCGTGCGCAGCGCCATCGCGCACTTCCCCGACGACTTCCTCGCCCGCGACCCCGGCCGGGCGATCCCACGCACGCACGCCCATGGAGGAAGGACGGAGGGCACGGCATGACACTCCTGAAGGAACCCGACTTCGGCACCCCGGAGCGCCCCGGCGCGGCGACGGTCGCGGTGGAAGTGGACGGGATGCCGGTGACCGTGCCGGAGGGCACGTCGGTGATGCGCGCCGCCGCGCTCGCCGGAATCGACATCCCCAAGCTCTGCGCCACCGACAGCCTGGAGCCCTTCGGCTCCTGCCGGCTGTGCGTGGTGGAGATCGACGGCCGGCGGGGCACCCCGGCGTCCTGCACCACGCCGGTGGCGGACGGGATGAGCGTGCGGACCCAGACCCCCAAGGTGGAGAAGCTCCGCCAGGGCGTCATGGAGCTGTACATCTCCGACCACCCGCTGGACTGCCTGACCTGCCCGGCCAACGGCGACTGCGAGCTGCAGGACATGGCCGGCGTGGTCGGGCTGCGGCAGGTCCGCTACGGCTACGAGGGCGCGAACCACCTCGACGCCGAGAAGGACACCTCCAACCCCTACTTCGACTTCGACGCGTCCAAGTGCATCGCCTGCTCCCGCTGCGTCCGCGCCTGCGGCGAGGTACAGGGCACCTTCGCGCTGACCATCGAGGGGCGCGGCTTCGACTCCAAGGTCTCCGCCGGCGCCGGCGAGAGCTTCATGGACTCCGAGTGCGTCTCCTGCGGGGCCTGCGTGCAGGCCTGCCCGACCTCCACGCTCCAGGAGAAGTCGGTGGTCGAGCTCGGGATGCCCACCCGCTCGGTGGTCACCACCTGCGCGTACTGCGGCGTCGGCTGCTCCTTCAAGGCCGAGCTGCGCGGCGACGAGCTGGTGCGGATGGTGCCGTACAAGGACGGCGGCGCCAACGAGGGCCACTCCTGCGTGAAGGGCCGCTTCGCCTTCGGCTACGCCAGCCACCCCGACCGGGTGCTGAAGCCCATGGTCCGCGAGAAGATCACCGACCCGTGGCGCGAGGTCGAGTGGGACGAGGCGATCGGCACGGTCGCCCGCCGGATGCGCGAGCTCCAGCAGAGTTACGGGTCGGGCGCGATCGGCGCCATTACCTCCTCGCGGTGCACGAACGAAGAGGTGTACGTCGTCCAGAAGATGGTGCGCGCCGCCTTCGGCAACAACAACGTCGACACCTGCGCCCGGGTCTGCCACTCCCCGACGGGGTACGGGCTCAAGCAGACCTTCGGCGAGTCGGCCGGCACCCAGGACTTCCGGTCCGTGGCCGAGGCCGACGTCATCATGGTGATCGGCGCCAACCCCACGGACGGGCACCCGGTGTTCGCCTCGCGGATGAAGCGCCGGCTGCGCGAGGGCGCCAAGCTCATCGTCGTCGACCCGCGCCGCATCGACCTGGTGCGCTCCCCGCACGTCCAGGCCGAGCACCATCTCCAGCTGCGGCCCAGCACCAACGTGGCCGTCGTGAACGCCATGGCGCACGTGGTGGTCACCGAGGGGCTGGTCGACCGGGCCTTCGTGGACGCGCGGTGCGAGGACTTCGACGAGTGGGCGGAGTTCATCGCCCGCCCGGAGAACAGCCCGGAGGCCACGGAGGAGCTCACCGGCGTGCCGGCCGGGGAACTGCGCGCGGCGGCACGGCTGTACGCGCAGGCCCCGAACGGCGCCATCTACTACGGTCTCGGCGTCACCGAGCACAGTCAGGGCTCCACCATGGTGATGGGCATGGCCAACCTGGCCATGGCCTGCGGCAACCTCGGCCGCGACGGCGTCGGGGTGAACCCGCTGCGCGGCCAGAACAACGTCCAGGGCTCCTGCGACATGGGTTCGTTCCCGCACGAGCTGCCCGGCTACCGGCACGTCTCCGACGACGCCGTGCGCACCGTGTTCGAGAACCTCTGGGGCGGCACGATCCTCGCCGAGCCCGGGCTGCGCATCCCGAACATGTTCGACGCGGCCATCGACGGGACGTTCCGCGGCCTGTTCGTGCACGGCGAGGACATCGCCCAGTCCGACCCCAACCTCAAGCACGTCACCGCCGCGCTGGAGGCCATGGAACTGGTCGTCGTCCAGGACCTGTTCCTCAACGAGACGGCGAAGTTCGCGCACGTCTTCCTGCCCGGCGCGTCCTTCCTGGAGAAGGACGGCACCTTCACCAACGCCGAGCGCCGCATCAACCGGGTGCGCGCGGTGATGAAGCCGAAGACGGGCAAGCACGAGTGGCAGATCGTCTCCGAGATCGCCACCGCCATGGGCCACCCCATGGCGTACGACCACCCCGGTCAGATCATGGACGAGATCGCCCAGGTCACGCCGACCTTCACCGGTGTCTCCTTCCAGCTGCTGGACAAGCTGGGCAGCGTCCAGTGGCCGTGCAACGAGAAGGCCCCCGAGGGCACGCCCATCATGCACGTGGACGAGTTCGTGCGGGGCAAGGGCAAGTTCGTGGTCACCACCTTCGTGCCGACCGCCGAGCGCAGCACCCGGCGCTTCCCGCTGATCCTGACCACGGGACGGATCCTCAGCCAGTACAACGTGGGCGCGCAGACCCGCCGTACCGGCAACGTCGCCTGGCACCCGGAGGACGTGCTGGAACTGCACCCCCACGACGCCGAGGTCCGCGGCATCGTGGACGGCGACACGGTGACCCTGGCGAGCCGGGTGGGGGAGACGACGCTGAAGGCCGAGATCTCCGACCGCATGCCGCCCGGCGTCGTGTACACCACCTTCCACCACCCGGTGACCGGGGCGAACGTGGTGACCACGGAGAACTCCGACTGGGCGACCAACTGCCCGGAGTACAAGGTGACCGCCGTGCAGGTGGGGCTCGCCCGCCCGCGGCGGGCCGACGGCGCGGAACACGACCGGGACAGGGACCAGCTGCTGACGGTGGTGGACTGAGGTGGCCGGCGCAGTGCCGGCCGAGCGCCGGATGGCCAACGACATCGCGGCCAACCTCGTCCATCTGCCGGGCGACCGGGCGGCCGAGGCCGTCGCGGGGCACATCGGCAGGTTCTGGGACCCGCGCATGCGCACCCGTCTCCTCGACTTCGTCGACGCCGGGGCGGACGGGCTGGACCCCTTGGTGGTCGAGGCGGTGAAGCTGCTGCGCTGACGACGCGCAATCCCGGCCGGTCCCGGCCGGCCGGGATCCCGGACACCGGGGAGCGCGGGGACCTGTCCCCGCGCCCCCCGGGCGGGGGCGTGCCGAGCCTCCGGCACATGAACGGGTGGGCGTTTCACGCTGCCGCGTGAACGCGTCGTGACCGACGGTGCCCGCCCGCCGTCCCGTCCCCGCCGCCGCTTGCGCCCCGTCGTCCGGGGCGCGGCCTGTGCTAAGGTGTCCTGGTTGCAGTTGTGGTACCCATGAAACCTATGTGCGCCTGACGGAATTCATCTCCCGCAGGCGCATTATTTGTTCTCCGGCATTCCCCGGATGGGCCCTCTGCCTACTGAAGGAGAATGTCATGGCACAGGGAACCGTGAAGTGGTTCAACGCCGAAAAGGGTTTCGGCTTCATCGAGCAGGACGGCGGCGGCCCCGACGTCTTCGCCCACTACTCGAACATCGCCACCCAGGGCTTCCGTGAGCTCCTGGAGGGCCAGCGGGTCACCTTCGACGTCACGCAGGGCCAGAAGGGCCCGCAGGCGGAGAACATCGTCCCCGCCTGATCGCCGGACGCGTACCTGCTCACCGGGGTCCGCACCGTCATGGTGCGGACCCCGGTTTGCGCTGCTCCAGGAAGGCAAATATCCGCATGTCCCGCAGGCCCCAGAAATCGAATCGGCGCGCGCCGTCGTCCGCACCGTCCGCATCGTCGCCGAGAGAATTCCGGCTGCCGGAAAGCACGACACCCGCACTTCCCGCCGTCGAGGATTTCGCCGCTCTCGACATGCCCGCGGGGCTGCTGAAGACCCTCACCGCGCAGGGGGTGACCACCCCCTTCCCCATCCAGGCCGCGACGCTGCCCAACTCGCTGGCCGGGCGTGACCTGCTGGGACGGGGCCGCACCGGCTCGGGCAAGACCCTCGCCTTCGGACTGGCGCTGCTGGCCCGTACGGCCGGACTGCGCGCGGAGCCCAAGGCACCCCTCGCCCTCGTGCTGGTGCCCACCCGTGAACTCGCCCAGCAGGTGACGGACGCGCTGACCCCGTACGCGACGGCGGTGAACCTCCGCATGGCCACCGTGGTCGGCGGGCTGTCCATGACCAAGCAGGCCGCCACGCTCCGGCGCGGCGTCGAGGTGCTCGTGGCCACCCCCGGCAGGCTGAACGACCTGGTGGAGCACGGCGACTGCGTGCTCGGCAGCGTGGGCATCACGGTGCTGGACGAGGCCGACCAGATGACGGACATGGGCTTCCTGCCGCAGATCACCAGGCTGATCGAGCGCGTGCGGCCCGACGGGCAGCGGATGCTCTTCTCGGCCACCCTGGACGGCAACATCGACCGCTTGGTGCAGCGGTTCCTGACCGACCCCGTGGTGCACTCCGTGGACCCGTCCGCGGGGGCGGTGACCACCATGGAGCACCACGTGCTCCACGTCCTGGACGAGACCGACAAGAAGGCCGTCACCACGCGCATCGCGGCACGCGACGGCCGGGTCATCCTCTTCCTCGACACCAAGCGGTCCGCCGACCGGCTCGCCAAGCGGCTGCTGGCCGTCGGTGTCCGCGCGGCGGCGCTGCACGGGGGCCGCTCCCAGCCGCAGCGCAACCGCACCCTGGAGCAGTTCAAGAACGGCCAGGTCACCGCGCTGGTCGCCACGAACGTCGCGGCCCGCGGCATACACATCGACGACCTCGACCTCGTCGTGAACGTCGATCCCCCCATGGACCACAAGGACTACGTCCACCGGGGCGGCCGCACGGCCCGCGCAGGCGGCTCCGGCAGCGTGGTCACGCTGGTCCTGCCCGACCAGAAGCGGGACGTGACCCGGCTCATGTCGGACGCGGGCATCCGCCCCCGGACGGCCCGCATCACCTCGAGCGACGCGCAACTGGCGACCATCACCGGCGCCCGTGAGCCGTCCGGCGTGGCCGTCACCATCGAGGTGCCCCAGCCGCCGGCCGCGCCGAAGGCGTCCCGCCAGAAGAACGGCACCGAGAACGGCGGGCGGCCCGCTCGCCGGCGCCGCAGCGGCGGCGGCGGAGCCGGGGCGGCGGCAGGTGCCGCCACCGGGACCGGTGCTCGCGGTGGCGCCCGCCGGGCGGACGCGCGCGGGACGACGGGTGCCGCAGGCAGTTCGGGCGGCCGGGGAGCCGACCGCCGGGGAGCGGCGGGCGCGGCTTCCGGTGCCGGTTCCGGCACGGGGACCCGCGGCTCCGGGCGGCGGCCGGTGGCCGGCACCGAGGGCAGGGGCGGCCGGAGCGGCCGCCGCAACCCCGCGGGCTGACCGGACGGGGGACGTACACGGGGCCCGGCACCGGACCGGCACCTGCTGCGGCACGGCGGTGCCGGGGCGCGTGCGGGGCCCGGTGCCGTTCGGCCTAATCTGGACGGCATGTCAGCGATCCGTCTCCTCGTCCTGGGCGCGGTCCGCCAGCACGGGCGGGCCCACGGCTACCAGGTGCGCAACGACCTGGAGTACTGGGGCGCGCACGAGTGGTCCAACGCCAAGCCCGGCTCGATCTACCACGCCCTGAAGCAGATGGCGAAGCAGGGACTGCTGCACGCCCACGAGGTCGCCCCGTCGACGGCGGGCGGCCCGCCCCGCACCGAGTACGAGATCACGGACACCGGGACCGAGGAGTTCCTGCGCCTCCTGCACGAGGCGCTGGTCGCCTACGACCAGAAGATGGACCTCCAGTCCGCGGCCATCGGCTTCATCGTCGACCTGCGCCGGGACGAGGCACTGGACCTGCTGAGGGAGCGGATCCGCAGGATCGGGGAGTGGCGGGCCGCCGTCACCGAGCACTACGTCCCCGAGGACGGCCCCGGCCGGCTCGGCCACATCGGCGAGATCATGAACCTCTGGGTGCACACGGCCGACTCCGACGCCGCGTGGACCCGTGGGCTCGTCGAGCGGATCGAGGGCGGCGCCTACACCTTCGCCGGGGAGGGCGAGCCCTTCGTGGGCGTGCTCGCGCAGGGCGAGGAGAACCCGTACGCGACGGGCGAACCGCATCCCGGGGACGAGCACTAGTCACATTTGACGAATGGATTCCGCGCCCGCTACTTTGCGCCGGTAGTCAAGTTTGACTAGTTGATCAGTGGGGGGAGCGGCCCATGACCGACGCAGCCATCACCGTCGAGGGGGCGTACAAGAAGTACCGCGACAAACCGGCGCTGGACGGGCTCGACCTGCTGGTCGCGCGCGGCACCGTGCACGGGGTGCTCGGCCCCAACGGCGCGGGCAAGACGACCCTGGTCCGGATCCTGTCCACCCTGCTCCGGCCGGACCGCGGCCGCGTCGAGGTGGCCGGGCACGACGTGGTGACCGAGGCCCGGGAGGTGCGGTTCCGCATCGGCCTGCTCGGGCAGCACGCGGCCCTGGACGAGCAACTCGGCGGCCGCCAGAACCTGGAGATGTTCGCGCGCCTGCACCATCTCGGCGCCCGCCGGGCGCGCGAGCGCGCCGGCGAACTGCTCGGGCGCTTCGGCCTCGCGGACACCGGACGCAAGGCGGTCCGGCAGTACAGCGGCGGCATGCGGCGCCGCCTCGACCTCGCCGCGTCCCTCGTGACCGATCCCGAGGTGCTGTTCCTCGACGAGCCGACGACCGGACTCGACCCCGGGGCCGCGCCGAGGTGTGGGCCTCGGTCCGTTCCCTGGCCGACGGCGGTACGACGGTCCTGCTCACCACCCAGTACCTGGAGGAGGCCGACCAGCTCGCCGACCGCATCTCGGTCGTCGACCACGGCCGGGTGATCGCCGACGGCACCGCGGACGAACTCAAGGCCCGTACCGGCGGCGACCGCATCGACGTGGTCCTGCGCGACGCCGGCCGACTGGACGCGGCCAGGGCACTGCTGCCCGCGACCGGGGGCGAGGTGTCGGTGGACGTCGACCGGCGGCTGCTCAGCGCCCCGGTCACCGACCGCATGGCGGCGCTCGCCGGGGTCGTCCGCGCCCTGGAGTCGGCCGGCATCGAGGCGGAGGACATCGCCCTGCGCCGTCCGACGCTCGACGAGGTGTTCCTGCACCTCACCGGAGGGAACCACCCCACGAAGGAGACCGCGTGAGCGCCACGTACACCACTCGGGGCCCGGTCCGGCCCGCGCGGGGATCCCACGTCCTCGCCGACTGCTGGACCATGACCCGCCGCGAACTCGCCCACTGGGCCCGGCAGCCGGTCCAGGTGCTGGTCGGCCTCGTCTTCCCGGTGATGCTGCTGCTGATGTTCGGCTACCTCGTCGGCGGCGGCCGCGGCATCACGGGCGACTACCTCGGCTACCTCGTCCCCGGCATGCTCGCGCTCACCATGGCCTTCGGTCTGGAGGGCACGATGCTCGCGGTCACCCAGGACCTCAACAAGGGCGTGATCGACCGTTTCCGGTCGATGCCGATGGCCAACGGAGCGGTCCTGGTGGGCCGTTCCGCCGCCGACATGCTCCAGTCGGCGGCCGGCCTGGCCGTCCTGACCGGGGTCGGCCACGCGCTCGGCTGGCGCACGCACGGCGGGGCCGCCGCCTTCCTCGGCGCGGTCGGCCTCCTGCTGCTCTTCCGCTTCGCGATGCTGTGGATCGGCATCCACCTGGCGCTGGTCGCGGGGAAGCCGGAGCTGGTGCAGACGGTGCAGATCCTGGTCTGGCCGGTGGGCTTCCTGTCCAACGCCTTCGCCACGCCCGACTCCATGCCCGGCTGGCTGGGCACGGCGGTCCAGTGGAACCCGATGTCCCGGACGGCGACGGCGGTACGCGACCTGTTCGGCGCTCCCGGAGGTGAATCCGGCCACGTCTGGGCCGCGGTGGCCTGGCCGCTGGCCCTGCTGGCGGTGTTCCTGCCGCTGGCGCTACGGAGGTTCGGGCGCCTGAGCGCGTAACCGGAGGGCACCACCCTCCTTACCGACCCTTTACCCGGGCCCGTCCCGGTCCGCGGCGCGGAGGCATCGGATGCCCCAGGCAACCGTTTGACGGGCAGTGGCAGTTACCCCTCCGACCTGGGGCAACGCGCCCTGGAGCTGCCTGAGTTGCCCGCCGGGACGGGCGCGGAGCGGGCTTGACCGGTTGGTAATGCGCTGGTCAATCTTCCCGTCGTCCCCTGGACACCCCGTTTCGCAGGTCCATACCGTATGCAATCTCCAGTATGGAGAATCGCGCTGACCAGCTGAATGTCTGCCTCAACACTCCCTGAGCACGGCGGAATCGCCATGCCCGGGGCCGTACCACCGTGTCACCCGCCTGCGCGCTGTCACGTCCGGGTTGCCGCCCTGGACCTCAGTCGCCCGGACGACGTACCACCGGGCCCGGCCATGCCGGGCCGAGCCGCAGGGATGGTCCGCTCCACCCCTCCGCATGAAGAGAAAGGCCCAGGGGGCGCACGCCAGGTTCTTTTCACGCAAGGGAAGGCACCGATGTCAGCAACACCGCACGTGACTCCCGGCCAGTACCGGGAGGTCACCGACGCGAACGGCCGCGTCTACCGGGTCGGGGAGACCGACCGCTCCCTGCTCGGGAGGCCCCGGGCCTGGATGGTCTGGCTCCCCTGGATCTCGATGATGGGTGTCAGCGTCTACGAGTACGGCTACAGCTCCGCGGAGGCGGTGCTCGAGCACGCCCACGGGTGGACCCTCACCGAGACGTTCTGGATCGCCAGCATCTGGGCGGTCTTCCAGGCGGGCGTCGCGTTCCCCGCGGGACGTCTGCGGGAGACCGGGGTCCTGCCGGCCAGGACGGCCATGCTCGCCGGAGCGGTCTTCTCCGGTCTGGGCTTCCTGGCGCTGTCGCACCTCGGCAACCCCTACCTGGTGATGGCCGGTTACTCGGTGCTGGGCGGTACGGGCGCCGGCCTGGTGTACGCGACCTGCATCAACATGGTCGGCAAGTGGTATCCCGACAACAAGGGCGCCCGCACCGGGTTCGTGAACGGCGGCTTCGCCTACGGAACCCTCCCGCTCATCTTCGTCTTCAACTACTGGTTCCACCCTTCCAACTACCGGATGGTCCTCGACCTGATCGCGCTGGGCATGGTGCTGGTCGTCGCCTTCTGCGGGATGTCCTTCCGCGACCCGCCCAAGAGCTGGTGGCCGCACGACGTGGACCCGCTGAACCGCGGCGTGACCGAGGACGCGAGGCGGGTCGCCAAGCGCCTGGCCAAAAACCCTCCCGCCAAGGGCCAGTTCACCCCGATGGAGGCGATCAGGACCGGGCAGCTGCCGCTGATGTGGTTCGCCCTGGTCTGCATCGGCGGCGTGTCGCTCTTCGGCATCAACTTCCAGGTCCCGTTCGCCAAGAGCCTGGGCTTCGGCCCGCTGGTCGCGGCCTCCTCGGCGGGTGTGCTCGCCGTGGTCAACGGCGTCGGCCGGGCGATCGTGGGCTGGTTGTCGGACTACCTGGGCCGGCGTCAGACGCTGGGGCTGGTCCTGGTGGTGGCGGGCGTGGCGCAGTTCGGCGTGCTGTGGTCGGGCCAGGCGCACAACGAACCCCTGTTCCTGTTCTTCGCGTTCCTCAACGGTTTCGGCGGCGGGGCGTTCTACCCGCTGTTCGCCGCGCTCACGCCGGACTACTTCGGGGAGAACAACAACGCGCAGAACTACGGGCTGGTCTACAGCGCCAAGCTGGTCGGCGGTGTCGGCGGCGGTGGTGTGGCCGCCGGGGTGGTCGCGGCCTGGGGCTACACGGGTGCCTACTGCCTGGCCGGGGGCATCGCCTTCCTCTCCGCGCTGATCTCGGTGTTCCTGCGGCAGCCCGGTGCCCCCCGCCGGAGCGGCGACGGGAGCCCCGTGGCCCCGGTGGGCGGCCTCACCGCCGCCCCTGCCGAGGCGACCACCTGACGGTTGCGGTACCGGGGCTCCGCGAGGAGCCCCCCATCGAACGTGCGCGGGCGTAGGAGCCCGGCCCGGGACGGCGGCAGTTCCGCACCGGGTGCCCGCGTCACGGAGGCGGGGCCGGCCGGTGGGGTGCGCTCCCTGCTCCGCCCGGCCCCGCCCGTCCCTCCCGTACTCCCCGTACTCCTGTTCCCCCCTCGACGACGGTCCGGGTGCCCCCTGCCCCCGGACCGTCCGGCGTTCCCGTGGGCCCTCAGGCCCTCAGGCCCTTCCGGCGTCGACGGCGGCGGCGATCTGCCGGCAGTAGAAGTCGGTGGTGTTCCGGGTGTGGCGGCGCATCAGCTCCTCGGAACGCTCCGCGTCGCCCAGGGCGATGGCCTCGATGATGGTGGCGTGCTCGTTCCAGGCGTCCCGGCCGCGGGGCCGCGCGATGGGCATGTAGTACCAGCGCACCCGCCGGTCGACCTGGAGGATCAGCTCGCCGAGGACCTGGTTGCGGGACAGCTCGGTGATGAAGCCGTGCAGTGCGGCGTTGGCCTCGACGATCCCGCGGGCGTCGTCCGCCGCCAGGGCGGCGATGCCGGCGTCCTGCAGTTCCCACAGGTGTGCCACGTCCGCATCCGTGGCGTGCAGCGCGGCGCCGTGCGCGGAGTGGGTCTCCAGCACGGCGCGGACGCTGAGGAGCTGCGTGGCCTCCTCCTGCGTGGGGGAGTGGACGAAGGCGCCCTGGGCGGGGCGCAGGTCGACCCAGCCGTCGGTCTGCAGCCGTTGCAGCGCCTCGCGCACCGGCTGGCGGCTGACGCCGAGGTGGTCGGCGAGTTCGGCCTCGACCAGGTGCTGGCCCGGTCTGAGGGTGCCGTTGACGATCAGGTCGATCAGGGCCTCGTAGACGGCCTGGCGCAACGGTGCCGGCCGGGTGACCCGGACGACGGCGGCCGCGGTGCTTCTCTCGCGCATGAGCCCCCCTGTCGGCTGAGTTCTTTGCACAGTGCCAAGAATACAGATTTCGGTATGCAATTCAGCCGCAGGATTGAACGGGCTTGGTAGGAAATCGGCCGTCGGCGTGCGGAGGCCCGCGGCGGAGCACCGGCGGCACGGCGGACGGGGTGGGGGAAGCCGCGCTTCCCCCACCCCACCGCCATGGGCGGAACACCGGTCAGGCGGGGGCGGGCTGCTGGTCGGTGCGCAGGCCCTGCGACGCCGCGGAAGCGGGGTCGGGCGTGCTCAGCGAGCGCAGGATGGCGTCCACGCTCTCCTTGGCGTCGCCGAAGAGCATGCGGCTGTTCTCGCGGAAGAACAGCGGGTTCTGCACCCCCGCGTACCCCGAGGACATGGACCGCTTGAAGACGACCACGTTCTCCGCCTCCCACACCCGCAGCACCGGCATGCCGGCGATGGGGCTGGACGGGTCCTCCTCCGCCGCCGGGTTGACGGTGTCGTTGGCGCCGATCACCAGCACCACCGTGGTGTCGCCGAAGTCGTCGTTGATCTCGTCCATCTCCAGCACGACGTCGTACGGCACCCGGGCCTCGGCGAGCAGCACGTTCATGTGCCCGGGCAGCCGGCCGGCCACCGGGTGGACGCCGAAGCGGACCTCGACCCCGCGCCGCCGCAGCGCCTGGGTCAGCTCCGCCACCGGGTGCTGTGCCTGGGCCACCGCCATGCCGTAGCCGGGCGTGATGATCACCGACGTGGCGTTCTCCAGGAGTTCGGCGGTCTCCTCCGCTGAGGTCTCGCGGTGCTCGCCCTGTTCGGCGTCGCCGCCCGTCGGCGCCGGGGCGCCGAAGCCCCCGGCGATCACCGAGAGGAAGGACCGGTTCATCGCCTTGCACATGACGTACGACAGGTAGGCGCCGGAGGAGCCGACGAGCGCGCCGGTGACGATGAGCAGGTTGTTGTTGAGCAGGAATCCCGCCGCGGCCGCGGCCCAGCCCGAGTAGCTGTTGAGCATCGAGACGACGACCGGCATGTCACCGCCGCCGATCGAGACGACCAGGTGCCAGCCGAGCACGAGCGCCAGCGCGGTGACGGCGATCATCAGGCCGAGGTCCGGGCTCACCGTGAACCACACCGTCAGGGCCACGAAGGCGGCCAGCGCCCCGAGGTTGAGGGCGTTCTTGCCGGGCAGGGTCAGCGGACGGGACTTGATCCGCGCCGACAGCTTCAGGTAGGCGACGATGGATCCGGTGAAGGTGACCGCGCCGATGAAGATGCCGATGAACACCTCCGCGTGGTGGATGCCGAGCAGGTCGCTGGCGACCCGGGTCTGCGCGGCGCCGTGCGCCTCCACCTCGTAGTAGCTGTTCCAGCCGACCAGCACCGCGGCCAGGCCGACGAGGCTGTGCAGGACGGCGATGAGCTCGGGCATCTGGGTCATCTCGACCCGGCGTGCCCGCCACAGGCCGACGGCACCGCCGACGACCGTGGCGGCGACGATCAGCACGACGGCGGTGCCCGGGATGTCCTGTGCCGCGGCGACGACGGTGGCGACCAGCGCCAGCGCCATGCCGCCGATGCCGTACGCCACTCCGGCGCGGGAGGTGCGGTGTTGCGAGAGTCCGGCCAGGCTGAAGATGAACAGCAGCGCGGCGACGATGTCGGCGGCCTGTGCGGCCGTGGTTGCGTTCATCGATCCTCAGCCCTTCGAGAACATGCCGAGCATACGGCGGGTGACGGCGAATCCTCCGAAGATGTTCACGGTGGTCAACATGATCGCCACGACCGACATCACGGTGACGGCCGGTCCGGCGTGACCTATCTGCAGCAGTGCTCCGACCACCACGATCCCCGAGATGGCGTTGGTGACCGACATCAGCGGGGTGTGCAGGGCGTGGTGGACCTTTCCGATCACGTAGTAACCGATGACGACGGCCAGCGCGAACACCGTGAAGTTGCCCACGAGCTGGGCCGGGGAGAAGGCGACCAACAAGAACATCGCGAGCATGCCGGCGGCGATCAGGCCGTAGCGCGCGGCCGGTGAGAGCCGGGGCTCCTTCGGCGCGGGCGCGGTCACCACCGGCGCCGGTGCCTGCCCGGCGGGCGCCGCCGAGACCTGGACGGGCGGTGGCGGCCAGGTCATCTCGCCCTCCCGCACCACCGTGACGGCCCGCTGCACGACGTCGTCGAAGTCGAGCGTCAGCTGCCCGTCCTTGGCCGGCGTCAGCAACTTGAGCAGGTTGACGAGGTTGGTCCCGTACAACTGCGAGGCCTGGGCGGGCAGCCGGCCCGCAAGATCGGTGTAGCCGATGATCGTCACGTCGTTGTCGGTGACGATGGCCTTCCCGCTGACCGTGCCCTCGACGTTGCCGCCCTGTGCGGCGGCCATGTCGACGATGACGCTGCCGGGCTTCATCGACGCCACGTCGGCCGCCGTGATCAGCCGGGGGGCCGGGCGGCCGGGGATCAGCGCGGTGGTGATGATGATGTCGACGTCCGCGGCCTGCTCGCTGTAGATCTCCGCGGCACGCCGGTCGTACGCCTGCGAGGTCGCCTTGGCGTAGCCGTCGCCGCTCGCCTCCTGCTCCACCTCTACGGCGAGGAACTCGCCGCCCAGGGAACGGACCTGGTCGGCGACCTCGGCCCGCGGGTCGGTGGCCCGCACCACCGCGCCGAGGCTGCCGGCCGCGCCGATCGCGGCCAGACCCGCCACGCCCGCGCCCGCCACCAGGACCTTCGCCGGCGGCACCTTGCCCGCCGCGGTGACCTGACCGGTGAAGAAGCGCCCGAAGACGTGGGCCGCCTCGATCACCGCCCGGTACCCGGCGATGTTCGCCATCGAGCTGAGGACGTCCATCGACTGGGCCCGGGAGATGCGCGGGACGGCGTCCAGCGCCAGGACGGTGATCGGCCGGGCCGCCAGTTCCTCGACCAGGTCGGGGCTGTGGGCCGGGGCGATCAGCCCGATCAGGGTCGCGCCGTCGCGCAGCTTCCCGATCTCCTCGTGCGAGGGGGCGTTGACCTTCAGGACCACGTCCGCCTGCCAGGCGTCGCCGATCCGCGCGCCCGCTTCGGCGTACGCCTCGTCGGGGAAGCCGGAGGCCGCTCCGGCCTCGGACTCCACGACGACCTCGTAACCGAGGCCGAGGAGCCGTCGGACGCTGTCCGGTGTGGCCGCCACCCGCGTCTCCCCGGCGGTGGACTCGGTGACGACACCGATCTGCTGTGGGGGTGAATCAGACATCGCTCTCCTTTTCCGTCGCTACTGACTGACGTCACGGCGTCGTCAGCCGAGCCGTCGTCCGCACTGCGTGCTCCCCGGCCTCGTGGTGCGGCCGTGCGTGCCCGGGACCGCGTGTGCGGCGAAGCGTTCCCCCGCTGCGTGCTCGATCAACCTGTCCGGAGCGTGTGTGACCCGGTTCATGGCCCCGGGCGACGCCGGAGACCTCCGTCGCGGCGCCAGGCGGGACCCTGTTCGGTTCCGGGCGCGCGACTTCGCGTGAGGGGACTGTACATCCCAAGAGAGTACTGCATACAGTATTCACTCCCCCTTCGAATGGAGAGGAGTCGCCGTGAAAATCGCAGTCCTCGGAGCCGGTGCGATCGGCGCTTACGTGGGCGCGGCACTGCACCGTGGTGGCGCGGACGTCCACCTGATCGCCCGGGGTGAGCATCTTCAGGCGATACGCGCCCACGGAGTCCGCGTGAACAGCCCGCGCGGTGACTTCGTGGCCAAGCCCCACGCCACGGACGACCCCAAGGAGATCGGCCCCGTCGACTACGTCTTCCTGGGCCTGAAGGCACACTCCTACGCGACCTCAGGACCGCTGATCTCCCCGTTGCTCGACGAGCGGACCGCGGTGGTGGCCGGTCAGAACGGCATTCCCTGGTGGTACTTCCACGAGCTGGCCGGCCCCTACGAGGGGCGGCGGATCGAGGCGGTCGACCCCGGCGGCGCCACCAGCGCGGTGCTGGCGCCGGAACGCGCCATCGGCTGCGTCGTCTACCCCGCGACGGTCATCGAGGCCCCCGGGGTCATCCGGCACCTGGAGGGCACCCGGTTCTCCATCGGCGAGCCGGGCGGCGGCGTCTCCGACCGGTGCACGCAGCTGAGCGAGGCCATGATCGCCGGCGGCCTCAAGTGCCCGGTGGAGCCCAACCTGCGCGACGACATCTGGATCAAGCTGATGGGCAACGTCGCCTTCAACCCGATCAGCGCCCTCACCAGGGCGACGATGGTCGACATCTGCAAGCACCCGCACACCCGGCGGCTGGTCGCCCAGCTCATGGAGGAGACCCTCGACATCGCGGCCAGGGTCGGCAGCACCCCCGACATCTCCATCGAGAAGCGGCTTCGGGGCGCCGAGGGGGTGGGACACCACAAGACCTCGATGCTCCAGGACCTCGAGGCCGGCAAGCAGCTGGAACTCGACGCCATCGTGACGGCCGTCGTGGAGATGGCCGACATCTCCGGCGCGGACGCCCCCAACCTGCGGGCGGTCCACGCCGCGACCGACCTGCTGGCCCGCGGCGTCACCGCGGACCGGGAGAACGGGGCCGTCGCGCGCAAACCCGTCCCCGCCTGACCCGTCCCCCGCGTATCCGAACCCGAGACACCCGCGGATCTCCGGTCCACCGCCGGACGACCGCCGCAGTACCTCCGGAGCCCGGTCCCGTCGCCGCCGCGACGGGACCGGGCCCCGGACCGGGGCCCGCACCGGCTCGGCGGGCACGAACGAGGGCCGCGATCCGGCTCGGTAGGCTGTGCCCGGTCACACCGCAACCAGCTCGTCCGCCGTCGGCCGCCCGGGGACGTTCCCGATCCCGGGAGCGCCGGTCCGCCGGGACCGACGGCGTTGCGACTCCAGCAGGAAGTGCCGGCGCGGCCGCGGCCCAGGCAGAGAGGAGTCGTTCATGCTGTTCCGTCAGCTGGAGTACTTCGTGGCGGTCGCCAGGGAGCGGCACTTCGCCCGGGCGGCGGAGTCCTGCTACGTCTCGCAGCCCGCGCTCTCGGCGGCGATAGCCAAGCTGGAGCGGGAGCTGAACGTCACGCTGATCAACCGCGGGCACAACTACCAGGGCCTGACCCCGGAGGGCGAACGGCTGGTGGTCTGGGCCAAACGCATCCTCGCCGAGCAGGAGGCCTTCAAGGCCGAGGTTGCCGCCGTCCAGTCGGGCATCACCGGCACCCTGCGGCTGGGCACCGAGCCCACCGCGTCCACCACCCTGGTCCTGCCCGTCGCCGCTTTCTGCGCGGCCCATCCGCTGGCCAAGGTCCAGGTCCGCTCCCGGCTGTCGACCACCGAACTCCACCGCCAGCTCCTCGCGTTCGAGCTGGACGCCGCGATCGCGCACTTCGCCCCGCACGACCGGGAGAACTTGCAGGTGATGCCGCTGTACGAGGAGCGGTACATGCTCCTCGCCTCCAGCGACCAGCTGCTGCCGCAGACCGACACCATGAAGTGGGCGGACGCGGCCACGATGCCCCTCGCCCTGCTGACCCCCGACATGAGGATCCGCCAGGTCATCGACGACGCGTTCGCCGAGAGCGGGGTCGTGGTGACCCCACAGGTCGAGACGGACTCGGTGGCGGCCCTCTACGCCAGCGTGGGCGCCGGCGCGTGCGCGAGCATCGTCCCGCACACGTGGCTGCGCGCGATGCCGCCGCTCGGCCGGATGCGGGCCGTGCGCCTCGTCGAACCGGACGCCAGGGCGCAGGTCTCCGTCGCGATCCACGCGGCGACCCCGGGGTCGGTCGCGGCGCGGGCGTTCATGACCGCGGCGGCCGGTCTGTCGCTCGACGAGTTCTTCGACGAGCCGCTGCCCGCGGAGCACCGCGTCAGGTGAGCCCGGGCCATACGGGGCCCTCGGAGTACAGGACGTCCACCGCCGCCCGGTCAAGACCGCCCTTCGCCGTGTGCGGGAGCGAGGCGACGACCCGGATCCGGTCGGGGATCTCGAACGGGGCCAGCCGGGCGCGGCAGTACCGGCGGATCTCCTCGGCCCCGGGCGCCTCGGCCCCCGGCGCCTCCGCCCCGCCCAGGACCACGGCCGCGCCGACCCGCTGCCCGTACGTCGCGTCGGGAACGGCGAACACGGCGGCCTCGGCCACCCCCGGACACCCGGCGAGGACGTCCTCGACGTGCTCGGGCACGACCTTCTCGCCCCCGCGGATGATCAGGTTCTTCAGGCGGCCGGTCAGGAACAGGTGGCCGTCCTCGTCGAGTGCGCCCAGGTCGCCGGTGCGGAACCAGCCGTCGGCGAAGCCGTGTGCCGTCTCGGCGGGATTGCCCAGGTAACCGCGGGCCACCGTGGGACCGTGCACCCACACCTCGCCCTCGCCGCCGGGCGGGCACGGCTTCCCGTCCGGGTCCAGGACCCGCAGCTCGATCCCGGCCGGCCGGCCGACCGAACCGTGCTTGAGCGACCCGTACTGCGGCAGCGGCTCGCTCGTCGCCTGGTGCGCGGACTCGGTCATGCCGTACGCCGACAGCAGGGGCGCGCCCAGGGTGCGCTCCAGCGCCCGCTGGGTGGCCGTGTTGAGGGGCGCGCTGGAACTGCGCAGGAACCGCAAGCCCGGCACCTGCGGGCCCGTGAGGTCCGTCGCCGCCCGCTCCAGGAGGAGCTCGTGGACGGTGGGGACCGCGGTGAACCAGGTGGCGCCCGCCGCCCGCATGTCGTCCCAGAAGGTGTGCGCCGAGAACCGCCCGCGCGCCGGCAGCAGCACGCAGCCCCCGCTCGCCAGCGTGGACAGCAGCGTGGCGAACAGCCCGTGCCCGTGGAAGAACGGCATCGCCGCGACCGTCGCGTCGCCCGGCACCAGCTCGTAGGCGGCGCACACGCCGCGGACCGAGGCGGCCACGTTGCCGTGCGTCAGCGGGACCATCTTCGCCCGGTCGGTGGTCCCCGCGGTGAACAGCACCAGGGCGTCGTGCGCGGTCAGTTCGCCGGACGCGCCCCGCGCGGCGGCCGGCGCGCCCTCGCCCGTTGCGAGCACGGCCGTCGCCGTCCCGGCGGGGGAGAGGCCCACCCGCAGGGTCCAGGCCGGGACACCGGGCCCCACGGCCGCCGGCGGGGCACCGCCCGCGGCCGGGCCCAGCAGGACGGCCCGCACCCCCAGCGCCTCCAGCCGGGCCGTCATCTGCGGCTCGGGCAGCGCGGGGTCCACGGGGGCCACCACCAGTCCGGCCCGCGCCCCGCCCAGCAACGCCACGACGAACTCCACGGTGTTGGCGCCGACGAGGCCGACCGGGTCCCCGGGGCGCAGCCCCGCCGAGGTCAGGCGCGCGGCCACCGCGTCGGCCAGCTCGTCCAGGGCGCGGTAGGAGACCTCCGCGCGGTCCGCGCCGGCGATCAGCGCCGGTGCCTGCGGACGCCCCCGGGCGTGCCGGTCGAGGAGATCGGTCAGGCCCGTGACCGCGGGCGGCCGGTAACGGTCGGGGTCGCGCACGGATGCAGCGGCCGGAACGGCCATGGCCGCACCTCCTCGCGCCTGGAATGTCTGATGAACCGTCCCCAGCGAGACTGCGCGGGGCGCGGAGCACCCGTCCAATACGCACTGGCGAACGGTCGATAGCGGAGGTCTATCAACCCACCTCAACGCCCCTGTGGCGTGCGTCGATAAACGCCGTCTATCGGCTGGTCGCCGATAGGTCTTGGACGCGGGGGAGCGGGCTGCGGATGGTGAAGGGAGAAGCCGCACGCATGACCCGCCCAAGGAGGACCTCGGACCATGACCGCCCCCTCACCACTGGAGACAGCGGCGAACGCCGACGCACCGGCCGAGCTCACCGACGGGTACCACCTGGTCGTCGATGCGCTCAAGATGAACGACGTCGACACCATCTACGGGGTGGTCGGCATCCCGATCACGGATCTGGCCCGGCTCGCCCAGGCGCAGGGCATCCGTTACATCGGCTTCCGCCACGAGAGCAACGCGGGACACGCGGCGGCGGCGGCCGGCTACCTCACCAAGAAGCCGGGCATCTGCCTGACGGTGTCGGCGCCGGGCTTCCTCAACGGACTGGTGGCGCTCGCCAACGCCACCACCAACTGCTTCCCGATGGTGCAGATCTCCGGCTCCAGCGAGCGCCACCTCGTCGACCTCAAGCAGGGCGACTACGAGGAGATGGACCAGCTTGCCGCCGCGCAGCCGTTCTGCAAGGCCGCGTACCGCATCAGCCGGGTCGAGGACATCGGCCGCGGCATCGCCCGCGCCCTGCGCACCGCCGTCTCCGGGCGCCCCGGCGGCGTCTACCTCGACATCCCCGCCGCGGTGCTCGGCTCCATCATGGACGCCGGGGAGGGCGCGAAGACGCTCAGCCGCCTCGTCGACCCGGCACCGCGCCAGCTGCCCGCCCCCGAGGCGGTGGACCGCGCGATCGAGCTGCTGGCCGGCGCGCAGCGGCCGCTGATCGTCCTCGGCAAGGGCGCGGCCTACGCGCAGGCGGACACGCAGATCCGCGAGTTCGTCGAGTCCACCGGCATCCCCTACGTGCCGATGTCGATGGCGAAGGGCCTGCTGCCCGACGACCACCCGCAGTCGGCGGCCACCGCCCGCTCGCTGGCGCTGAAGAAGGCCGACGTGGTGATGCTGGTCGGCGCCCGCCTGAACTGGCTGCTGAACCACGGCGAGGCACCGCAGTGGAACCCCGACGCGAAGTTCGTCCAGGTGGACATCGAGGCGAAGGAGATGGACAGCAACCAGCCCATCGCCGCGCCGCTCGTCGGTGACATCGAGTCGGTCGTCGAGGCCCTCATCGAGCGCAGCAAGCCGGGCCAGATCGCGGCCCCCGCCGCCTGGCGGGAGGAACTGGGGGCGCGCTCGGCGCAGAACGTCGCCAAGATGGCCGAGCGCCTCAAGGCCGACCCGCACCCGATGCAGTTCATGGGCGCCCTGAAGGCCGTACGCGACGTCATCCGCGAGCGCCCCGAGACGTACCTCGTCAACGAGGGCGCCAACGCCCTCGACATCGCGCGCAACGTCATCGACATGCACGTGCCGCGGCACCGCCTCGACAGCGGCACCTGGGGCGTCATGGGCATCGGCATGGGCTACGCGATCGCCGCCGCCGTCGAGAGCGGGGAGCCGGTCGTGGCCGTGGAAGGCGACAGCGCCTTCGGCTTCAGCGGCATGGAGATCGAGACGATCTGCCGCTACAAGCTGCCCGTCGTCACGGTCATCATGAACAACGGGGGTGTCTACCGCGGTGACGACGTCAACCCCTACGACGAGGCCCCGTCGCCGACGACGCTGATGTCCGCGGCCCGCCACGACGTGATGTTCGAGGCCTTCGGCGGCAAGGGCTACCGCGCGACCACCCCCGCCGAGGTCACCGCCGCCCTCACCGAGGCGCTCGCCTCGGGCGGCCCGGCCCTCATCGACTGCGTGATCGACCCCTCGGCGGGCACCGAGAGCGGCCACATCGCCCACCTCAACCCCAAGGGCATCACCGTCGGCAACATCGTGCCGGCCAAGAAGTGACCGCCCCGTAGGCGACGCACCGCACCCCGAAGCACCGTTCCCCAGCACCGCCCACCCGCGCACCGCGAACAGACAAGAAGGAAGCCACCATGAGTGAAAAGCCGCTCGCCGGGATCAAGGTGATCGACTTCACCGGGGTCCAGGCCGGCCCCGCGTGCACCCAGATGCTCGCCTGGTTCGGCGCCGACGTGATCAAGGTCGAGCGTCCCCAGGGCGGCGACGTGACCCGCAACCAGCTGCGGGACGACCCCGACCTCGACGCGCTGTACTTCACGATGCTCAACAGCAACAAGCGCTCGCTGGCCATCAACACCAAGACCCCCGAGGGCAAGGAGGTCATGGAGAAGCTGATCCGCGAGGCGGACATCCTGGTCGAGAACTTCGCGCCGGGCGCCATGGACCGCATGGGCCTGGGCTGGGACCACATCCACGAGCTCAACCCGCGCCTGATCTTCGGCTCGGTCAAGGGCTTCAACGACGACTCGTCCTGGAACGACCTCAAGGTCTACGAGAACGTCGCCCAGGCCGCCGGCGGCGCCGCGTCCACCACCGGCTTCTGGGACGGCCCGCCGACCATCAGCGGCTCGGCCCTCGGCGACAGCAACACCGGCATGCACCTGCTGATCGGCCTCCTGACGGCGATCATCCACCGCAACGCGACCGGTGTGGGCCAGAAGGTGTCGGTGTCCATGCAGGACGCCGTCCTCAACCTGACCCGCGTCAAGCTCCGCGACCAGCAGCGCCTGGAGAAGATCGGCTACCTGGAGGAGTACCCGCAGTACCCGAACGGCGAGTTCGGCGACGCGGTGCCCCGCGGCGGCAACGCCGGCGGCGGTGGCCAGCCGGGCTGGATCCTGAAGTGCAAGGGCTGGGAGACCGACCCCAACGCCTACATCTACTTCACGGTCCAGGAGCAGAACTGGAAGCGCACCGCCGAGGCCATCGGCCGGCCCGAGTGGGTCGACGACCCGGAGTACACGACCGCCAGGGCGCGGCAGCCGCACATCTTCGAGATCTTCGCGGAGATCGAGAAGTGGCTGGCCGACAAGACCAAGTACGAGGCGGTCGACATCCTGCGCAAGTGGGAGGTGCCCTGCGCGCCCGTCCTCAGCATGAAGGAGCTCGCCGAGGACCCGGACATGCGCAAGAGCGGCACGATCGTCGAGGTCGAGCAGAAAGGCCGCGGCACCTACCTGACGGTGGGCAGCCCCATCAAGTTCTCCAACTTCAAGCCCGAGATCAAGGGTGCCCCGCTGCTCGGCGAGCACGGCAGCGAGGTCCTCGCGGACCTGGGGTACGACGCGAACGACATCGCCAGGCTGCGTGAGGGCAAGATCATCGTCTGACCCGGACAGACCCACGGGTGCCCCGCGCGATCCGTGCGCGCGGGGCACCCGTGTCTCCGTACGGCGAAGCCCCCGTGCCGGCGCCCCAGGTGGCCCGCGGCGCGGGGGCCTCTTCGCGTGATGCCGGCCTTCACGTCCCGGTCGGGCTGTGGAGGCCGACGTTGCCGTTCGGGGTGGGGTGCGGATGCCGATGCAGCCGAGCGGACCGACATCCCGGGCCCGCACCGGCACCGGCGCCGGTCACAACGCCTCCTGCCCGACGGGCGGCGACGACCAGATCGAGGGCAAGGCGACCAGCGCAGTACTGAACTTGAACTCGTGATGTCGGTCGACTCGTGGTGACGGCGTCAGGTCCGAGACCGCCTGCTGTTACCGGCTCGGGCTCAGGACGGTGGCTGTAGCCAGCGCCGCGCCGCGGCGAGATTCACCTCGACGTCATCGCTCCAAGAGCAGACCTCCAGCCATGAGAGGTAGCCGCCTTGCGCGAAGACCAGGACCTCGCCAGGGCACTCGCCGGTTTCGGTGAACAGCTGCACGTTGGCAGCCACGACGGTGCCGGGGCCCGTTGGCGCGGGCTTCACCGCGTCGGCGTCAAGGTCGAAGTAGGCAGTGCCGCAACCGCACTCACAGCGGGATTGCACCCTGAGTTGAGGCACCTGCCGTCGGAGGGCGACGTGAACGGGCTCGTCCGGGTTCAGGACGAGGTCAAGCACGTCGGCTACGTCCTCGGGCAGGCTGTCAGTCATGTCGCCACCGTAGCTGACCAGCAGCTTTGGGCTTCGAACAATTTCGGGTCGGTCGACCCCACGCTCACAGGTCCAGGGCCAGTTCGGTGCCGGCGAGGCAGCCGTCGATGGCCTCAGGTCGGTACTGCAGCATCTTCAGTTTGCGCTTCACGGCGTGGGTGATCTGGCCGAGGTCGGTCGCGGCGAGGTTGCCGATGTCCCGCTTGACCAGCGACCAGACGCCCTCGGTCGGGTTGAGGTCCGGGGCATAGGTGGGCAGCTGGAACACGGTGAGCCACTCGGCGTTCGCGTCGATGAACTCGCGCATGCCGGCCGTCAGGTGCAGGCGGACGTTGTCCCAGACCAGCACGATCGGTCCGCCGAGCTGGATGCGAGCGCGGACGATCAGGTCGCGGAAGTCGCGCCAGCCAAAGCCCTTCGGTTCGTCCTTGCGGCCCCGGTACTCGCGGATCGCGTAGATCAGCCGGGACCGCTGGCCCGGCTTGTAGCAGGCCATCCCCGCCATCGATACGCGCCCCGAGCCCCGGCCCCTCACCCTCACGACCGGGGTCTGGCCGATCCGGCCCCAGGTCCTGGCGCGCGGCGGAGTCATCGACTGCCCGGCCTCGTCCTCGAAGACGATCCAGGCGTTGCGCTCCGCCGCGGTGCTCTTACCCGTGGCCAGGTCTCCTTCTTCCACACCTCGACCGCGTCGTCATCGCGCTCGATCGCCCGTCGAGTGGGCTGCTGCCAGCTCCAGCCGTGGCGCTTCAGCAGCCGCCAGGTGCCCTCGACCGTGTAGGAGACGTGGAAGAGTCGGCCGATCAGCGTCTTGATCCGTGCCAGGGTCCACCGCTGGTCCGCCCAGCCGTGAGCCAGTGGACCACGCTCCAACTCCTGCTCCAGCCTGGCGATCTGGGCTTCACTGAGTCGAGGTCTGCCCGGCGACCCCTTCGACAGGACTCCCGCCTCGCCGCCCTCGCGCCAGGCCCGGCGCCACCGCTCGACCGACCGCAAGCTGATCCGCAGGGCACCTGCAATCTCCGCGTTCTTCTGCCCGGCCTCGAAACGCTCCACGGCCTGGAGCCGTAACCGCTCCCGCGTGATCCTCTCGGCGTCGGTCAGCCCGCCGCCCTGGGCATACCTCACACCCAACGGCTATCGGTGCCGACGGCCAGCTGTCAGGCGAACGGCACCGACATCACCCAATCAAGTGCAGTAGCTTAAGGAAGCAGCGCACGGCGCTCCTTGACGGGCGTCGCGCACTGCTTCGTCCATGTATCCGTGGATTTCGTCCAAGGGTCATCCGGAAAGGTTGAAGAAATGGACCACCCTGGGCGGCTCGCCCCGGCCGGACTGGTCTTCCTGGGGCTGATGGCCCCGGAACATCGCCTCATCCCGCCGACGCTCGCCAATGCGGCCACGGGATATCCGCCCGCGTTCGGAGACTGGCGGAGATCGGTCGTCGGCAGCGATACTCCGGATTTCGTCGACACGGCGAACAAGGGCTGGTTCGATCTTTCCCGCGAAGGAGGCCTTTTCGGAGACGACCGAGAATTTCTGGTCGCCGTCGAGATCGATGAGGGCGACCACTGGTGGGCGCGCGTCAGGCTGGACGAACCCTGGGACATCGTGGGCGCCGGCTCCGCCGCCGCTCTCGGGATCGGTTTCGGCGCACCGGAGTTCGCCATGCTGTCGGTCACCGGAGACGTCATCGTCTGCGGCAGGACGGGGGAGTCCTCGATCGGCGCTGTCCTGGTGAACGGATTCTCGGACCTCGCCGGTCTTCGCCAACTCGCGGAGTGGAAGGCAGGATGGCGGGGGACGCCGCAGCAGGAGAAGGCGGCTGCCCGGAGATGGCTTGAGTCCGTCGACCACTGAACGTACCGTCGGCAGGTGCGAGGCAGGGGCACGCTCCAGCGTCGTATTGCTGGAAGCCGCCCAGATGTGACCAATTGGCAGGGCCCCTGCCCGGGCAGTCATCATCGTAGGGCCGCACCGGGCAGGGGTTTTTCATGTGGAAGTACCATTCCCTCCATGGACGCTCTGCGAGAAGATGCGCGCTGTGGGATCTGCGGTCAGCCGATGAATGCCCATGACCTTCATCAGCAACACGATGAGGGCCGGCCTACCCGAAAAGGAAGGCGTGTCGCGTACGTCGTCGTAGAGCTGCGCGGAGCCACTGCCCACTATCGGGCGATCGATGACCCTTCTCGGACTTCCAAGACCGGTGCCGACGTCCTGGCGGGACAACTCGGGATTGATCTTTCCAGCCTCCTCGGCTGCCAGTACACGTGCTGGGTGGAGCCGACCGAATACGGCGTCATTCGGAGCGACTTCAAACTCGCCTGACATGGGGTCCGGAACGCCCGGCCGAGTTCTCTCGGCCGGGCGTTCCGTCGTATGCGGCGCTCGTTGAGCGGAGGGCGATCACGATCGGCTCCGCGCCTCGCCGTCCCGCGCTTCTGCCTCCAGTCACAGCGCCCCCTCGATGACCACCGCCTCCGTCGGCTGGGCCGAATCCGCTGCCTGGGCTTAGAGGTCGCGCGGATAGGCGCGGTTGAGGACACCGGCAACAGGACGGGAAAAGGTCCTGGTGCTCATGGAGTTGCGACGCTCTGTGATCAGCTGGCTCGTTGCTTCTACGACGGTTACCGCATCACGCGGCTGCGAACGGGTTTGCTTACCTCTGCCAGCAACTATCAGTTTCCGTCGCACATTTATGGGACACCTTTTTGCGGTCGCCGATCTGCGCAGCCTCTTAGGCGATGAACCAGGCGTAGGGCGTGCTCGTGTTGTCGCCGGCTCACGTGTCCACGAACTGCAACACCAACGCGAGAGTCAGCCATCCCGGTGACCGCGTAGGCCTGCCATGGGCCGAAATCGGGTCCGCGCACCCCCCACCATGAAGCGGCGGTCCCAGCTCGTCCTGTACCCGGGTCGCGAGATCCCCCCTCGGAAGCGCGGCCCGAGCTACCCGCACCGTCTCCGCGGACACGTCACTCGGTCCGCTCGGCTGCATCACCATCCACAACCCGCCCCGAACGATGACGTCGGCCTTCAGAGCCCCGACCGGGTCTTGAGGGCCGACATCACGCACACCCCCGGAAGCTGACCAGCAGCATCCGGTCTTCCGTACAGGGACTTCGCGTTCGTGGCTGCTGAGGTCAGGTGGCCGGCGTGTGGTCCGCCTTGGCGGCCGCCACCTGGCGGTACAGCTCCTTCTCCTTGGCGCGCCGCTCGGTGACGTCACGAATGACGGCCCCGACGTAACCCGGTTGCCCGTCCGCGCCGTTCAGCAGCACCACGCTGAACTCGATCGACAGCTTCCGGCCGCCGGCGCCCACCGCGGGGACGGTCAGGAGGTCGTCGTCCCCGTACCTGGTGGTGCCGCTGGCCATGGACTTTTCGAAACCGTCCCAGTGACGCTGCTGGTGCCGCTCGGGGATGATCACGTCCAGACTGCGGCCGGCGACCTCGGCCGCCGGGAACCCGAAGATCCGCTCCGCCCCGTGGTTCCAGTAGCGGATGAGTCCTTCCCGGTCGATGATCACTACGCCGTCGGGCGCCTGGGCCGTCATGCCCAGGACTACCTCGGGGTCCAGGTCTGCCATGTCGCCTCCGAGCTCTGCGTTTTGGTATGCAGAATACAGTCGTCAGACCTGAGGCGGGAGGGCCCGGAGCCCGCGGGCAACGGCGTCACCGGCTGGGCGGGCGGCCGGAGTAGGGCTGCGTGCCAGCCGGCGGCGGTCGTGTCGTACTCCGGGTCGGTGCAGGAGAGCACCCGCCACGAAGAGGGCGACCAGGCGAAGACGGCGTCCTGGCGGAAGCGGCGGCCCATCGCGCGGGCCTGCGCGTCGTCCATGCCGACCACGGCTGCGCCGGGTTCGGCGTGTGCGCCGGAAGGGTCGCCGCCGACGGCGGGCCACCAGGGCAACCCGGCGACGCCGATGCGGTGCAGCAGCGCGTGGTGCGCGCGGAGGTTGGCCCGCGTGGTGGCGTCACGTCCTTCAGGATTGAAGGCGGTGACGATGTGGATCGTCCGACCGCCGTGGAGCGGGTACGTGAGACCCGGCCGGCCCGGCCGTCCGGCGGTGGGCATGACGCGGAGCGTGTGGGCGGGGAAGGCGATGTCCACGACCGCGCGCAGGTAGAACGGCCACTGCGTCGGCCGGGCGGGACGAGGTGCGACAGGCACAAGGGGTCTCCTCTGAAAGGGACCCCCTTACCTGCCGGGCAGGGAGATCTGCGGGCCGCGGGCGCGGCGGGATCAAGCGGGCCAAGTGCCGTACACCTGACCAGCAGTGATGCTCGCACAGCGTCCGGCGCGACGTCCAGAGCGCGCGGCCGGGGTGCCGCGCCGAGTCCGCGACAGGGTCGTCCGGCGGCCACATTGGCCGGAAAGCGTCCCGTCCTCTCATGGCGCGAAGTGACGTGTCCACGATGCGGGCCCAGGTGTCGGCGCGGCGGGCGAGGCAACCGGCACCGGGGGCTTCCCCTTACGGCCGGGTACCGCCACCGGTCCGGAAAGGTTCGAGTGGGCAGTTGCCGGTGTCCGGCTGACCTGCGACGGCGGAAGATTCGTGCACCGACGGTGCCTTCGCGGTGCGGACCCCGCGGCACGCGGCAGGAGACGTCCGGAGTGGGCTGCCGGGCAGCGCCGAGTACCTCCCGCGAGGTCGAACAGACCAGACAGGCCCCCGCTATGTGACACCACCGCGCAGGGCTCTCCGGAATCCGGACAATGATCTCCGCACTCGTGACACGGGGACCGGCCGCTGCAAGCATCTGGGGCTGTGTTCGGGCCACTTCAGGGGGGCGAGGGCGGCTCCGGCGCAGCCACGTCCTCACCCGTCCCCGCATCGCCCCCACCCACAAGGAGCCTCAGGAGTGACGAGCACCTTCCGCGCCACCCGGTCCACGCCATCCGCAGCCCGGTCGTCAGGGCGCAGACGCGCCGTGGCGACCGCGACCGTCACCATGGCCACGCTCATCGCGTCCGTCCTGCCCCTCGCCTCGGCGGGCGCGCAGGAGAACCCGCAGGGGACCGTCGCGTCCTCCGCGTCCGGAACGCGGACGGTCCCGCTCACCCCCGCGCAGCGCGGGCAACTGCTCAGAACCGCCGCCGCCACGAGCGCCGGTACGGCCGAGTCGCTGAAGCTGGGCGACGAGGAGCAGCTGATACCGAGGGGCGTCATCAAGGACGCCGACGGCACCGTCCACACACGGTACGAGCGGACCTTCGCCGGTCTCCCGGTCCTCGGCGGCGACCTGGTGGTGCACGAGCGGGGCGGCGCCCGGACGGTCACCAAGGCCCGCGGTGCGAGGCTCACGGTGCCGACGACCACGCCGGCGCTCGCGGCGGCGAAGGCACGGAAGTCGGCCTTGGACATCGCCGGCCGGGAGGAGACCCGCACGGCAGCGGTCGACCGGGCCCCGCGCCTGGTGGTCTGGGCGGCGACCGGCGCACCGACCCTGGCCTGGGAGTCCGTCGTCACCGGCGTCCAGAAGGACGGCACCCCCAGCCGCCTCCAGGTCGTGACCGACGCGAAGACCGGCAAGCGGCTCGCGAGCGTCGAGCAGGTCCACTCGGGTACGGGTACCGGCCAGCACAACGGCAGCGTGCAGATCGGCTCCGTCCGCAACGGTGACGTCTTCGAGCTGGTGGACGCCGCACGCGGCAACCACGAGACGTACGACTACGACACCCGGCAGGTCATGACGGACGACGACGACGTCTGGGGCGACGGCACACCGGCCGACCTCCAGACGGCCGCCGTGGACGCCGCCTACGGCGCCCAGCAGACCTGGGACTTCTTCCACTCCCGCTACGGCCGCGAGGGCATCGCGGACGACGGCGTCGGAGCGCGCTCCTACGTCCACGTCGGCGACGGGTACGTCAACGCGTACTGGGACGAAGAGTGCTTCTGCATGAACTACGGCGACGGCGAGGACAACCAGCGGCCGCTGACCGCCCTGGACATCGCAGGCCACGAGATGACGCACGGCATCACCTCGGCCACCGCGGACCTGATCTACAGCGGCGAGTCCGGCGGGCTGAACGAGGCCACCAGCGACATCATGGGCACCGCGGTGGAGTTCTTCACCAACAGCCCCAAGGACGTGCCCGACTACCTCATCGCCGAGAAGGTCGACGTCTACGGCACCGGCGTACCGTTGCGCTACATGGACCAGCCGTCCAAGGACGACGTGGGCTACGGCGCGTCGCAGGACTACTGGACCACCGGCACCAAGCACCTCGACCCGCACCAGAGCTCGGGCCCGGCGAACCACTTCTTCTACCTGCTCTCCGAAGGCAGCGGCAAGAAGACGATCAACGGCGTCCGCTACGACAGCCCGACCTTCGACGGCAAGGCGGTCTCCGGCATCGGCCGCGAGTCGGCCACCGACATCTGGTACCGCGCGCTGACCGTCTACATGACCAGCACGACGGACTACGCGGGCGCGCGCACCGCCACGCTCCAGGCCGCCGCCGACCTCTACGGGGTGGGCAGCAAGAAGTACGAGGCGGTCGGCAACGCCTGGGCCGCGGTCAAGGTCGGGTACCGCTTCGTCGACCACCTCGCGATCGACAGCACCAACCCGCGGCGGACGGCGACCGGCCAGTCGGTCACCTGGCAGATCCAGGCGCAGAGTTCCCGTCCGGGCGCCCTCAGGTACTCCGCCAAGGGCCTCCCGCGCGGCCTGTCCATGAACGCGAGGACCGGCCTGGTCTCCGGGATCCCGGTCAAGGGCGGCGAGTACCGGCCCGCGATCACCGTCAAGGACGCGGCGGGCAACTGCCGCACGGTCCGCTACCAGTGGACCGTCCTCGCCTCCGGCGGCGACGTCTTCGTCAACCCGAACCGGTACGACATCCCCAACTGGGCGGTGATCGAGAGCCCGGTCACCGTCAGCGGCCGCAACGGCAACGCCCCGGCCGACCTCAAGGTGACGGTCGACCTCTACGCCGTCCACGTCGGCTTCTACGTCATCGACCTGGTCAGCGAGGACGGCCGGGTGATCCCGGTCAAGGGCTGGTCGCAGGGCCCCGTCGCGATCCCCGAACTGCACCAGACGTTCACCGTCGACGCCTCCGCTGTCCCGGCCAACGGCACCTGGAAGCTGCGGGTCAGGGACAACACCCCGGGCAACTTCATCGTCCTCCCCGGCTACCTCGACACCTGGAGCCTGGGCTTCTGAGCAGCCTCCTTGCGGGCCGCGGCCCCATGACACAGCGGCATGCCGTGTCATGGGGCCGCCCTCGTTCCCGCCGGGACGGCGCCACCCGAGGCGAAGCGCATCGCGAGAGGGGTGCCATGGGGGACTCGGACTGTTCTAGGCTCAGTCGGGTGCATGCACGTACCGCCCTGGAGCAGTGGCTCGCCGGGCTCTCCACCGAGTCCCTCACCGCCCTGCTGGAAGAGCGTGAACTGCCCCGTGCCGCGGGCTACACGCCGGTCACCACGTTCCGGCAACTGGCGGAGCACCTCCTCACCGACGACTCCGTGGAGCGCGCCGTCGCCGCGGGGACGGGGGGCGAGGCGCAGTTGCTGGCGTGCGTGGCGGCCCGGGCCCTGGAGACGTACGGGCCGGTGACCGAGGCCGAGCAGCACACGTACGGCTGGCGCCCGGCGCCGCCGCCGGTGGACCCCTACACCCGGCTGGTGCCCGAGACGGACGTGCTGGACTGGCTGGAGCAGGGCGGCACACCACGTGAGAGGACCGCGGAAGCGCTGCAACGGCTGCGGGAGCGGGCGCTGGTGCTCCCCGCGCCGCCCGGCCGGCTGGCGCTGCCGTCGTTGCTGCACACGTCGGCGGCCCGGATGGACGGCTACGGCAGGCCGGCCGACCTGCTGTTCACACAGGCGTACAACGCGCCGGAGATCAAACGGATCGCCGCCGCCCTCGGCATCGAGCAGCGCACCCGCGCGGACGCGCAGGCGGCGGTCGGCGCTCTGCTCGCGGACCCCGGCCGGGTGCGGGAGCTGGTGGCCACCGCCCCGGCGGCGGCTCACGAACTGCTCGACCACATGCTGCAGGGACCCCCGCTGCTGCGCACTCACTGCTTCGTGTCCCGGTACGGCGACTACGCGGGACCGGACCGCAAGTACACGTTCCGGGAGGGCGGCAGCGGGGACGAGGGCACCGACTGGCTCGCCGAACACGGCATGGTGGTCCCGGTCGGGCCTGATCTGGTGGAGCTGCCGTACGAGGTCGGCCACGCACTGCGCGCGGATCAGCCCGCGCCCGCGCCGAGCCTGGACCCGGAACCGCTGACGTGCGTCACCAGGCTGCCCGCGGACTGGGCGGCCCAGGGCGCGGTGGCGGCGGGAGCCGCCGCATGGCGGGCGGAACTGGTGCTGCGGGAACTGGCCGCGCGTCCGGTGGCGGTGCGCAAGGCCGGCGGGATCGCGGTGCGCGACACCAGGAGGCTGGCCAAGGCGGCCGGGACGGGTGAGGAGCACACCCGGTTGTGGCTCGACCTGGCGGTGAACGCGGGCCTTGCCGCGCCCCAGAGCGAGAAGGCGGAGCCTGCCGCTCGCGGTCGGGGGCGCCGACGCCCCGCCACGCCGCCGCAACCGGCGCGGCTGCTGCTTAGCGAGCGCTACGACGCCTGGGCCGCGGCCACACCCGCCGGGAAGCTGCTGCCGTTGACGGCCGCCTGGGCCGTGGTCCCGGAGGTGTTCACGTACTGGCCGGAGGAGGGTGAGACCCCGGTCGCGCTGATCAGCCCCCAGGACCCGTACGCGGCGCCACTGCGGCACGGCGTGCTCCAGGCGCTGGCCTCGTTGCCGGACGGGTACGGGCTGGCCGCCGGGGGAGAGGGACGCGACGAACTACTGGAGTGCGCCGTCTGGTTCCGGCCGGTGCTGATCGCGCCTTACGAGGACGAGGACCTGGAAGGGCGCCTCGAGGCCACGTTGGCGGAGGCGGAGCTGCTCGGCCTGGTGGCCCACGGCGCGCTCACCGAAGTCGGCCGCGCGGTCGCCGGACTGCTCGGCGCCGGGGCCGCCCGCCACTACCCCGCCGTGCCCGGCGCGTACGCCGACCCGGCGGCCGAGGGCGCCGACCGGCTGGGCGAGGGCCTGGCCGAGCGCCCGGCCCTGGCCACGGCGGTGGCCGCACTGCGCGATGCCCTGCGCTCGATGCTGCCGGCGCCGAGCACCACGGCCCGGTTCCAGGCCGACTCCACGGCGACGGTCACCGGCGCGCCCGCGCCCGATCTAGCGGCGTTGCTGTCGGCGGTCGGCGACATCGAGTCCGAGGGGCACGCCGTGGTCTGGCGCATCACTCCCGCCTCCCTGCGCCGGGCCTTCGACGCGGGATGGGACGCCGACGGGATCCTCGAACGCCTCACCGCCGTCTGCCGGCCGGGAACGGAACTGCCGCAACCGCTGACGTACACGGTCAAGGACGTCGCCCGCAGCCATGGGCGGCTGCGGGTGGTGCGTTCGGCGTGCTGCATCCGCTCCGACGACACGACGCTGATCGCGGAGGTCGCGCAGGCGCGCGGCCTTGCCAAGCTGGGCCTGCGACGGATCGCGCCGACGGTGCTGATCTCCACGGCGCCTCCGGACGAGACCCTCGCCGCCCTGCGCACGGCAGGCTACGCCCCGGCCCTGGAGGCGGAGACGGGCACGACGGTCCTGGAACGCGTACCCGAGGAACGGTCCCGCTCCCTGGTCCCCACCCTCGACCAGGCACACCCGCAGTACGGGGAGCCCGTCCGCGGACTGCCCTCCTCCGCACGGGAGATGGCGCTACGGCTCGCCGCGCGCTGAACCGGGGCGGTGGGACAAGGTCAGCGGTGCTCCGTACGTCGGCGTGCCAGGAAGGAGCACACCGCGGTGTGGACGAGCCAGCCCGCCGCCGCGCCGACGGCGTACCACAGCAGATCCGGTGGGTTGAAGGTGGAGCCGAGCACGAGACGGGCGACGAGGCTGCGTTGGGCGAGCTCCGCGGGCACGTCGCTGAGCTGCAGGAACTCGATCACCCAACTGGCGGCCAGGGCACTTCCGGTGGCCATCAGGGGCGTCACCCGGGGCGCCGCCAGAACGACGAGGGTGACGAGCAGGACGGTGTAGAGCGCGTCTCCGCCGTACTTGGCCACGCTCCCCTCGGCCACGGCCCGGAGCCCCAGCCCCGCACCGACGGTGATCACCGCGGCAGCGGCCGCCGTCAGACGGGTCCGCGCCGGGTCTGCGGCACGGCGGTGGGGTCCGGATTCGGGAGTCACGGAGCCATTCTGTCGGACGTCCGACGGACGCCCGTCGGGCGCAGCGGGCGTGGCCGCTGCGCCGACTCGTGCTTTCCGGCGCCTACCGGTCCTTCGGCGAGATGAAGGAACGGACGAGCCGGCGGATCAGCTCCGCCGCTATCAGCGCCGGCAGTGTCGGTGCCGCGAAGTGGACGTCGATCCGGATACGCGAGGCCCAGCGAAGATGCGCCGGTCTCACCGAAGATTGACGACTGAGCTGTTCGTCCCATCAAAGTTTCACCTGCCACTGCTGCTGGCTGCGGCTTCCAGGAGCGTGGGTGACAGGTCTTGTCCGTGTCCGATGCGGTAGTTGCGACGACGGGGTGCGGCCCAGCGAGCGCGGCCCCCGGGTACGCCATAAGCTCGGCAGATGGCGAAGTACTTCGACGTGCACCCCGAGAACCCTCAGCCGCGCAGCATCGCCCAGGTCGCCGACGCGGTGCGCTCGGGGGGACTCATCGCATACCCCACCGACTCCTGTTACGCGCTGGGCTGCCGGCTGGGCAGCAGGGACGGCATGGACCGGATCCGTTCGATCCGCCACCTCGACGACCGGCACCACTTCACGCTGATGTGCCGGGACTTCGCGCAGCTGGGCCAGTTCGTGCAGGTGGACAACGACGTGTTCCGGGCCGTGAAGGCGTCCACGCCCGGCAGCTACACCTTCATCCTCCCGGCCACCCGTGAGGTGCCGCGCAAGCTGCTGCACCCGAAGAAGAGGACCGTGGGTGTGCGCATCCCGGACCATGTGGTCACCCAGGCGCTGCTGGCCGAAATGGGCGAGCCGCTGCTGTCCAGCACACTGCTGCTGCCTGACGAGGAGGAGCCGATGACTCAGGGCTGGGAGATCAAGGATCGGCTCGATCACGTGGTGGATGCCGTGGTCGACTCCGGGGACTGCGGCACCGAACCGACGACGGTGGTCGACTTCTCCGGCGGCGTGGCAGAGATCGTACGGCGGGGCGCGGGGGACACCTCGCGGTTCGAATGAGGCCGCGAGGCCGGTCACGAAGGTATGGATCTTGCCTGCAGCATGAGACGTGCATGCCGCGCCGATGGCACCAGCCTCCCGCCGCTGATGCCTCGGGAGGCTTCTCGGCATGACCGCCGTACAGGGGACAGCCGTCGACATCACGACCGAGGACGGCACCCCCGACGCGTAGCAGTCACTGCAGGTCAGGGCCCAGCTAGGGTAGGCAGGGCCTCATCACCGATTGCCCGCGCAGGTGTAGCCACCATCGCCCCGCCCCTCGCAGCCTCAACAGCCGCAACGCAGGGCACCGCAGCGAGGAGAAGTACGCCCGGCTGCTGGAGACCCGGCCGGACGCCACGTTCGACGAAGTCACCTGGGACTCGGACGAGTTCGAGGTCATCGCGGAGCGCCAGCTCGCCGAGGAGGACGCCGCCGCACGGGCCGGGTCACCGGTCCTGTTCTGCGACACCGACGCCATGGCCACGACCATCTGGCACGAGCGCTACATGGGCGGCCGCGATCCCCGCGTCGAAACCGTCGCCGCGCGGGGCCGGCAGCACCTGTGGCTGCTCACCGACGACGCCGGTGTGCCCTTCGAGGACGACGGGCTGCGCGACGGCGAGCACCTGCGCTCCTGGATGACCGGCCGCTTCCGCACCGAACTCACCCGCCGCGGCCTGCCGTACGTGGTGCTCACCATCCCGCACGAGCAGCGGCTGCGGACGGCCGCGACCGCCTTCGACGCGCTGCTGGCCCGCGGCTGGGGGTTCACCGCGCCGCTGCCGGAACGGGGCGGTCTCCCCTCGCGGCTCTGACGCGGCGACGGCCGGCCGGGCGGCGGGCTCACCATCGGCTCCGTCATGCCGGGCGACATGGAGGACGCGAGCAGGCTCGGTCGGCTCGCGCGCGTGGTGGCGATCACCCCGCTCGCGTCGCGGATCGACAGCGCCGAGGGCATCGGCGCCGGAGCCGTCGCCCGGGCCGGGACGGCGGCGCTGGAAACGCGCGCCCGCACGCCCCTCTGGGGCTCTGACCTGGGCCTGTGCACGGCCGGACGGCATTGTCAGTGATCGCGGATATGTTCATTGACGTCCCGCCGATGTGGCGCGGAATACCCCCATGCTGCACAGGAGATGGCGCGTTGTCAGATTGGGAGAGGTCGAGCACGGCACGGGTGACGGCACCCGCCCGGCCGCGCAAGCTCGCCAAGGTACCGTTCGTCGAACTGGCCGACGGACGCCTGCAGGGCGTGGTGTCCAGCGGCTCGGACATCGAGCGGGTCTACGTCTCGTCGGTCGCCGCGGGCAGCTACGCCTACACCTGCAGCACCAACAACAACCGGCCCTGCGGCGGCGCACGCGGCGGCTTCTGCAACCACATACGAGCCCTGATCGTCGAGGCCGTGCTGCAGTACGGCGCCGAGCGCGTCGCCCGCTACGTCAAGGTCGAGACCGCGGGCGCCGAGCCGGACGCGCAGAGCATCACCGCCGCCATGACGAGCGCCCGCCCCTCGCAGGGCGACAAGCAGGCCGCGGCGCCGGTCTTCAGCCGGTTCCTGCGCCACCTCGCCTACCTGGAGCTCGCCCCCACCACGGCCCCGCTGCCCGAGATGCAGTGGTTCCCGCCGACCAGGGCGGTGGCGTGATGCGCATCGACCTGCTCGCGGAAGCCCTCCCCGGGCTCGACGAGGCCCTGACGGCCGTCAACGCCTTCGACGCAACGCTCGTCGCAGGACTCCTGCGTCCCCAGCCCGCCCAGACCGCCGGCCTGACGGAACTCGTCCACGCCGTCGCGGGAACCCCGCTGGCCGCCAGGGTCGCCGAGGCGGCCGAGAAGGCGGCTGCCGGAGCCGCGAGCGAGGACCACCTGGTCGTCCTCGCCGCCGCCCGCACCGCGCTGCTCGGCTCCGTCCATGACGCACTGACGGCCCGGATCCAGGAGGCGACCGGCCGGACCCGCGCCGAGGAGGCCGCCCCCGAGCCCCACGGCGACCAGGCGCCGAACCTGCTGGCCGCCGCCCGGTCCTGGCTGTCCGACCTGGCCCGCTCCGGCTGGCAGGGCCTCGACCACGACCTGGTGTCGGGCGCCGCGCAGATCGTCTCCGCGATGCTGCCCGACCCGGCACTGCGCCGCCTGGCCACGCTCCTCGACGGCTTCGCCGCCGAACTCGCCGCCTCCTGTCCCGGGGCGACCATGGAGCGGTTCCCCGTACGCCGCTGGGCCGACCTGTGGTCGCGCGGGATGCTGCTGACGCTGCCCGGCGCGGCCGGTGTGCCCGCCACCGGCACGGCGAACGGCCGCCTGCTGCCCCTCGGCGTCGACCTCCAGGAGCACGCGACCGCCGTGCAGGCCCAGGTCCACGCCGTGCTCGAGCCTGCGGACGGCACGACGCCCCTTTTGGTGCGCGCGAGCGTGTCCGCGCCCAAGCCCGACTCCGTCGTCGGCGCCGGACTCTGGCATCTGCTCCGCCCGCACATGTCGCTGCTGGCCGCCGTCAGCGAGGGCCGCTCCATGGACCTCGCCGGCATGCCCGTCACCGCCGAGGGCGACCTGCTCTGGAACGACGCGCACGCCCAAGCGGGCGAGCCCGCCGACGCCTTCGCCGCCGCCCGCGTCGTGCTGCCCACCGCCGCCGACCCGGCCGTCGCGCCCCTGGACCGCCACCCGGCGCGCATCGCCGTGCCGGTGTTCCTGGAGGGCTACGCCGCCGGGACCGAGGACGGCGTGGTGACGTTCACCGTCGCCGGGCAGTCCCTCGCCGTCGACACCGACCGCGTTCCGGCCGCCGGGCCGCTCACCCCCGAGGCGGTCGCGGCGTCGGGCGCCTGCATCGCTCTGCTCCGCTGGGACGAGGGGACGTACCGCGTGCAGCCGCTGGCCGTCGAGACGACGGTGCGGAAGAAGGCTGTCGCCGTCCACGCCGGGGCATGGGCGGGCGGGACGAGCGACAAGAACGGCGTCAAGGCCGAGAAGGCCGCCACCGACGCGGTGGACGTCCTGCGGGAACGCGCCGGAAGGCTGCTGCGGAAATGACCGAACAGACCAGCGGGCAGACCGGGCACGCCGACGGCCCCGATGGGCCTCCCGTCGCCGACCCGCACGACAACCGCCGCCAGGTCCTGTACTGGCGCCTGCTGGCCCGGCTCTTCGACCCCGAGGAGCAGGCCGGCCTGGAATCGGCGAGCCTCGCGGTCGTCGAGGACATCGGCCTTCCGCCCGCCCTGCTGGACCCGCAGACCTCCGTGGACTCCATCGTGCAACGCCACCCGGAGCTGGCCGCCGAGCTCGACGGCCTGATGACCCCCGAACCCGACCCTGAGGACGGCGCACGCGACCGCGCCGCCGAAGTCCGCCGCGCCGCACTGGTGTCGAAGGTGCTGCTCAACGTCTTCACCTCCGGCTCCGGCACGGTCACCGCCGGGCAGCTGGCGCGCTGGCAGTCCGACGCGGGCTGGCTGGAGCGCGCGCTCGGCTGCCGCCCCGGCGAGCTGCGGGGCGGTCGTGGAGGCGGCCGCGCCGGGGGACGGGCGGCAGGACCCGGCGTCAGCCCGACCGGCACCGGCGGCGGGGGCACCACCCCCGACCTCAGCCGGCTGATCCCGGCCATCGGCCCCGAACTCGGCGCCATCGAGGCCGACCTGGTCAAGCGGATGCATCTGCGCGAAGTCCTGGCCGACCCCAAGCTCGCCGCGCAGCTGACCCCGAGCATGTCCCTGATCGAGCAGCTGCTGCGGGACAAGAACAACCTCTCGGGCGTCGCCCTGGCCAACGCCAAGTCCCTGATCCGCCGCTTCGTCGACGAGGTCGCCGAAGTACTGCGCACCCAGGTCGAGAAGGCGTCGGTCGGCGCGATCGACCGCTCGATCCCGCCCAAGCGGGTGTTCCGCAACCTCGACCTCGACCGCACGATCTGGAAGAACCTCACCAACTGGAGCCCGGAGGAGCAGCGGCTCTACGTCGATCGCCTCTACTACCGGCACACCGCCCGCAAGACGACACCCCAGCGGCTGATCGTCGTCGTGGACCAGTCGGGCTCGATGGTCGACTCCATGGTGAACTGCACCATCCTGGCCTCGATCTTCGCCGGGCTGCCGAAGGTGGACGTCCACCTCATCGCGTACGACACGCAGGCACTCGACCTCACGCCCTGGGTCCACGACCCCTTCGAGACCCTGCTGCGCACCCAGCTCGGCGGCGGCACCGACGGCACGGTCGCCATGGCGCTCGCGCAGCCGAAGGTCGCCGAGCCGCGCAACACGGTCGTCGTGTGGATCTCCGACTTCTACGAATGGCGGACGGAGCCGCTGTTCGAGAGCATGGCCGCCCTCCACCGTTCGGGGGTCAAGTTCATCCCCGTCGGCTCGGTGACCAGCTCCGGCCGCGGCAGCGTCAACCCGTGGTTCCGCGAGCGCTTCAAGGACCTCGGCACCCCGGTGATCTCCGGCCACATACGCAAGCTCGTCCACGAGCTCAAGACCTTCCTCGCCTGAGCGCCCCCAGGCGGCCCAAGGCACCACGAAGCAACCCAAGACAACCCGAGCAGCACCCCACCCTGCCCGAAAGGCCCCTCATGTCCGACCTGTTGCGCGCCCCCGCCGAGACCAAGTACGCCGAGGAACTGGACTGGCTGGAGTCGGTCGATGACAACCCCAAGCCGTTCTCCTGGCGCCTGTCGCCCAAGATGGTCCGCCTGTTCATCCTGGGCTCCGAGCCCTCCGACGGCCTGGACCGCGAGATCGCACAGAAGTGGTTCGGCGACCGCAGCTTCGTCGAGCGCTCCATCGTCACCCTCGCCTCCGACCGCGGCCTGCTGCTCATCGGCGACCCCGGCACCGGCAAGAGCTGGCTCGCCGAGCTGCTCTCCGCCGCGATCTCCCGCAACTCCACCCTCGTCGTCCAGGGCACGGCCGGCACCACCGAGGACCACATCAAGTACTCCTGGAACGTGTCCATGGTCATCGCCAAGGGCCAGTCACGGGAGTCGATGATCCCCTCACCGATCATGACCGCCATGGAGACCGGCGCCATCGGCCGCTTCGAGGAGCTCACCCGCTCCACCAGCGACGTCCAGGACGCCCTGATCTCCATCCTCTCCGAGAAGTACATCTCCGTCCCCGAACTGGACGGCGACAGCGACAACATCGTCTTCGCCAAGCCCGGCTTCTCCATCATCGCCACCGCCAACAGCCGCGACCGCGGGGTCAACGACCTGTCCTCCGCGCTCAAGCGCCGCTTCAACTTCGTCCGCATCCCCGTCGTGACGAACAAGAAGAGCGAGGCGGAGATCGTCCGCTTCCGCACCGAGGAGCTGCTGCGCCGCCACCAGATAGAGCTGGACGTGCCGCCGACCCTGCTCGACGTGCTGCTGCAGAGCTTCGCCGACCTGCGCGCCTCGGCCGCCGCGGCCGGCAGCGACGACGAGAAGCTGGAGTCCGCGCTGTCAACCGCAGAGCAGATCGGCGTGCTGGAGGACTCCATCCTGCACAGCAACTTCTTCGGTGAGCGGGCCCTGACCGCCCGCGCCCTCGCGTCCTCTCTCGTCGGGTCGCTGGCCCGGCGCGAGCCCGAGGACCTGGCGATCCTCAACAAGTACCTGCACGGCGTCGTCGAGCCGCGCAGCAAGGACGAGGGCGGCGCTTGGCCCGAGTTCCTGGAGGGCGGCCGCGACGCGATCGCCACCCTCTCATGACCGCCCCCCACGAGGGCACCTTCGAGGCGCTGCGCAGTCAGCTCCGCGAAGCCGCCACGACGTTCGCCGATGGGCCCGACGCCCTGGAGGGCATCCTCCTCGGCATGGTCGACGACGTCGACCGCGCCGTGCGCGAGCCGTTGGAGGTCTTCCCGGTCTGCCACCACTCGCCCGCCTCGGCGGTCGCCATGGCACGCCGCCTGCGCGAGAAGCAGCCCAAGGTCGTGTACCTGGAGCTGTGCGAGGACATGACACCGCTGCTCACGGAGCTGCGCAACTGCCGACTGCCGGTCGCGGTCCAGGCGTACGCGAGCGAGGCCGACGGCTTCCCCGCCGACTGGGCCCCGCTGTCGGTGGTCGCCCCGATCACCGAGGCCTCGGCGGAGTACCAGGCCATCGCCTACGCGCTGGACACCCCGGGCGTGGAACTTGTCCTGGTCGACCGCTCCTCCGACCACGTCTTCCAGTGGGACGCCCGCGCCGAACGGCCCGACACGCCGGACGACCCGGACGCGCCGCCCGCCGAGGAGGAGGCCGCGCTGCACGGCGACGCGGTCGGCGTCGAGATCGGCGACCTGCGGCCGCGCTTCGCCGAACTGGAGGAGCACCTGCTGCGCCACGGCCGCGTGCGGCACTGGTCGGAGTGGTGGCACCAGTACGTGGAGCTGCCGCTCGGCGACGCCGACCACGACACCTACCGCCAGGTCATGTTCCTCATCGGCAGCCTCTTCCGGCGCCTCGCCCCCGGCGACCCGCACCGGGTGCGCGTGGACGAGGACCGCGAGCGCCACATGTGGACCCGGATGCGCGAGCACCTGGCCGCCACCGCCACCGACCCGGCGGACTGCCTCTACGTCTGCGGCGCCTTCCACGCCGCCAGCCGCGTCGCCGAGTTCGGCGTGGACGGCGCCGACACCTTCGAGATCACCCCGCGCAGCGGCACCAAGTGGCTGCACGGCCTGATCCCGTCCAGCCACGCGGCGATCGAGGCGCAGTTCGGCCTCGCCGCGGGCTCGGTGTCGATCGCCGCGACGCAGTGGACGAAGAACCTCAAGCGGACCCGCGTGAAGCCGTACCGCCTTGCGGGACAGGCGGGCACGAAGAAGACGACGCCCGCCAAGGCCCTGGCACCCGCCCCTCAGGCTGTACCCGCCGACCAGCTGACCGGCTTCCTCCAGCGCCCGCCCGCCCTGGACCAACTGGACGAGGCCGAACTGCTCGGCTGGTCGGTGGAGATCGTGCGCGCCGCCCGCCGCAACGGCTACCTTGCCTCCACCGCCGACGCCATCGCCGTGTTCGAGACGTCGATCCTGCTGGCCGGGATGCGCGACCGGGCCAAGCCCACGCCGTATGACTTCCAGGACGCGGCCGTCACCTGCATCGAGAAGGACGCGGTGCCCGGCCGGCGCGACGTGCGTCGGCTCGTCGAGATCATGATGGGCGGCGACCGGATCGGCCAGGTCGGCTATGATGCCCTGCCGCCCCTAGCCCGCGACGTGCACGACCGGCTCGCACCCCTGGGCCTCAAGCTCCAGCAGCGCGGCGTGCAGCGCGCCTTGCTCGACATCGCCGGCCGGCCGGAACTCGGCCCGTGCTCCGACGTCCTGTGGATGCTGCGCCGCCTGATGCCCGAGGGCACCGCCCGGCCCATCATGGGCGAGCGGAAGCTCGGCGAGCGCCCGATCCAGGAGTCCTGGGACCTCGCCCTCGGTACCCACCAGCGCGCCCTCATCGAGCTCGGCTACGAGGGCGTCAGCATCGAACAGGTTCTGGAACAACGCCTGCGCCGCCGCGCCTACGACCCCAAGGCCACCGCGGCAACAGTCCTCGAAGCCGTCGAGGACGCCACGCTCTACCTGAACAGCCGCCGCCTCGCCGACGAACTCGGCACCCGCGCCCTGGAGGTCCTGTCGGCCGAACGCACCGTCGACGGCGCGCCCGAAGTACTCCACCGGGTACGACGGCTCCTCTCCTACTACCGCACCAGCGAACCGACGCTGCCGTCGTGGATCGAGTCCTTCACCAAAGCCGGCTACGCGCACTACTGCACCCTGCTCCCGACCGCGTTCACCGACGACGACGCCACCGTCCGCCAGGTCGCGGCGATGCTGGGCTTCCTGTTCAGCATGGAGACCCTGGCCCTGTCACTGGGCTGCGACCGCACCCAGCTCGAACTGTCCGTCGCGCAGTCCCACCCCCAGGACCCCTCGAAGACGGCCCTGCTGTGGGCGGCCCAGGTCCACCTCGGAACCCTGACCCGCGCGGAACTGCGGGCCAAGTGCGACGAGCTGCTCGCCAACCCCCTGGTGGTCCCCGCCTACCCCCGCTACCTCAGCGGCCTCCTCCACGCCCTGGAACCTGTCCCGGGCCTCGCCGACGTCGTCGTGGAGGCCGTCTCCAACGCCTTCGCCCGACTCCCCGACCAGGTCCTCCTCCCATGGCTCCCCACCCTGATCATGAGCCTCCGCGCGGGCGGCACGGAACTGGCCCCCCTCCTCATCCGCGAGGCGGGCCGCATCTTCCCGGGCCGCCTCCCCGCCCTCGACGCCTGGATCCCCCCGTGGCGCGCCGCTCAGCCAGCGCCGCTGGCCCTGCCCCCGGCACGACAGTCCCCCCGCGGTGCCACCCTCCTCACCGCCCACCCATCAACGACCGACGCACTGGCCAGCCTCTTGGGCTGCAAGGACCCTTGGGCGACGCCAGAACCCGAGCTGGCCGGCGCGGCACTGCTCGACCGTTACCCGGAGACGGCTGAGGCACTGGAGGCGTTGTTTGCCAGGGCATGAGATCGGCCCGCGCGGCTGCACTGGACGCAGTGGATCTCGGTGCTGTGCTGCGTGGTGACCGCGTCGGCCCGCGCCCCGTGGCAGGCCGCCCGGCCGCCTGGTCGTGGGCACGGGTATGGGATCGCCATCGCGTCCTCGGCTTCCGTGGTCCGGCTTCCCGGCGCAGTGTGTGACGGCCTTCCGCGAACCGCGCACGGCGGCGGTGGCGGGAGTGCCGGCCCGGGTCACGAGATGGCCGGGTCCGACTCCTCGCGCACCGTCCAGGTCGGGCCGTCCGGGAGGGTCCGGCTCGCCGCGCCGATCCCCCGCAGCGGCAGGTGGACGGCCGCCGCGGCGGCCAGGGCGCACAGGAGCCAGGTGACGAACCAGGGCAGCCGGTCGGGCCCGAACCAGAGGACGGGTGCGGCGATCACGGCCGCGAGAAGGGCGCCGCCGAGGATGGGTCCGTGCACCGGCGCCGAGAACTTGGCGGTGCGCGGCACGCGGCGGACGGCGCGGTCGGCGGCGCCGGGACTGGCGGCGCCCTTGAGGTAGGGGCGTGCCTCGTCCGGGTCCGTGAGACCCATGACCGTCTCGCCGTTGTCGGCGACGAACGCCGCGGGCAGTTCGTCCTCGATCAGCTTCCAGCGTTCCGGCCAGCAGAGCCATCCGTCCTGGCCGCCGAGGCGCAGGGCGGCCCGGCCCACCTCCGCGTCGGGGCCTGCGAGCCTGATCTCGCGTCCGCCCTCGTGGAGGACGATCCAGTGGAACTGTGTGACGTCCAACTGGCCTGGTTTGTCTCCGCGCTTGAGGTAGCGCATGCGCACCGGTTCCCCGGCCCGGACGCGCACGGTGTGGAGTTCGCCTCGGCCCGCGTCCTCGGACAGCACGCGCATCTTGGCGCGGATGTCGGCCTGCCTGGTCTGGCGGCGGGCGAACTGGAGCGTCTTGGCCGTCAGGATGAAGATGAGGATGATCAGCACGCCGGCGAGCACCCCGCCGGTGCCGGCGGCCAGCCGGGTGAGGAAGAACGGCGTCACGATGAGGAGTACGGCCCCTGTCGCGCGCCCGGCGTCACGGGCGGGCATCGGCAGCCGGCGCGGCACGGGTGGCGGTGGGGACGGCTGCGCGGTGGAGGGCGCCGGGCGCAGCGGCGGTGCCAGGCGGCAGGCGAGCGCCCAGGCTCCGGCGGTGGCCGCTGACGCCCCGAGCGCCGTCAGGATGTCCCACCGCGGGGCGGGCGCGTCGTAGCGCACGAAGATCAGTGCCAGGGCGACCGCGGCGCACGCCAGGGCGCCGCCGCCGAAGCCGCGGGTCAGCAAGGTGGAGTGTCGCATTTGCGTCCTTCGCCGGAGGTCGAGCCGGGGTGGGGCACCGTCTTGCGAGGCTGGGTGGGCGCACGCCGACGGGCTTTCCGGACGAGGCGCGTGGGGGCGAAGAGAGCCGACGGCCGTGCGGTGCACCAGTGTCGTCGGTGATCCACTGCGAAGTAAAGGGCCGAAGCCACCGCGTTCATCAGCGGCGCAGCGGGATGCAAGTGCGCTGTCCGTGACGTGGATTCGTCCGTGCGAACCACCTGCCGCACCCACTCGTGGGCCCGATGCCGCGACCGGATAGGTTCGCCTGGCCGGTAGGGGGGCGAGAAGCGGTGACCGCTTCTCGCCCCCCGTGGCACAGATCGCCCCGAGCTCAGTAGGAGAACTGGCGGATCTGACCGTCGTACGCCCCGTACGTCCAGCCCGTGCGGGTCGCCGGGTCCAGCTGGACGGAGTTCATCACGCCCCCGTGGACCAGGGGACCGCCGTGGCCGGTGATCTGGAATCCGGTCAGCGTTTTCACCACCTCGCCCGTCGTGACGTCGATGACGAGCAGCTGACCGGTGGCGTTGTTGTCCGTGACGACGGCGGTGCCGGAGCCGGCGTAGCTCGTGCCCTCCGGCGCTGTGAACGCCGCCACCGCGAGCCCGTTGGCGCCGTCCACCGCCATCCCCGTGGCGGGGCCGCGCCGTACCGCCACCGGGTCGTCCGTCTCGCCGGTCGCCACGTCGAGCGAGCCGAGGACGCTGGTCGGGACGATCTTGGTGCTGATCGCGGTGGCCGACAGGTTGTAGAGCGTGCCCGCGCCGTCGGAGCCGAAGCCGTTGCTGCAACCGGACATGGTCCCCACGAGGCTGACGCTGCGGGTCTGTGTGTCCACGCGCGGGATCTGGACGCCGCCCAGGCAGAGGGCGATAGGAGCGCCCTTCGCCAGGTAGACGTCCCCGGTGGAGGTGTCGATGTCCAGGAGGCTGTACGAACCCTTGGCGACGCCCTGCAGGTCGGCGGGGATGGGATCCTGCGTGGTGCCGTTCGCGAGGTCGACGGGCAGCACCAGGTCGGTGTTGTCGGCGACCGCCCGCAGCAGCAGCGCGCCGCGGGAACGGACGGCGTCGACGCGTCCGACGACGAAGCGGTAGTCGGCCGCCGCGAGCGTGGTGCGTCCGACGAGGGTGCCGGTGGCGGTGTTCCAGGTCTCCACCTGCACATCGCCGCCGGGCTCCGCCTGGTGCACCGCAAGGGCGCGGTGCGTGGCGGGGGCCATGCCGAGGACCTCGTACTCCGATCCGTCGCCGCTGTCCGAGGCGATGACCGGGCCGTAGACGCCGGTCCTGGTGGAGTAGTGGCGGATCTCGGTGGCACCGGAGACGGTCCGCAGTGCGGCGACCGAGTCGTCGCCCGCGGCGGCGAAGGACAGCACCGTGCTTCCGGCCGGGGCGACGCCGTCGTCGACCTCGAGGGTCGAGACGGGAGACGCCTGGCCGATGACCCGGTGCTTGCTGTCGAGGGCCGTGACGCGCACGCCGTAGACAGTGGAGGAGGACAGGCCCAGCCGCAGGGCGTCGAGGTCGATGCTGCCCTTGGTGGCGGGCAGGACACGGTGGGCTGTGGAGGGCGCGTCGACGCCGTTGTCGTCGAGGGCCGTGCCGTTGGCGTTGGTGAAGGTGTTCAACGAGTTGTGGAGCGTCGGGGCGGGCGCCGCGAACTCCACCTGCGCGTACTTCGCCCCCGGCACGTCGCGCACGTCGTACCGTACGGCGAAGCCGGCCTTGGCGCGGGTGACCTGGGTGCTGTGCGCGGGGATGCCGTCCTGCCCGGTGACCAGCGGTGCCTGCGGGCGCTGCTCGGCGGTTCCGCCATCGACGCGGACCGGCGCGAACTCCCCGTAGGTGGTCAGGCTGGGGTTGCCCCCGAATCCGGACTGGGCGATGCCGATGCCGTAGAGGCCACCCCCGGCGCCGAACGCGTCGGCGGGGATGGTGACCGTCCCGGAAGTGGCGGTCAGGGACTGGTGCCAGGCGGCGCTGAACAGGGGCGCGAGGGCGGGGTTCCAGTGGCCGACGGTGGACACGACGAGCTGCGGGTCGTTGAGCTTGGCGACGCCGGTCAGGTCGTATGTGACGGTGACCGAGTGGCCGGCCTTCACCACCGCGGACGTCTTGGGCGCGGTGCTTTCCACGTAGCGGCCGTCGCTGGGACCGACGGTGAGGGTGCGGCGCACGGTGGCCTGGGTCCGGCCGCCGATCTGTACGCGGTAGGTGGCGGTGATCGTGCGGTCGGAGTCGGAGACCACGGGGAGTCCGGCGGCGTCCAGCAGTTCCGTCGGCGTCACCCGGATCGCCGGGGTGGCGGACCGCCAGGTCCGCGCGCCCACGGTGAGCGTGTACGTGGGGCTGGCGCCCTTGGGGAGGCCGGTGACGTCACCGGCGAAGGTGACCGGGCCCACCAGGCCCATGCCGTTGCCGCCGGAGGCCATGTCGCCGAGGTCGATGCGGTTGGGGTTGGTCGTCTCCAGGAACTGCCCGCCCAGGCCGGCGTTGGTGACCCGGTGGGCGACCGACAGCCGTACGGCCGCGACCTGGCCACCGCGGTGCCCGAGGACATCCTCGACGGCGGCGGTGACGTCGATCTGCTTGCCGACGTTGAGCTCGCGGTCGATCTGCGCCGGGGTGGCGACCTCACGGCCGGTCCGCTTCAGCACGTCCCGTACCTGCGCGGGCGTCAGGTGGTGTCCGGCCAGCCCGGCGGCCTGGAGCACGACGGCGGCGGCCGCCGCGATCTCGGGTGCGGACGCGGACGTACCGCCGTTGAGGACGGGGGTGACGGACTGCGCGTCGCCTCGCTCGGTGTGGGTGAAGGCGACGATGTTGTCGCTGGGCGCCGAGAGGTCGATACGGGCGCCGAAGCCGGAGGAGAAGGTGCCGAAGCCGCTGATGCGGGTCTCGGCGGTGGTGGCGGGTCCGGTCCGGGAGGCGAGGGTGTCGTCCAGGGTGGTGCCGCCGGCGGCTATCGCGCCGCTGTCGGGGACCCGCGAGGGGGTGGTGGAGTAGGCCACGTCGTTGATGTCGGTGGCTTCCCTGTCGTTCTTCGCGGTGTCGGTGGGCGTGCTGCCGCCGTCGGGGCCGACGGCGGCCGGGGTGTAGAGGCGGGTTCCGTCGTTGGAGGAGATCACCACCACGACGTGGTCCTTCTGGACGATCGAGGCGACGACGGACCGGATGTACGGGTCGTCCTCGAGGTAGCGTCCCGGGAAGCCCTGGGCGTCGGTGCCGAAGCCGAGGCTGGCGGTGATGACGTCCGGCTTGGGGGACTGGTGGGCGGCGGCCAGGAGCGCGGTCGCGATCTGGTCCATCGTCGGCTGCTGCGGGACGACGAGGCGGTAGTCGGCGCCGGGGGCGACACCGAGCAGATCGGTGTAGTCGCTTCCGGTCCGGTCGGGGCGCTGCCGGTCGTGGGCCAGGGGCGCCATGACGCTGAAGTCGAGGAGGACCTCGCCGAGGCCGGGGTCCTGGTCCTTGGTGGCCGCCGTACCGCTCAGGCTTCCGTCGGGAGCCGCGACGTAGGCGGGGATCAGCGGCATCGAGGGGAGGTCGAGGTAGCGCTGACCGTCCTTGAGCACGGTGGTCGGACCGTGGCCCTGCACGTAGGGGTCACCGGCGTCGGCCATCGACTGGTCGGTCAGGTCGCCGATGGAGACGTTGGTGATGGTGCGGCCGGCGCCGGGCTGCTGCCCGTAGCGGCCCTGGAGGATGCCGAAGGCGCCCACCGCGTTCACGCCGCCGGCGTTGAGGAAGGCCTGGGCGGAGTCGGCGAGGGCGAAGTTGGTGGGGATAGGGGAGGCACTCGGCGCTGCCGGTGGTGCGTGCTTCGCGGACGCCTTCACGGTGGCGGGCAGTGGCTGCCCGCCGGTGTTCATCGTGTTCACGAAGCGGTTCGGCTCGGCGTGGGTGATCCCCGGCGTGCCCTGGAGGGCGCGGGCGACGGCGGCGGAGTCGCGGTTCCCGGTCCGTACGACGTAGGTGCGCGACAGGTCGGCGGCGTCATCGCCCAGGCGCGTGCGAGCCGATGTGGTCATCGACTCGGTGGCCACGGCCGACAGGGAAGGGAGGAGCGGCTGGAGCGAGGTGGCGCCGACCGCGTTCAGCTTCTCATTCACGGCGGCGCTGCTGGTCCCGGGGGCGTGGGCCTGTGCCCTGTTGCCCGGCAGCTTGCGGCCGGTCACGGAGGTCTGCGGGGAGAGGGTCACCAGCACCTGGCCCGGGACGACGCCGGCGCGCTGGGCGGGCAGCGCCTTCTGCGGCGACGCGTCGCCGAGAGGCGTACGGCTGGCAGGAGCGGGAGCGGCGGAGGCCGGGAGCGCGGCGGTGAGGGCCAGGAACACGACGGACGTGACGGATACGGCACCGAGCCGCCGTCTTCCGTGCGGATGGGCACGCGACATGGGACACCTTTTCAGCGGGGCGAGGGTGTGCGGGGGGGACACACCGTGGCGCGCTGACGCCCACCTCAACGCAGGGCAGCGCGCTCGTTGCTGGAAGATGTCAAGTGCGGCGGATGAGACGCAAGGTGGGAAAGGTGGCCTACCTCCGCCAGGTGGCCGGTTGGTGCCACGGAGGTGTGGGAGAGGGCATGGATTTTAACGTTCTGGGGTTCACGGCGGACGCGGAGCGCGTATACACGGCGCTGGTGGGAATGCCGCGGTGCACGGCGGCGGAGGTCGCCGACGCGTGCGGCCTGGCCGCGCCCGCGGCGGGGAAGCTGCTGTCCGGCCTGGTCAGGGACGGCCTGGCGGTGCGCAGCGCGGGGCGGCCGCCGAGATTCTCGGCCACGGCTCCCGATGTCGCGGTCGGCGCGCTGATCCACGAACGGGAGCAGCAGCTCGGCGAGGCGCGGGCGCAGGTGCAGCGGCTGGTCGAGACGCACCGGGAGGCTGCCAGGATCAGCCACCCGGACATGGCCGCGGAACTGCTCACGGACCGCGAGGACATCAGCGAGGCGGTGCACCGGCTGACGACCGGGGCGCGCCGCGAGGTGTGCGCCTTCGACCGCCCTCCGTACGTTGACCGGCCCGGCAGCAACCTTGATGGCCAGCTGGAGCGGCAGCGGACCGGGGTGACCCACCGGGTGATCTACGACCGTGAGGCGGTGGCATGGCCCGGCAGGCTCCAGGACGACATCATGCCGAGCATGCGGGCGGGGGAACAGGCCCGGATGCGGCCGGAGTTGCCGTTGAAGCTGGTGATCAGCGACAGCCGGGCGGCGATCATCCCGTTCAGCCTGGCGCCGGGCGGCCAGTCCGCGGCGTACCTGATCCATCCGTCGCCGATGCTGGTGGCTCTGCAGTCGCTGTTCGAGGCGCAGTGGGAGCGGGCGATCCCGCTGGGGGAGGCGGCGGGTCCGATTGCCGGGGACCCGGGGCAGCCGGACGCCGAGACACTGGCCCTGGTCAGCCTGCTGGCCTCAGGGCTCACGGACGCGGCGATCGCCCGCACGCAGGGCTGGAGCGCCCGGACCACGCAGCGGCGCATCCACCGCCTGATGACGGAACTCGGGGCGTCCACCCGTTTCCAGACGGGGCTGGCGGCGGCCCGGCGGGGGTGGCTCTGAGCCTTCGACCGCGGGCGTAATTCCCTTGCCGAGGGTCGCGGCCCGGTGGCACGGCGGAAAGGAGAAGCCGGTTCGGGTGTTGTGCCCATGCTGGGGCCGCGTCGTTTGCCGGGGGCTGTGGGTGGATGGATAGTGCCAGAGGTGCGTCCGATGGTTGGGGCGACGTGGCCGTGTGGTGTCCCGGTCTGCGCCAGGGTCGGCGGGTACCGGCGCCGGGGTGTGCGTGATCTCGCCGTGAACGCTGCGCGTGACGGGATGATGCCCTCGCACATCACGCCCGCGAGCCCCGCCCGGTCTGGCACGCGTAGGCGTCCGGGCAGGTCGGTACCCGCGGTCGTAGATCGCCCGCAGCCACGGTTCGCGACGGCGGGTATGCGGGCCAGTGTGTACGGGAAAGCGGCGCGGAATGGCCGCAGGGGCATCGGCGGGTGTGGTGGCAGGGGATCGTCGCGTTCCACGCCTTCAGGTAGCCCTCCGACGTGACGGCAGGCGGTGATCCCCGGCGCTGCCACGTACCCGACTTTTCCGGTGTCGGCCGTCCCCGATGACGGCGTCGAAGCCGTCGGCAAACGCGCCCCACTGATCTGCTGGGTCGAGCAAGGGCCCTGCGACCGCAGCCTGCCGTTCTACTCATGGCGCCCTCTGGGCCGTCCCGACCATGAGCAGGTGGACACCCGATGACGGCCGCGTCCTCCCTACGGCGAACCCCATCGGCCCCAGCCGTCGTCGGCTACGTCCGCGCGGCCGTAGGACAGAGCCCCGTGCCGCAGAGCAACAGGCTCATGCGGACCGCCGTCGCCGAGGCCGGCCCGCTGCCTCGCAGTAGCCGCGGAAAGGGGTGTTCCGCCGACCGCGGAGACGCAAGCCAGTAGCCTGATCGAGCGGAGTCCGTGAGACATGGGGGTGGTGAGTGCAGGCGCCTGCGACCGTCGTGCAACTCGCTCTGCTCGTCCTTCTGGTGCTGCCCGGGGTCACCTATCAGTTCGTCCGGGAACGCCGCCGTGGTCCGGTGCCCGGTGAGCGTGATCTGGGTGAGCGGGTGTTGCGGGCGATCGTCGCGTCGATCGCGCTGGACGCCCTGTACGCGGTGGTGGCGGGGCCGGCGCTGGTTAGCCTGGCTCGAGGCGCCGGCGGCGGCTGGGACGGCTTTGTGGACCGGCCGCGAGTGGTCGGCTTCGTCGCCGTGGTGCTGTTCCTCGTCGTGCCGGCCATGGCGGCGGTCACCGTTTCCCTGGTGGATCGGCAGCGGCGCAAGGCTCGGTTCCTGCGCACGCCCAGCGCCTGGGACCACGCATTCCGCGACCGCGAACCATGCTTCGTGCGCGTGCGGCTCAAGGACGGCAACTGGGCGGGCGGCTGGTACGGGAACCGGTCGTACGCCTCCTCGTACCCCCACCCGGCCGAGCTGTACCTCGAATCGGCGCGCGTGATGGGTGCCGACGGGGCGTTTGGTGCGCGCGTGCGTGGGACGGCGGGCCTGCGGCTGCGGGCGGAAGACTTCGACGTGCTGGAGTTCGTCGAACCCGGAGAGCCGGTGACCGTGCCGGAGGAGGAGCAATAATGGCGCACGAACCCGTGCCCCCGCCGGAACCCGAGCTCTCGCTTGAAGAGGTGGCACTGCTGCAGGAGGCCGCGGATCGCGGCTACACCCCGAAACGCACGGTCGCCGAGCCGGACGAGGCGCCTGGCGGCCCGGCTGGCACCTCGAACGGCAACGAGGACTGACGGGTGGGAAGCGGGCCCGTGAACGGCCTGGCCGAGCGGTTCTGGGAGGCGTTCCACGTGGCCCGGCACAGCGCGGACCCCGCGTCGGTCGAGAAGGCGATCGACCTCGGCCGTGCCGTGCTGGCCGCGGAGGACGTGGCCGAGCGCCGCTTGGTCCTGTCCAATCTCGGGGGCCTGCTGCAGACCCGCTACCATCAGACCGGCGACTTCGAGTTCCTGCAGGAAGCCGTCCGCATGGTCACGGAGGCTTACTTCCTGGCATACGAAAGCCCGGAGGACTCGGCCAGCTACGCCAACAACATCGGCATGCTGCTGCATACCGCGTTCCGGCAGAACCAGGACCGCGGAACCCTGGCCGACGCGCTGGAGTGGAGCCGGACGGCCGTTGACGAGGAACCGTCCACGGAGAAGGCGTTCTACCTGGGTAACCTCATTGTGGCGCTGCGGACGGCGTTCACTGTGACGAAGGACCTCGCCTCCCTGGCGGAAGCCGTGGAGCACGCGCGGGCCGCCGTCGAGTGCTCCCCCGATGACGTGCTTGCCGCGAGGAGTCTGCACTTCCTCGCCGTGGTCCTGCGCGACTGGTCCCATGAGACCGGGGAGACCGGTGTCGTGGAGGAGGCTGTCGACGCCGCGCGGCGAGCGGTGGAGCTCACGCCGGCCGGGTCGTCCGACGTGCTCGACCGGTTGAAGAACCTTGCGTACCTTCTCGACGACCGCTACCAGGCTCGCGGAGCGCGGGATGATCTGTCCGAACTGCTTCGGGTCCGGCAGACGCTGGTGGCCCACACCCCGGTCACCGATCCGCGGCACTCGCAGAACCTCGTCGAGCTGACGACCACGGAACGTGACTGGGCCGCGCTCACCGGTGAGCGCCCGAAAGGGACCCCCGACTGGGAACGCGCCGACACCGAAGCCGAAGCGTGCGGCCGCTACGCCGCCGAGTTCGAGCTGACCCGGGACTCGGCCCTGCTCGAGCGGGCGATCGAGCTGGGACGCTCGGTGGCGGCGGCGACCCCCGCCGGGCACCCACGCCGCGGCGTGCGGCTGGACCACTTCGCTGCGGCGCTGGCCACCCGCGGTGAAGCGTTCGGGGACCGCGTCGCGCTCGCGGAGGCCGTCATGATCGAGCGGGAGGCGGTCGCGTGCACATCCGCGGGGAATCCGCGGCGGGTCCAGTTCATGGGCAACCTCGCCGTCAACCTGCACGCGTTGTTCCATGCAACCGGAGAGCTGGCTCACGTCGTAGACGCGATCGACGTTGCTCGCCGTGCCGCCGAGGTCACCGCAGGGCAGGACCGCCACCCGGATTTACTCGAGATCCTCGCCGTCGTGCTGCACACCCGGTTCCGGGTGACCGGCGAACTGCAGGTTCTGTCAGAGGCGGTCGACCGCGCGCGGGAGTCCGTCCGCCTCGGCGCGAGCCTCGTCCCCGGGCAGGCCCAGCGGCTCTCCAACCTTGGCGCCATGCTGTCGGACTGTTTCGCCAGGACGGGCGAGGCGAGCGTGCTCGACGAGGCGATCGACGCGCACCGCGCGGCCACGGATGTGACGGCGGACGGCGACCCGGACCGGGCAGTGCGGCTGGCCAATCTCGGCGGTGTGCTGGAGATGGCGTACGAGAAGTTCGGCGACCGGAACGCGTTGCAGGACGCCATCGCCGCGCGGCGGGCGTCCGTGGCCGCGACTGCGGAGGACAGCCCGCACTGGCCCCGGTACACCTCGAGCTTGGCCGCTGCGCTCGGCGACTGGTGCACGAACCCCGTCGCACCCGCCGTCGCGCGACGGGACCCGCCGGATCCGCAGGTCCTCGCCGAGGCGGTCGGCCTGGCCCGGAGTGCGGCGCGGAGGCCCGAGCAGGACGCCTATTGGCGGGCGAGTTCGCTGACCCGCGTCGCCGACGTCCTAGCGCTCGGCTTCCGGCACCTCGGCGACGGCGACGCGCTGGCCGAGGCACTCGGCTGCTATCGGGAGGCCGCGGCGTCTGCCGGATCGCCGACGGCGAGTCGGGCGGAAGCGGCGGACCGGTGGGGCGCTCTGTCAGCCGAGGCGGGGCAGTTCGACGTGGCCGCCGAGGGGTACGCCGCCGCGGTCCGGCTGCTGCCCCGGCTTGCCGGGCGCCGCCTGGGCCGCGAGGACGCCCAGTACTGGCTCGGCCGGTTCGCCGGGGTTGCCGCCGACGCGGCTGCGTGCGCGCTGGCCGTCGGCGACGAGGAGAGCGCGGTGACCCTGCTTGAATCCGGGCGCTGCGTGCTCGCTGCCCAGGCACTCGACAGCCGCAGCGATCTTTCCGGTCTGCGCGAGCAGGCACCCGAGCTGGCCGAGCGCTTCCAGACGCTCACCGTAGAGTTCGAAACCGACACCACGAGCGACCGCGTGGCCCTCGCCGACGAGCTCGACGCGGTGACCGACCGGATCCGTGCGCTGCCCGGGATGGAGCGGTTCCTACGGCCGCCGCTGCTCACCGACCTCACCGCGCAGGCGCACGAGGGCCCGATCGTGTACATCAACGTCAGCCGGCACCGGTGTGACGCCCTGATCATCACTGCGGACGGGGTCCGGTCACGCGCGCTGGACGGTCTGAGCGAAGAGACCGTGAGTCACCGCGTACGCGCTCTGCACACCGCGTTCACGGAAGGGCGGCTGATCGCCGAGCAGGCGATCCATGACACGCTCGAGTGGCTGTGGGACACCGTCGTGGGCCCTGTGCTGGGCGAACTGGGGCTGACGGCGGAACCGGCGGCGGATGGTCCGTGGCCAAGGATCTGGTGGGCCCCGGTCGGATCGCTCAGCCTGCTCCCGCTGCACGCGGCGGGCCACCACCGCGACGGCGGACCTGTGCTCCTCGACCGCGTCATCTCCTCGACGACGCCGACGATCCGCGCCCTGGGGCACGCCCGCGCGGGCCGCCGCGACGACCGGAACGAGCCGCGGCTGCTGGTGGTCGCGATGCCGCACACCCCGGACGCCCCGGACCTGCCCGGTACACAGGCCGAAGCCGACCACCTGGCCGCTCTCGTACCCGGCGCCACGGTCCTGGTCGGCGCGGACGCGACTCGTGACGCCGTTCTCGACGCATTGCCGGCCAGTAGCTGGGCGCACTTCGCCTGCCACGGGTACAGCGACCCGGACAACCCGTCGGACAGCCACCTCGCGCTGCACGACCACGATCGCACGCCGTTTCGGGTGTTGGACATTTCCGGGCTGCGCCTGCGGAACGCGGAGTTCGCTTTCCTGTCGGCCTGCGATACGGCCCGCACCACCGTGCGCCTGTCCGACGAGGCGATCCACCCGTTGGCGGCTTTTCAGATAGCCGGGTTTTCCCAGGTGGTCGGCACACTCTGGCGCGTCGACGACGCCGTGGCGCCAGCCTTCAGTGAGCAGATCTACAGCGAGTTGATCGCGGATCGATCCGGTGCGTTGTGCGCGTCGGCGGCGGTCCATCGCACGGTCAGGCAGCTCAGGACGAAGTATCCGAACCTGCCGTCGGTGTGGGCCGCACACGTCCACGCGGGCGCCTGATGACGCACTCCGTCGTATCGGAGGTTGACCCGCAGCCGACTCGGCCAACTACGCCGGTAGCTGTGTGTCACCGGCATCCGCTCGTGGCTCCCCTTTGTGTCAATCCGTGGGCTCAGTTTTGATCTCGGGCCCGATGAGCCGCTGAACGAGGTGCGGACCGCAGCCACACGGGCCTTCGAGGTCGTGCTCGGCGCTGCGGCCGCCACGTACAAGACCGGTGTTTTGCACCTGACGGAGTCGTACGCCACCGCGGGAGTCGAGCTCCGCCTTCAGGGCCGCGAGTTCGACTGTCACCTTGTCTTGCACCCCCTGTCCGGCCGCGCCGACGCCATTGCGTCCCACCTCGATACCGGCCGCCTCTGCGTCCTTCTCTCCCGCCACCGCCATGCCTGCATCGTCGTCGGCCGCGCCGGCATACGTGAGCTCCTCGGCAGCCACCCGTCCACCTCGCCGGTCTACCTGGAGGTTCCGCCGAAGTTCCCCGACTGCTGGCGGGCCCAGCAGGCCGTGCTGCAGCACCCCGGGCGGCCGGAGTACAGCGTTTCGCGCGGCTGAACGGACCCCAGGGGCGCTTTCCTCGACCACCTGCGTGCCAGGCTGAGCGACAAACGGCCGGTGCGCCCCGGGGCGGGTGCCGGCGGACCCGGGCCTTGGTGGGTGGCACGGCGGAGGGGAGAGCCCGGTTCGGGTGTTCTGCGCGTGCCGGGGCCGGGCCGTTGCCGGGGCCTGTGGGTGGGTGGATAGTGCCAGAGGTGCGTCCGGCGGTTGGGTCGACGCGGCCGTGTGGTGTCCCGGTCTGCGCCAGGGGGCGGTGAGTACCGGCGCGCCGGGGTGTGCGTGATCTCGCCGTGAACGCTGCGGGTGACAGGTTGATGCCCCGCACATCACACCTGGGAGCGCCGCGCGGTCTGGCACGCGTAACGACCTGGTCGGCGATTGAGGGCGACAGGGCCGTGACGTGATGATGGCTGCACGGGTTCTTCGAGTATGACCAAGAAGTGGGCCCGTGCGGCCTTGTCCCATTCTGCCTTCTGCGGGCTCGATCGTCGGCATCTCGGCGATTTGATCGAGGAGTTGGCCGCGCCGTGGCAGGCCCGGAGGGAAGCCGCGCTGCATGAACCACGTGGTGGCGCCCGCCGTCGCGAGGCCGGAGCCGGGCCCAAGCACGACCTGGTGTTCACCGACCGCGTCGTGCTGACCCTGGTCCACCTGCGCACCGGCCTGCCGCACGCGGCCCTCGCCGTGCTGTATCGCGTCGCCCGCTCAACCGTCACCGAGGCGATTGCGGAGATCCGGCCATTGCTCGCCGCCCGCGGGTTCGCCGTCCCCGACCGGCCCGGCCTGCGCCTGCGCACCGTGGCCGACGTCTTCGCCTACGCCGAGGCCGAAGGGGTCACCTTGCGAATCGACGGGATGGAGACCCAGGTGCGACGCCCGGCCGCACACCGTCCCGGACGCCGCGCGTTCGTCTCCGGCAAGAAGAAACAGAACACCATGAAGACCACCACCATCAGTGACGGCCAGGGCCGAACGCTGTGGTCCGGGGCCGACCGACCTGGCCGCATGCACGACCAGACCGCGATGCGCACTGAGGGTGTCGCAGAGCAGCTCCGCCTCCATCCGAAAGTACGGGCGGAGGTGGACGAGGGATACCGGGGCTTGGCCAACGAGTTCCCCGACCAGGTCAGCGCCCCGCCGCGCAAGCCGAAGAAAGACGCATCGCTGGGCGAGCAGCACGCTTGGCGTGAGCACCGCCGACGCCAGTCCTCGGCCCGGATCTGCGTCGAGCACGCCAACGCCGAACACCGGCAATGGCGGCCCCCGCAGCGCTTCACCGGGCGCCGCGAGAACTACGCCGAGACCCACCGGGCCGTCGCCGGCCTGGTCTCCGACCGCGCCGCCCGCCGGGCCACCGCGCGCAAGCCGAGCACCGAACTGGTACTCGCCCGCCCGGCCACCTGCTGATCACCCACCAGCCGACCCGCCAGGCCAGCGCGCCCCGGTCTCAATCGCCGACCAGGTCGTAAGCGTCCGGGGTGTCTGCGACGATGCTCGGGAACGGGTGGTAGCAGTGCAGCCAGGTTCGGTGACAGGTCAGTACCCGCAGTCGTAGATCGCCTGCAGCCACGGTTCGCGGACGGCGGCACACAAAGCTCAGCGAGGTTAAACGTCAAGCTGAGATCTCTACCGAACCCGGAACGGTTCACCTTGCCCGGTGCGTCGGTGACCGACGTGACTTGGCCGCCCAGCGCTTGAGCCGAGGCAGCGGTTCGAAGTCGGGCTGACATTGGGCTCTGTCCACGCGGTGGCCCAAGGCCTTGCCGCGCCGCCGCGACCGTGTCTGTCCGCGGGCTGATTGGTGATGCCGAGGCCCAGCTGTCAGGGCGTCAGTGGGCGCTATTTGCAGGGACGGTGGTTGCCTGGGGCTCCGACTGATCGGATTTCAGGTGGGAACGGTACGCAAAATGCCCATATGAAGTTTGCCTTGGCTTTGCTTGCGGCTAGCGACAAGTTTGCCTGCAAAGAGGTCGATCGGATGGGGAAGACTTGACGCGTACGCAACAAAGATAAAATCTGAACCATGTTCAACTTTGCGATCCATTGACCTTCTGTGGGTGTGTGCGCAGCACTGCGTCCTTGGGAAATTGGCCATAGCTCCGCTGGTCAGGTGGCTGCGAGAGGGGCTTCGGAAGGTTTTCTGGGCCCCGGTGGGGAACTGGTGTCTGCGGCGAGATAGATCTTTCCTTCCTGATCCCATGGGGATCCCTTGAAGGAGATGTGATGGTTTCTTGGTTTGAGGGCGGGCCGCCTGGCCCGTTCAGACCTGTCTCGCTTGCGGCGAGCAGACGTCTGCGGCGCATAGCCGGGGCTGTTTCCCTGGTGCTGGCGGTTGAGACGGCCCTGGTGGTGGAGTCCACTGGGCAGGCGGTGGCGCTGGCACAGCAAGCACCCACCGCAACCTCGGCGGCCACGGTCGACGGCCCGGCACAGGCCAAGGACGAGGCGTCAGCAGTGCTGATGGCCCGGCTGCAGGACCGGAAGATCGAGGTGCTTTCGGCGCGGACGTCGGATTCGACGACGTGGGCACTGCCGAGTGGTGAGCTGCAGACCGCGGCGTACGCCGGGCCTATCCGGGTCAAGCAGGACGGTAGGTGGCAGGACATTGACACGTCGCTGTCCGACACCGGCGCGTCCTTGACCCCGCAGGCGGCGGCCGCGGACATCGCGGTCTCTGACGGCGGTGACACGGCCCTGGCGTCGGTGGCCAAGGGGGACAAGTCCTTCGGCCTGGGTTGGCAGGACAAGCTCCCCACCCCGCAGGTGAAGGACGACACCGCCTCTTACGATCTGGGCGCCGGTCAGACGCTGACGGTGACCGCGCTGCCGCAGGGCTTCTCGCAGAATGTGGTCTTGGATCAGCAGCCGGATGGCCCGGTCTCCTATCGGATCCCGCTGGACCTGGACGGGCTGAAGCTGTCGCAGGCCGACTCCGGGCACCTGCTGCTGAAGGACTCCGACGGGAAGCTGGTGGCCGAGGCGCCGGCCCCGATGATGTGGGACTCCACCAAGAACGAGGTCTCCGGCGAGCCGGAGCACCAGGCCCGCGTCGCCACGAAGATCGAAACCGGCGGCGACGGCCAGCAGACCCTGGTCTTGACGCCCGCGGCGGACTTCCTGGCCACCGCGACGTACCCGGTGACGGTCGACCCCACCTCCACGCTGGCCGAGACCACCGACACCTGGATCCAGACCCCGGACTACACCGACTCGCAGGTCTCCTCCACGGAGCTGAAGTCGGGTACCTACGACGCCGGCGGCCACATCGCCCGCTCGTACCTGATGTTTGATGTGGCGAAGTTCAAGGGCAAGCACATCACCGACACCAACCTCGCCCTGTACTCGTACTACGCCTCGACCTGCTCCACCACGGGAGCCGGAACCCAGGTCCGCCGGATCACGAGCAGCTGGTCGTCTTCGACCGTGACGTGGGGCGCTCAGCCGTCGACTACGACCACGGGCGCGGTGACCAACAAGGCTGCGCTGGGCTGGAGCTCTTCCTGCCCGGCCGGCACGATGAACTTCGACATCGACGCTATCGTGCAGGCATGGGCCGACGGCTCGGCCAACTACGGCCTCCAGGTCCGTGGCGCTGACGAGTCCGACACGTTGACCTGGCGGCGTTTCCGCTCGGCGAACTACAACTCCGGCGTCGACGGAGCCACCGAGCCGCACCTGACGGTCACCTACAACTCCTACGCCACCACCGCGTCGGCCGCGATCCAGCCGAGCGTGGTCAATGCCTACAACGGCAGCCGGTATGTCACCTCGCTGACCCCGACCCTGTCGGCGAAGGTCACCGACGCTGACGGGTCCACCGTTAAGGGCCAGTTCGAGATCACTCCGAACCCGACCAACGCGGACACCACCTACACCTACACCGGGTACGGCACGACGGTGGCCTCGGGCTCGACCTCCACGCTGGCGATCCCGTCCGCCTCCGCGTTCCCCGCCGGAACGCACCTGCGCTACCGGGTGCGGGCATATGACGGCACCGACTACGGCACCTGGTCCGGTTACACCAACTTCGTGCTGAACACCGCCCTGCCGGCGGCGCCCACCGTGCTGTGCGACACCTACGGCAAGGACACCTGGACGGCCAAGGCCCCCGGGGCGGTGACCTGCACTCTGGACACCACTGCCACCGACGGTCAGGGCTTCAAGTGGGGCCTGGACGAGCCGTCCCTGCCCAAGCGCGTGGACGACACCACTGACGGCACCGGCGGCGACCCGCTGACCGTGTCCATCAGCCCTGCTGACGGCTGGCACACCCTGTACGCGCAGACCATCGACTCCGGTGGCAACCTCTCCACCACGGTCACGAAGTACAGCTTCGGTGTCGGGGCCGACGGCGCCGCGCTGCTCACGCCTGGCGACGGCGACTCCAGCGCCCGCCGGGTCAGCCTGACCTCCAAGGGCAAGACCAGCTACACCGGCGTGACCTACCAGTACCGGCGCGGTGAGACCGACACCTGGCACGACGTGCCCGTCGGTGATGTCACCGTGACCACGGGTGGCTCTGTTAATGCCTGGCCGCTGCAGGTCACAGGTGGCGCCCCGGCCGGTCTGACGTGGAACGTGACGTCGTCACTGACGCAGGATGGGCCGATCGACATCCGCGCGGCTTTCACCGATGGCACCACCACTGGCTACAGCCAGTCCGTCACGGTCACCGTGGACCGCAACGCCGGCACCGCCCCGAGCCAGGACATCGGCCCGGGCTCGGTGAACACCCTCACCGGTGACTTCACGCTCTCGGCCAGCGACGCATCCGGCTTTGGCCTGTCCGCCTCGCGTACCGCCTCCTCGCGGCGCCCGAACGCCGGTGCCAGCACCGAGGGGCAGGTAGCGATCTACGGCCCCCAGTGGACCTCCGGTACCACCGCGGAGCTGACCGATTCCGGCTGGGCCAACGTCCACAAGACGTCGACCACCTCGGTGGCCCTCGCCGACGTCGACGGATTCGACACCGGCTTCACCGCCACCACCTCCGGCGGTTGGAAGCCCGAGCCGGGCTCTGAGGACCTGACGCTGACCAGCAAGGACAACACCGGCAAGGCCAGCAACGACCTGACTAAGGCCCAGGACTTCACCCTGAAGGACACCGAGGGAACCACGACCACGTTCACGCGGGTCGACCCCTCGACCTCCACCTGGGTGGTCTCCAGCACCTACCTGCCGACCGACAACTCCACCACCAAGGTGGTCTCCGAGAAGGTCCTCTCCGGCAGCGTCACCCTTGCCCGTCCGAAGTACCTGATCGCCCCGACCACGGCCGTCTCCGCCGCCACGTGCGAGACCACATCCTCGACCAAGGGCTGCCGGATGCTGGAGTTCGTCTACGCGACCTCCACCACCGCCACCGCCTCGGCGCTGGGCGACTACACCGGCCGCGTCAAGCAGATCAGGCAGTGGGCCACCGACCCCGGAGCGGCCGCCGCGACGGCCACGGTCGTCACGCAGTACGCCTACGACGACTCCGGCCGGCTGCGCGAGGAGTGGGACCCGCGGATAACCCCTGCGCTGAAGACCGCCTACACCTACGACAGCGCGGGACGCGTCACCACGCTTACCCCGCCCGGCGAACTGCCCTGGAACCTGGCCTACAAGGGCGGCATCGGTGAGGACAGCGGCAAGCTGTGGTCCGCGTCCCGGCCGAACCTGAAGGCGGGCAGCAAGTCCGAGACCGACGGCACCACCGCGACCACCAGCGTGGTCTACGATGTGCCGCTGTCCGGTGACAAGGCCCCGAACCAGATGGGCACCTCCGACGTGGCCGCCTGGGGCCAGACGGATGTCCCGGCCGATGCCACGGCCGTCTTCCCCGTCGACTCCGTCCCCGTCTCGAACACCGGCTCGGACCTGGCCGCGGCGGACTACAAGCGGGCAATCGTCACGTACACCGACGCCTCCGGCCGCCAGGTCAACACCGCCACCCCCGGCGGGCACATCACCACCACCGAGTACGACCAGTTCGGAAACACCGTCCGCGAGTTGACCGCCGGCAACCGTGAACTGGCCCTGGCAACTGGCGGCGCCCTGCTCGAGGAACTGACCGGCCTGGGCATCGACGGGCTGAGTCCGGCCGAGCGCGCCGAGCAGCTGTCCACTCGCTCGGTGTACTCCACCGACGGCCAGCGCGAGACCGACGAGTACGGCCCGCTGCACCAGGTCACCCTGACCACGGCGCTGAAGGCCGGTACCGGCGGGACTGACCTGCCGGCCGGTACTGTCTGGCCCGCTCGCTCGCACACGGTGAACACCTACGACGAGGGCCGCCCCACCGACGGCACCGCCACCGTTACCAACCAGGTCACCACTGTGAAGACCAGCGCGTTCGTGGACGGCTACCCTTCCGACGGCGACGTGCGCACGGCCAAGACCGAGTACGACTGGGTCAAGGGCCTGCCCACCAAGCAGATCACCGACCCCAGCGGGCTCGCACTCACCACGACCACCGCGTATGACGCACAGGGCCGGGTGATCAAGACCAGCCTGCCCAAGTCCAACGGCACCGACGCTGGCACCACGGTGACCACCTACTGGTCCGCCACTGGCACCGGTGCCTGCAACGGCCGTCCCGAATGGGCCGACCAGGTCTGCTCAGTCGGCCCGGCGGGCGCCGTCACCGGCGGCGGCAGCAACCCCAGTCAGCTGCCTACCAAGACCGTCGAGTTCGACCGGTGGGGCAACGCCGCCAAGGTGACCGAGACCGCCAACGGCTCGACCCGCACCTCCACCTCGACCTACGACGGGGCCGGCCGGGTCAAGACCGTCAGCATCACCGGTGGCGCAGGCACCGCGGTACCGGACACCACCACCACGTACGACCCGGACAGCGGCGACGTGGCCACCGTGACCGCGGGCGGCCAGACCATCAGTCACAGCTACGACCGGCTCGGACGGGAGATCTCCTACAGCGACGGCGCCGGCAACACCACCACCAGCGCGTATGACGCGCTGGGGCGGGTGGTGCAGACCACCGACTCCGCCCCGTCGACCACCACCTACACCTACGACACCGCCAAGGACCCCCGCGGCCTGGAAACCTCCCGCACCGACTCGGTCGCCGGAACCTTCTCGGCGACCTACGACGCGGACGGCGACCTGACCACCCAGGCCCTGCCCGGCGGCTACACCCTCACCCTCGGTCAGGACGAGACCGGCCAGGAGACCTCCCGGGTCTACACCCGCGACAGCGACGGGCTCGTGGTCGCCTCCGACACCGCCAACCACTCCGTCCAGCACCAAATCGTTGGCCAGACCGGATCGAACGGCCAGACCCGCGACCGCACCTACACCTACGACCAGGCCGGCCGTTTGACCCGCGCCGACGACACCGCGCCCGACGGGTCCTGCACCCGACGGGACTACACCTTCGACAACAACACCAACCGCACCGCCCTCGCCGTCGCCACCAGCGACGTCGACGCGGCCTGCACCTCCACCGGCGCGACGACCACGTCCAACACATACGACAGCGCTGACCGGCTCACCACCGCCGGCACTGTCTACGACGCGTTCGGCCGCACCACCACCCAGGCATCCGGCGCCACCATCGGCTACTACACCAACGACCTGGTCCGAAACCAGACCTCCGGCACCAGCCGGCAGACCTGGACCCTGGATGCGGCCGGCCGCCTCGCTGCATGGACCACCGAAACCAACACCAGCGGCACCTGGACCCTGACCGGATCCAAGACCAACCACTACGGCGGCGATGGCGACAGCCCCGACTGGACCCAGGAAGCCGCAGGCAGCCTGAGCCGCAACGTCCAGGGCATCAGCGCAGACCTCGACGCCACCACCAGCGCAACCGGAGACACCGTCCTTCAGCTGACCGACATCCACGGCGACACCACCGTCCAGCTCCCCCTGGACACCGCACAGCCGCCGGTCGCCCTGGCCTACGACGAATACGGCAACCCCGAAGACGGCACAGCCGCCATCCGCTACGGATGGCTCGGTAGCAAGCAACGCTCTAGCGAAACCGTCACCGGTGCCACCCTCATGGGCGTCCGGCTCTACGACTCGACTACCGGCCGCTTCCTGTCCATCGATCCCGTGGCCGGTGGTAACGCCAACGCCTACGAATACTGCAGCGGCGACCCCATCAATCGGTACGACCTCGACGGCCGGTACGGGTGGTACAAGCGTGCTCGCGGCTGGTGGGGACGGACAAGCCGCAATCCCAACTACCGGCACTACTACTACGGCCTTCGTGCCGGTACATCACTGATCAATCCGGCGAAAAAAATCAGGTACGGTTACCGCTTCTTCAAGCGTCCGCGCCGGGTCGGTAAGATGTGCGTCCGCAGCTGGAGGAATGGGTTCGGATGTGCTGCCAGCTTCTGGGGGGTCACCTCGGCCTACCGCAATGGACGGAAATACTGGAACAACTATTCGTACCTGAAGGAGTACAACAGGGCTTTGACCTACACCTCCAAGGACAACATATGCAGGAAGTACACCGGATATCGAGGTCACGGTAGCTGTACGTGACAGATCTGCTGGGGACAACGGAAGCGCTGTCACTAGCGGAAGGCTGGGGAACCAGGTGGATGAAACTTACTCGGTCCTGTGGCGTTTGCTCAAGGGAGCGGGAAGAATGATGGCCGCCATCCTCGACTGGATCAATTTGCGCGACGGATTCCGTGGGCTCGGAAAAGGTTCGAGCAGACGGCAGCGCAAGGATAGGAAGTAGCCGAGTTGATCTGAGTCGCCTTATGACGGCCCGTCGCCCCCCGGGCGGCGGGCCGTTGGTTCTCTCCTGTGGATCCAGGGAGTGGTAGGTGGTGTGGTGGGGGGTCGGGTGTGAGCTGGGGTTTCGATGGTTGATTGAGAATGGGTTTTTGGTGGGATGCAGGGGGGCCTGGGTTTGAAGTTCCCCCTTGGAGCTGGACAGCCTGATACTGGGACGACAGGTCCCGGAGGAAGCAGTTCCAGGTAGTGAGCAAGAAGAGCAATACGAGTAAGCGGTACACGGCCGAGTTCAAGCGGGATGCGGTCGCGCTGGTGTATTCGTCCGGTGACCGAGGTGGCCCGGGAGATCGGGGTCAGCCCGGAGGGTCTGCGGAACTGGGTGAATCAGGACAAGACGAACCGGGGGCAGGGGCCTGCGGGTGCTCTGACCAGTGACGAGAGGGAAGAGCTGCGGCGGGAGAACCGGGAAGAGCAGCAGACCATCGAGGTCCTGAAAAAAGCCGCGGCCTTCTTCGCGCGGGAGTCGACGAAGTAGCCCTGCGCTACGCGTTCATCGATGCGGAGAAGGCCACCGAGGCGAACCCCGGTGGTCACAGCGTGGCCCTGATGTGCAGGGTCCTGGGAGTGTCCCGCTCGGGCTACTACGCATACCTTGCTTCCCGGGAAGCGGCCGGGGAGCGGGCCCGCCGGGAGGACGAGCTGGTTGCCAAGATCAGGCACATCCACGCCGGATCCCGCCGGGCTTACGGGGCGCCCAGGGTGACAGCGGCCCTGCGCAAGAAGGGCCGGAGGGTCAACCGCAATCGGATCGAACGGCTGATGCGGGAGCACGGCATCGAGGGTGTCACCCGTCGCAAGCGCCGTGGTCTGACCCGCCCGGACCGTAAAGCCGGCCCGTCGCCGGACCTGGTCGGGCGGGATTTCACCGCGGCTGAGCCCGGCACGAAGCTGGTGTCCGACATCACCTATCTGCCTACGCTGGCGGGATGGTGGTATCTCGCCACGGTCATCGACCTGGCCACCCGCGAGGTCGTCGGATATGCGATGGCGGACCACCACCGGGTCGGCCTTGTCACCGACGCCCTGCGGATGGCTGCCGGACCAGGTGATCTGCGAGAGGGCTGCATCGCGCATTCGGACCGCGGAACGGAGTACACCTCCCACGAATACCGCACCCTGATACGGGAGTTTGGGCTGCGGCACAATATGGGCAGAACGGGCTCATGTTGCGATAACGCCGCAGCTGAGAGCTTTTTCGGGCTGCTGAAAGCGGAGATCGGGACCACCATCTGGGCGTCCCATGAAGAGGCTCGCGCCGATGTCTTCCGCTTCATCGAGGTCGAGTACAACAAGCACCCGCCTGCGGAAACACCCCGTCTACGGCTACGTCACCCCGCTCGAAACCAGGGCACTGACAACACAAAACCTCACCCCCGCAGCGTGACCACACGCTGTCCACGTGCAGGGGGGAACTTCAGTCTGCGGTTGCGGCCTGCCGGGTCTGGGTTCGTCTGCCGTTGGGCCGCTCGCGTTTGGCGCCTGGCCTTGCTGTGGTTGTGGGGCATGCGGTCGTGTCGGGCGGGGTGCGGGGCTGGTCGCTGTAAGGGGCTTGCCGGCGGGGTGGCTTGTGTGGTGATGGATGCCGGCGGTTGGGGTGGCGGGGTGGTCCCCGGATGGTGTGGGTTGGTGTCGTTCGCACCTCTGGCACTGTGGCGGTCGGGGTGGCAGCGGGTGGGGCCGGTCCCGTCGTGCGGTACGCCGTCCGTGATTGTTTTCCGGGGTAGGGGAGGCCGGCGGGCTGGGCCGTAGCGGGAGGTGATTGCTGTGATGCCGTGGCGGGGTGGGCATGACGATGAAGGGCATCTCCGCCGCGGGCTACTCCTACTACCGGCGTGACATCGCCACCTGCGATGGGGCGTGCGGTGGTGGGGTGGCGGTGTCCTCGAGCACGCCCGGGGTGCCGGCGGGGCGGTGGCATGGGCGGGGCGCGGCGGTGCTGGGGCTTGCCGGTGAGGTGAGCGAGCCGCAGATGCGGGCGTTGTTCGGGCTGGGGATGCACCCGGACGCCGAGGCGATCCTGACGCGCGAAACACGGGCCGGCGCGTCGAAGAAGCGGGCATGGGATGCGGCGAAGCTGGGCCCTGCGCTACCGGAGCTTGCCGAAGGGACCCCGCTGGACCGTCAGATCGAGCAGGTGCTGCAGCACGAGAGTGAGCAGTTGTGCCGGCCGCTGACCGGGGCCGAAACGAAGAACCTGAAGATGCAGGTTGCAGCGCAGGCGTTCCGCGCCGAGTACCGGCGGGCGCCGGATGACGGGAAGGAACTCGCCCGGTTCCTGGCCTCTCGCACCGGAAAGCAGCGCCAGGCGCGTACCGGGTATGACCTGACGTTTTCCAGCGAGGAGTTGTCGCTGCTGTTCGCGCTGGGCGACGAGCAGGTGCGTCAGGTCGTGCTGGAGGTGCTGTCGCAGGCCAGGACCGAGACGGTCGCGTGGATCGAGGACCATGCGCTGGCGGTGCGGAGAGGGACCGGCGGGAAGGCGCAGCTGCAGGCCAGGCCCGGTGTGCTGGCGACGGTGTATCTGCACTACGAGTCCCGGGCTGGGGACCCGATGCTGCACGAGCATGTCGTGATCAGCCCGCGCGTCCAGGGCCCGGACGGGAAGTGGCAGAACCTCGATGCACGCCTGCTGTACCGGGAGATCGTTTCGACGTCGGAGCTGTTCAACCAGCGGGCCCTGGAACTGATCTGTGAGCGGTTGGAGTTGCGGACCGGGCCGGTGGAAGTGACGGCCGGGCAGCGCCCGGTGATGCAGGTGATGGGTATCGATGTGTGGCTGCGGCAGCTGTTCTCCCAGCGCGGGAGCGCGATACGGGAGGTGGTTGAGGAACTGGAGGCGGACTACCGGCACCGTCATGGCCGGCAGCCCGGTCTGGCTGCCCGCAAGGGGCTGCAGGAGCGGGCGAGGGCCTCTACGAAACAGGCCAAGCGAACGGCGCGGTCGCTGGACGATCTGCTGGCCGGCTGGCGGCGGCGGGCGATCGCGGCCACGGACCAGGCGACGGTGGACGGCGTTGTGCGGGCGGCGCAGGCCGCCGCCCGCACCGCCGGTGAGGCAGCTACTGCGCGTGGCGCCGGTGGGGCGGCCACCGGGATGGCTGCCGACCTGGAAGGGGCTTCCGGCGCCGCTGGTGAACATGCTCCCAGTACGGGGGCGGAGGTCGTAGGGGCGGGTGGTGACGGTGTGGTGGAGGTGGATGTGGTGGGGGCGGCGGCGGTGGTGCTCGCGGAAGTGTCCGCGTACCGCACGACGTTCCGTCGTCGGCATGTGCTGGCGGAGGCCCGCCGGTATCTCATGCGGACGCTGGCGGGGGCGACCGCGCCGCCTGGTGTCGCCGATGCGATCGCCGACCGGGCGCTGGCCGGAGCGGAGTGTGTGGAGTTGACTCCGTCCGATCTTCACCCTGGGCTGCCGGAGCTGACCCGCGCGGACGGCGAGAGCGCCTACCAGGGGATCGGGTCGCGGACCTACACCACCGCCTCGCTGCTGGCGGCCGAAGAGCGGCTGGTGGCCGCAGCCGGCAGGGGTGTGGTGGCGCCGGTCGGCCGGGATGCTTTCGCCCGGGTGGCCGAGGAGCACGGTGGCGGGCTGGATGCCGGGCAGCGTGAGCTGGCCGCGGCTTTCGCGACCTCGGACAGGCTGCTGCTGGCGGGTATCGGGCCGGCCGGGTCGGGGAAGACCAGCGCGATGCGGCTGCTGGCTCGCGCGGTGGACGCGACGGGCGGCCGGCTGGTCCCGCTGGCGCCTTCCGCCCGTGCCGCCGCCGTATTGGGCACCGACCTTGGGCGGTCTGCGCACACCCTGCACTCGTGGCTGCGCGGGCGTGAGCTGGCCGCCCAGGGCCACCTGGCCGGTGAGGGGTTCGGTCTGCAGCCGGGTGATGTGGTCGTGGTCGACGAGGCCGGGGCGGCCGGTACCCGCCTGCTGGACCGGGTCCTGGCCGATGCGGCCACGGCTGGGGCGGTGGTGCGGCTGCTGGGCGACCCCCGCCAGTTGTCCGCGGTCGAGTCCGGCGGCGCGCTGCGCCTGATCGCCTCGTGCGGGGGAGTGATCGAACTGGACCGCCTGCACCGCTTCCGCACCGACGGTGAGGCCGACGCGTCGCTGGTCTTACGGGACGACGACCGCCCGGAGCAGGTGTTCGCCTGGTACCGGGAGCGGGGCCGGATCACCGCCGGCACCCCCGGCGTGATGCAGCAGGCCGTGCTCGACGCGTGGGCCAAAGACACCGTGGCCGGGCGCAGCACGGTGATGACGGCCGCCGACACCGCCACCGTTTCCGCGCTCAACGCCCGGGCGCAGGTCTGGCATCTTTCCCGCGGCACTGTTACGGCCGGACCCGCAGCCGTCCTGCGCGGGGGGCTGCGCGCGCATGCCGGCGACATCATCGTCACGCGCCGCAACGAACGCCGCCGGATCGTGCGTGGCGCCCGCGATTTCGTGAAGAACGGCGACACCTGGACCGTCCAGGCCGTCGAGTCCGACGGTGCCCTGATTGTCCGTCACACGATCCATCGCGGCTGTCTGCGGCTGCCGGCCGGCTACGTGGCCGCGTACTGCGAGCTCGGCTACGCCTCCACCATCCACCGTGCCCAGGGCATGACCGTCGACACCTCCCACGCCCTGGCCACGCCCGCCTCGGCTCGTGAGGGTGTCTACGTCCAGCTGACTCGCGGCCGGCACACGAACCGTCTCTACCTGGCCCTGGATTATGACGGGCAGGACGTTGCGGGGGTGCTGGAGACGATCGCGGCCCGGCGCGGCACGCAGGTGTCGGCGACCGAGACCACCACCGAACTGCAGCAGCGGGCCATCGACCCGGCCACGCTGGCCGCGCAGTATGCGGATGCCGCAGCCCAGGCCACCACCGCTCGCCTGACGGCCGTGCTGGAGCAGGCCCTGGGCGCGGACGGGGCCGCCGTGGTCCTGGCCGCGGACACCTTCCCCGCCGTGACCCGCGCGCTGCTCGATGCCGAACGCGCCGGATCCGACCTGCCCGGCCTGCTCGCGCAGGTCATCACACCCGGCCCGAGCACCACCGGCGACGGCCCGGACAGCACCGACGACGGCCCGAACACCACCAACGACGGGCCGGACGTCACCGATGACGTCCGGGACTCCACGGAGGATGGTGGAAGCTCTGCGGGCGGCGCGGGCCTCGCCGGGCGCCTGCTTCGCCTGGCGCGTGCCGCGCGGGCCGGGCAGGCGGGTGTGACGGGTCCGGCCGGGCAGGCTCCAGCCGCCACTTCGGCGGCCCCAGTGGCCGTTTCCGCCTCCTCGGCTGCGGCTGGGCTGGCCGTGGTGCCGTCGTACCGGCTGCACGCGCTCATGGCCAGGGCCGCATCTTTGCGTGCGGCCGCTCACAGTGAACTGCAGGCCGCCGAAGCCGCCGCCGGCATGCTGCCGGTCCCGGTCACCACCGGCAGCGGCCGTACCCATGCGGCCTGGCCGCACCGTCCCTACGGTCCGCTGACCCGCACCGAACTGGACACCCACCTGGCTGCTGTCCGCGCTGTCTGCCGGGATGCCGAACGCAGCGGCACCCCCTTGTCGCCAGCTGCTTCGAACACCGTTGCCGCGCTGACCGCCGAGGACGCCCTGCGCTGCGCCCTGCCCTCGCGGGAGGCGGCGCGCGAGGACTGGCAACGTGAGCGCACCCCGCACCTGTCGCAGTCCTCGCTGGCCGCGATACGCCGCCACCACAGCGTCCGCGTTTTCGACACCGATCAGCGGCTGCGGCACGCCCGGACCGTTCTTGCCGGGGCCGATGCGCTCAGCGACGCCTTCCATGCCGAACTCCGCCGCCGCGTGGGGCTGCCGGGCCGGCGCGCGCAGCGGCCCTGGCACCCGGCCGACGTGCCTGACTGGGTCGCCGACCGCACCGCGCAGGACCATCCCGGCACCCCTGGCCACTGGCGCCGCCACCTGGCCGAACGCCACCGCATCCTGACCTGGGCCCTGGTCCAACGCGGCCGCACCCTGGCCGGTTCGCCGCCTACCTGGGCCGAGCCGCTGGGGCCGCCCCCGCCGGCCGACGCGCCCGAACGCCGTACGGCCTGGGCGCTGACCTGCGCCCTGACCGAGCTGTGGCGTATCCGCCACGCCCTCACCACCGTTCCCGGTCTCGGCCCCCGCCCCGACGACCCGGTTGAGGCCGCGGCCTGGGACGCCATGACCGCCCGCATCCGCGCTCTGGCCCCCGCCCGGCTTCCTGCCCGCACCCAGGCCCCCGGCGTGCCGGCCCCGGCGCTGCTGGCCGCCCCCAGCACCCGCTCTGCCAGACCACCCGCCGCTGCCGTCCCGACCCCGCTGCCCCCACCGCCGATCCCGCCACTGAAGCTTCCTGCGCCGCCGCCCAAAGTCGCGGCCCCGGTCGTGCCGCCACCACCGCCTGAACCGCCCCTCAGCCTGCCGCCCGGCCCCGCTCCGACCCAGCCCCCGCGCCTCACCCAGCCGCCACCTGCCCCGGGCGGCGGTGACGGCCTGACCGCCCCCTACCCCCCTCGCGCCGCCCATGCCGCCCAGGCTGTCCAGGCGGCCGTGTTGGCGCGTCGTGCCCTGACCGCCGCTCTCACCGGCGGGCCCGCTCCGGAACCCTGGATCGAGACCATCACCGCCCCCGGCCGTGACCACGCCGGCGAACAGCACGCCTACACCCGTCTCATCACGGCCATCGCGGACTACCGGCGGCGCCGCGACCACGCCGGCCCGGACGTCCTCGGCCCCCGCCCCACCGGCGATGACGGCCGGGAATGGGACCACCTCACCGACGCCCTCGACCGCTACACCCAATCCCGCATCCAAGCCCGCCTGGACGCCGTGCGGCAGCGCGGCACCGCCGCCCGCGCTGGTCTTGCCCCACCGCACCAGCCCGCCCCCACGACCCGGCCACAGCGGCAACCGGCCCGGCCACCTGGCCCGTCGGCGCCCGACACCCGCCCGCCCCCGGGGCAACGCGCATGACCCGCCCCCAACCAGCCGCAAGGACTCGACAGCAACAGAAACCGACTACCGGGAGGCAACCGTGACCCAGACCGCGAAACCATCGCTGTCTCAGCGCCGCGCCACCGTGCGCCATCTCGCCGACCAAGGGATGAGCGCCCGCGCCATTGGCGCACACCTCGGCATCAGCAAGGACACCGTGCGCCGCGACCTCGCCGCCACCGCGCAGTCCGGCGCGCGCCAGGACGAGCCACGCCAGCCATGCCCATTGCTAGGCGCTGCGCCACCGGGCGGATGGCTCACCATTGCCGTCGATGACGACCTCCACGACCACCTGGCCGTACTGCTCGCTGGCGGACACACCGTCACCGACGCGATCCGGCGCAGCACCGAACTCCTGGCCGACGCCTACCGCACTGCCTGGGACTATGCCGACCTCCCGCGTGGTGTACGCCCCGATGTCATCTGCCGCCCCGTCATCCCTGCCACTACCTGACCGGCCACCAGGGGTGCCCCGTCCGAGCCGTAGAGCCCGACCGCGATACGCGCCGATGGCTCTGTCACCGTGGAGGGGGCCTGCGCCGGGAGGCGGATGCCAAGGACACCCCCAACCCGTCCCTGTCCGGCTTCGGACGCGTCCCTTGCCCAGGTCCTGGCGCGTGGCGGTGCGCCGGACGTGCTCCCGGGTCAGGCAGCTGATGCGCCACGAGCATGGTGCGCCGCAGCCCCGTCAGGTGCGCTCTCACGTGCGCGGCGGAACCGGGCCGCCCTCTGTCAGGTCACCGGTTGCCGGGCCAGGAGATGTCGTGGTGTCCGTCGGGTGTGATGGTGATGCGGAACTGGTCCAGGGTGGGGGATCCGTCGTGGCGCCAGCGTGCGAGGCGGTCTTCGACGGCGTCCCAGATGCGGTCGGGGCCGCTTTGGCGGACCCGCCAGCCGTGCTGGTCGTGGCGGAGCAGGGCCCAGGTTCCGGTGGCGGTATCGAGGAACAGCTGGCCCAGGTTGCCGAGATCGAGGCGTTGCGCGGCGGGTGCCGCGGTCTGGGCGACGAACCGGGCCGCCCAGTCGTCCAAGGCGTCGGGGCCGGTGGTGGTGTCGCGTTCGGTGCCGGCGTCGAGATCGGGGAGCATCCCCAGGGGTGGGGGCTGGTGGGGGCGGGCGAGCATGAAGGAGACCTGCCCGCCCAGGAGTCGTCCGGTTGCGGTGCCGTCGTCATGGACGGTCAGGCGCGCCAGTTCGCTGGAGTGCATCCAGCCGGACAAGGTGGCCAGGATCTGGCCGCCGGGGCGAGTCTGGGCGATCCAATGCTCCGGGATGGTGAGCACGCCGCAGGTGGCGATGATCCGGTCGTAGGGGGCGCCGTCCTTGTGTCCGGCCAGACCGTCGCCGGTGATCAGGTCGGGGACATGGCCGAGGGTGGCCAGCGTGGTAGCGGCCGCGGCCGCCACCGCCGGGTCTATCTCGATGGAGGTGACCAGGTGATCGCCGAGGCGGTGGCACAGCAGGGCAGCGGAGTAGCCGGTGCCGGTGCCGATTTCCAGCACCCGCATGCAGTCTTCGACCTCGAGGCCTTCCAGCATCCGCACCACCAGGCCGGGGGCGGTGCTGGAACTGGTCGGCTGGCGCAGGATCCGGCCGTGGATGTCGCCGGGCACGATCGTCCCGGCGATCTGGGTGACCAGCGAGGTGTCGCTGTAGCAGCCGGGCAGCCAATCTTTGTCGTCGGGCATGACCGGCTCCCAGGCGGTGGGGGCCGACCCGGGCACCTGGCGGAAGAAGCCGCTGCGCAGGAACTCGTGCCGCCCGGTGACCGCGACAGCCTCCCGCCACTGCGGCGAGCGCGCACTGCCGTCGGCCGTGAGGTGGTCCAGTAACTGCCGGCGCAGGTCCTGCTCGTTCACGAAGTCTTCCCTTCCAGTAGATCGTCCATGACCACCACCAACCGAGCTGCAGGCACCAGGTGCCGTGCGGCCGAACCCGCCTGACATCTCCCCGGCACAGCCACAACCGCACCCGACGGCGGCGGCACCTCCAGCCCTGGAGCCCCGGGCCGCCTGCCGCTGCCCACAACAGGCCGCCTCGATGCCGGCCCTACGGGTCCGTCGCTCCGTCATCCCACCCCCACACCTCTGCGGGGCTGCCGCTGCAGTCCACGACGAACGGGGACACGTAGCTCGCCGGTTCCGGGCCCTGGACTGAGCCGTGGCCCGCGGGCATGACCTGTGGTTCGGGCACGATGGCTGACTGCGGTGTGGCCGTGGCGCAGGCGTGGCAGGTGTCGGCCAGACGCCACCGGCGGCCTCCCGCGCAGCGCGCCAGCACCAGCTGGACCAGGCCGTCACAACCACGGTGCCGTGGGTGCCAGCGGCAGCCGTTCTGGCCGCACTGGCACGTCCGCAGGTGCGGCGCGAGCGGCGCCGCACGGACGTGCGCCACCAGGTGTGCCACGACCGCGCCACGCACCGGCTCCGCCTCCGGCAGGTCACCGAGCCGGCCGCATTCCTCGCATGTCATGACCACCCCCGCACCCATGGGCCGGACCTCCACCGTCCACGCCCGCCGCAGCGGACTCGGGCTCGTGTCACGCCGCATAAGCTCCCGCCCCTCCCCAGATGCCGGGTCGCGGGCCTCCAGTGGGCTTCCGGGCGCGGAGGCCGGCGGCACGCAATCTCGCGCCCCTCCCGGACCCCGCTCCCGCACCCCAGCGTGCGCGCCGCCGCTGAGGTGACAGCGGCCCGGGCCGTCGCCGCAACACACGGATGCCACCGAATCGGCGACCGAGTCCGCATTCGTCCGTGGCACACCCACCGGCGGCGCGCAGGTCAGGCCGGACGGACGGCAGCGGGGCTCCGGTCGGAAGCCGAAGAACATCAAGGAACACGGTGTCTTCCAAGGTCGTGGATTAGATGGGCCCGCCACGCGCGCCGGGTGATGATCCGGGGAGGCTCGCCAGTGCGCGCGGCGGGATCACGGCCCGCCTGGTACGAGCCGTGCGCCCCCGTCGGGGCGGGGCGTCCTCCCCGACGAACGGGGAGGAACCACGGGGTCGGCGCCGTGGCGTGGTCGCTGCGGCACTCCGATTTGCCGCTTGGATGCTGCGCCGTGTGCCGGTCGCGATGTCGAGCCTGTCGTGGCACCGCCGACGTTCGCGCACCACCCGCCGGCCTCCCGCACCCGCAGCTGAAGGGGCACGCGGGACGCCTCATCGCCTAGACGGTCCCAGCTGCTGCCTCGGCGGGACGCCGACCGTCACCATCACGACGAGTTGGCCGCGCTCCGGCTCGAACGCCACATGGAACGGGAGCTGCTCGCCAGCCTCAACGGTCACTGCAGAGAACCACCTTCGACATCGACGCGAGGAACGGGAGGGGAACCGGCCCGGCAGTGCGACGGGGGACTCCGCCGGCCGGGGCTTCACAGGGCGGGCTGCCGGGCGATAGTCGCCCACACGGTCTTGCCGACCGGATCGCGGTCACGGACCCCAAAGTCGGCTGCGGCCGCCCGTACGAGCATCAGCCCCCGCCCGCTCTCGGCCTCGCTCGACGCGATCACAGGGCGGGGATGCTGGCGGCTAGGGTCGGACACCTCCAGCAGCAACTGGGCGCCATCGTTCGATACATGGACGTGCACCAGGTGCCGGGTGTCGCAGTGCCGGATCGCGTTGGTGACCAGCTCGCTGGTGATCAGCACCGCGATGTCCATCGCACTCTCGGGGACATCCCAGCCGGCGAGAACTCGCCCCACCTGTCTGCGGGCGATGTACACCGTCTTGGGAAACGGCGTGAACCACATCTGCCACCGCTGCGAGGTCCCGTGCGTCGTCATCACGGCTCCGCTCCCCCTTCAAGGGGCACCATCGCCCCGGTCGGGTTTTCCAAGAGGTCAGCGCCGACCTGACGTCGTGTCGGACACTGACTGTAGGAAAGCGGTCCGTCACGGCCGCCGCCATCTCCGATGCAGGCAGCGCATGCGGATATGCACCCATCGCATACGAGGCGGGTAGATGCTGAGCGTCGGTACGTAGCGTGGGAGGGGAACGCATGGACGGGGCCGGCAACAAGCAGGTCCGGGACGCCGCACGAGGCGGCGACTACGGCCGCGTCATCAAGCTGACTCGCAAGGCTTTAGGCCTGACCCAGCGCCAGCTCGGGGAAGCCTGCGGCCTGTCTCAGTCGGCCATGTCACGCCTCGAAGACCGCGGCGTCGGCACCTACAACATGAGCCTCCTGGCGAGCGCGGCCAGCCACCTCGGCATCCCTCCGAACCTGGTCGGTCTCGCCGACTACGACCGGAACGGGAACAGCACGGTGGAACGCCGAGAATTCCTCGCCGGCGTCGCCGCAGTTGCAGCGACGCCAGCCATAGCCCACATCCCGGCCCGCCCCGAATGGGACAGCGGCCAGGCAGCCGCCCTACGTGTCGCCACAACCGCCTTCCGCCGCCTGGACGCCACCGTCGGCTCACGCGACCTCGCCGACGCCGCACAAGCCCACCTGCGCCTCATCCAGCGCGTCGCCTCCCAGGCCCCGGACGCCTCCCACAGGGCCCGCATGGCCGCCGTCGGCTCCGAAGCCGCCTCCCTGGTCGGCTGGCTCGCCTGGGACATGGCCGACCACGGCTCCGCCCGCACCTGGTACGGCTCGGCCATCAAGGCCGCCCGCACCGCCGGGGACTCCCTGCTCGGCGCCTACCAGACCGGCAGCCTCGCCCAATTCGAGGTGGAAGCGGGCAACACCGCCGAGGGCTTGCGCCTGATCGCCCGAGCGCGCCGCCAGCTCGGCCCCGACCTTCCGGCCATCGCTGCCGCCTGGCTCGCCTCCATTGAGGCCGTCGCCCACGCCACCGCCGGCGACGATCGCGCCACCGAGCGCGCCCTGCGCTCCTGTGAGCAGCACACCGCGCGCGTGCCGCGCGAGGACCCGCCGCCGTGGCCGTGGGTTTTCTCCTTCGACGAGCGGAAGGTGGCTTCCTGCCGCGTCGTGTGCGGGGCGCGCCTCGGCCGGTCCCGCTGGGTCCTGTCCTCGCAGGAGATCACCACCGCCCTGTCGTCCGGCCACGAGAAGCAGCGCGCACTTCTGACCCTCGACGTCGCCACCGGCCACCTGTCCACCGGCCGCGTCGACTCCGCGTTCGCGCTGGCGACCCGTGCCGTCCACGACGGGGTGCGGCTCAAGTCCGGGCGCGTCGTTGAGCGCGCCCGTGCCTTCCGCCGCTCCTATGCCTCGCCGACACCGCCCGGTATCGTGCGCGACTTCGACACCCTGCTGCACGACACCTACCTGTAAGGGGGAAGCCAGCATGCGCCTGGGCATCACGGGCCACCGGGGGCTGTCGCTGGCGGTCGAGGCCCAAGTCCGGGCCGAACTCGCCAAGCTGGTCGACGCCACCGCGGCGGAGGACCTGGTGGGGATCAGCTGCATCGCAGACGGCCCCGACGCCTGGTTCGCGCAGGCCGTTCTCCAGCACGGCGGCCGCCTCGAAGTGGTCATCCCTGCCGCCGAGTACCGCGAGAGCCTGCCCGACTGGCACTACCCGGTGTACGACGAGCTGATGGCCCGCGCCGCCGACGTCCACCACACCGGGATGCGCGAGTCCACCTCGCAGGCTCACCAGGCGGGCAGCGAGATCGTCGTGGGGCTCGCCGACCAGCTGATCGCCGTGTGGGACGGGCAGCCAGCCCGTGGATACGGCGGCACCGCCGACGTCGTCGCCTACGCGCGCCGTGTCGGCGTCCCCGTACAGATCGTGTGGCCCGAAGGGGCCAGCCGGGACTGATCCGAGGAGGACTTACCCACGGACCGAGCCGTTTCTCCGCGGCCGACGGCCGTCGGCCGCGGAGAACGGGGGAACAGGACAACCTTCAGTCCCTTCGCGTCCTGCTCTCGAGCCGTAAAATGGCCAGTGGGCACCTCGACACCGTTTCCAGTTGCGGCCGTTTCGGCACGACCTACGTATGCCTTTCGGCGCCACGCCAGCGGAGGGTGGCCAGACGGCGGGGGTGCTGAGGAGAAACCTGCTGTGGCTGGTGCGGCCGCTCCAGAGGACGTCGCGCAGCGCCTCGCCATTCAGCCCGGGGATCACTGCGTGCGCACGACGGACGAGTTCATGGCTGACGGCCAGCCGGTGCAACTGTCGACGTCGTGGGAGCCGACGGCCATCACGGACGGCACGCCCATTGTGCAGCCGGAGATGGGTCCCCTTGCCGGCGCGGGAGTTGTGGAGCGGATGCGGACCATCGGCGTCGCCGTCGACACCGCCGTCGAGGTGCCGGGGCCGGGGCGGGCTACGCAGGAAGAGGCCAACCTGCTGGGGATTAGCGTCGGAGACCTGCTGATGCGGATCGAGCGCACGTACTACGACGGTGACGGTCGGCCTGTGGAGACGGCCGACCTCGTAGTGCCTGACGTCCGCTGGGAGATCGCGTACGAGATCGGCATAGACCGCGGCGAGTGAATCTCGGCTGAGGTCTGCACAACGGGTTGCCCGTCGTGCCTGGGCAGGGACGCTAAGTGGTCGGCGCCGGAAGTCCTTCGGGGGTTGACTCCAAAGCCGGTGTCGTGTCCGGGGTTTGGTCAGATGTCCGGGGTGGCGAGGTAGAGGCCGCAAGCGTAGTCCAGGGCACCTTCGGGGGTGTCGGCGAAGCTGCTGGTGGGCAGGAGGGTGTCCTCGTACTTGTCGGTGTTGGCAAGGTAGAGGGCGAAGCCCCAGGTGGTGGCGGATCGGCTGTGGCGCAGGCGCATCAGTTCGATGCTGTCGCCGTAGGCCAGTTTGCCGTCCACATAGGCGGACTGGCCTCGGTGGCGGACGTGCACGGCGACCGGCTGAGTCCAGGCCGTGCGGGCACGTGCCGTGAGCTTCTGGGCGAGGGAGGACTTGGGCGAACGGCGGTGTTGCTCAGGCGGAAGCGCGCAGGGCAGCCAGGAAGCCGGAGCGGTCGAGAAGGCCAGCGTCGGTGACGGCACGGCCGAAAGTGTCGGCGAGTTCGGCCAGACGCTCACAGCCCTCTTCGCCCAGGACGCCGTAGGCGGGCAGGGCCAGGGCATCGGTGCGGTTCTCGATGTGCTGACGCAGGGCACTGCCTTCGATGCTGAGGACATCCCCGTCGAGGAGACCACGCTCGTGTAGGCGTTCCTCGGTGGCGGCCCACTGCTCCTCCGGCCAGGCGCGGCTGAGCTTGAGCGCGGCGGCGGGAACCAGGCCGCTGGCACCGTGCAGCACCAGGGCCTCCAGGGGCCCGACACCCTCGGTGAGTAGCGCCGCTATATGGCCGTCGCCACGGAACTCCCGCAACAGCGTCTGGGCGTGCCACAACTGCAGGATCGGCTCGTCCGGCCAGGGCAGGGCGGCATGAGCGGCGAACAGCGGGCGTCCCTGCGGGTGTTCGCACGCCGCCTCGGCTGCCCGCCGCGCAAGGCCGATGATTTCGTCCAGTCCCGGAAGCTCATGGATCTTGGCCCGGCGCAAGGCCTCGCCCGCGCCGGCGAGCCGGGCGGCCAACATCTGCTCGGGGGTGACCGCGTCCCAGGCGGCCGGTAGCGCCCCCCGTACGACATCCGGGCAGAAGTTGTAGAAGGTCGCGATGACCAGCTCCGCGGAGGCGCGGCCGAGAGCCGCACCACGGGAGGCGAAATATCCTGCCCTGCCCTGGAGTCCCAGTTCTGTGTACCGGTTCCTGGCCTCGGGAACGAAGTAGACCATGCCATGGAGAGGCTCAAGTCGCCGCCACGCGAATCGTGCTGCCTTCATGTGCCAGTCCTTCCAGGGATACAGAGACATGGGCGGGAGAGGGTACCAACCGGTCGGTATGGCGCAACGTAGGTCTCCGGCTGACCGGTGTCAACGGATACGACGGCGAAAACGCGCGCAGCATCGGAACAAGGATCTGAGGAACATGTGGCCGGCGAACTCGCCGTCGGCGGCAGCATCAAACTGACGCGCCTGCGCTACGGCCGATCCGCCACCACCTGGGACCTCGCCCTTTACCTCGCCAGCACCGACAAGTACGAGGACACCCTCCTGCCCACCGGCACCTTCGCCGGCACCCCCGAGGACGCCCTGGACTGTGCCTGCGGCCTCCAGCTCGCCACCCCGGACATCTGGCTGGACACCAGGCACCCGACCAACCCCGGAGTCAACCCCCGAAAAACTTCCGGAGCCGACCACTAAGCCTCCTGCGGGCCAGGTGAGTTGCAGGTACGGCCGCCTTCTCCGCACGCTCGTGCTGGCGGACGCGCCGTTGCGGCGCTGGTTACGGTCGTTCTGTTGGCAAGTGCCGCCTCAATCGATGCCTCCAGGGCGTCAGGTTCGGCGATGAGCCCCGTGCGGCGGAGATCGTTCTGGAGCAGGCATAGGACGAGGCGGCGTTTCTGCGGACCCTGTCGCAGACGACCGCATGAGCGACGGGTGTTGAGTGCGCCGGCTGGATGGGCGGTCAGTCGCGTCTTGCGGTCGAAGGGGGCGGGGTGCACGGCACCCTTGTGTGCATCGACCGTTTCGAGGGGCCCGATGGAATGCATGAGCTATTCCGCGAACCCTTGTTCGACTTGAAGGGGTCCGGAGAGTGACTTCCTCGGCTTGGTCGTCCATGTTGTGGCGTGTCTGCCATCACCGTCTGCCGTCATGCGCTCTACGAACAACTCCTTCGCTGACGATGGTTTCGCCTGGTACGGCAGCCGCAAGAATTACCGGGCGCGCCGGTCCCTGCGCACTGATGGCGCGCAGCAACATGCGCTTCAAGAGCAAGCTGGGTGCGCCGGGGATGCTGGTGTGGCTGATCACTACGGTTCAGGTCATCCCCGCCTACACCGAGAGCCCGGACATCTGGGGTGGCACCGTTCGGGCCTTTGTCGGGCCGGTGCTGGCCGCCTTGCTGTGTCATCTCGCGCTCGGCCTGGACCTGTGGCACGCCAAACCCGGGGCCGAATCCGGCAGCATCCCGGCGGTCATCGCCCGTGAACTGCGCGAGCGCCTGTTGTCGCGTCTGGGTCTGGCCGACCGCGGCCGCGACGCCGAGCAGATCACGCGGGATCGGTCCACCCGCACGGCGGTGCGTCTTGCGGCGTTGCCGAAACTTCCGCGCTGGTTGGGCTGGTTGCCAAACGTCAGGGACCGGCGGCTTGGGGCCGCCGTCGCCCGCGCCGGGGTCGGGGAGGATTCCGAGCAGTGCGAGAAGTTGCTGCATCTGCTCGCTGCCCGACGTCACGCGGGCGACCTTGCCACCATGGAGGTGCCCTCGATCTGGAAAGAGGAGCGGCGCCGGGCTTTTCCTGGGTGGAAGCCACAAGAGACGGAAGGGGCTGCCACGACGGTGGACAGGTCGGGGGAGGTCGCACACGCCTTTACCCCTTCGGTCGCCGGCGGGGCATCAGTCGACAGCCCGGGCAGCGAAGCCGGGCAGGAGCAAGAGCTGGTTCGTGGTGCGGAGTCCATGCCCGGCCCGTATCCAGCCGCCGCAGCCTCGCCCTGGACCGAGGCCGTACACGCCCGCATCCCGGTCCAGCCGGCTCCAGCGGATGCGCAGCCGGATGCAGCCGACAGGACAGATGCGCAGCCGGATGCAGACGACGACGAGGCAGATGCGCAGCTGGATGCACAGTCGCACGCCAAGGCACCCGCCCTGGATGCGGATGCGCAGGTGATGGGGGGCCGGTCCGGCCTGGACAGGGACGTACTCCTGGAGGAGGCACGCCGTCTTGACGCGGCCGTCCGCGCCGACGGCGGCCGTAACGCATCGAGGGGCGTGTCGCTGCGGCAGATGCAGACGCGGCCGCACATCGGTCAGCGTCGCGCGCAGCGCCTGCAGCGTCTGCTCAAGCAGGACCCGCAATAGCGGCGACCCACGGGTTGCAGGCTCTTGAGGCTGCTTGTCCTTCCCTGAGACCGCGGTTGAGATCTGAGTGCCTGATGGGTGGGCGTGCGTGCTGGTTTTAGGCGAAGGCGGTCTCCGCGAACGAGATCCCTCCGCGCTCGCTGTGTCCGAGGTCGAGCCGCTGCGCGTGCTGGGGTGCCTGCCGTAGGTATTGGTGGAATCCCGTGGCCCGGAACGTGAGGTTGAAGAAGTGACCTTGGATGTGCCATTGCGGGTCGGCGTGACTGTCCTGTGGGGTTGAGCGCCGAAGGTGGTCGATGTCGAGGCTCAAGGCCATCTGCTTGAAGTCGAGGTCGCCCTCGACGTCCCAGACATCGTCGAACACGAGCGTGGACGGTGCGATCCAGAAGCTGAAGTGCGTCTGCGGGGCGACTGGATGCACCCAGCGGACGATGTAGTCGATGTCCAGGAGCAGGCGCGGCAGCGAGTCGTCGGAGGCGCCCGGCTGCACGCAGAGTCCGTGGATGGTGCAGTAATGCCATCCCATTGCGTCGAAGTCGGCGTCGCTCCAGATGCTTTTCGTCAGACCGGATTCCGGGTGAGTGCCTGCGCTCATGGCGGCATCCAACCAGAACGGGCAGGTGAGGGCTCAGCTGGTTGCCTTGGAGAGCGGTCGCGGGCGGGGGCGTGTCACGGGGTGGCCGCGGGTGTGCCGGCGGACCATGGTGCCCGTCATCGCCCAGACCGGGTAGGGCTGTTTGCGGTGTCCGGTTGGGCTTCGGCTGGACGTGCGCGGGTGCGTCGGTCGCATCGCCCGAGAAGCGTGCGGCGGACGAGGTGGTCAAGGCGGCCGGCGCGGTGCTGTTCACGGTGTAGAACCGACTTGGGGGTTGCATGGTGTCTGGCGCAGCTGACCGCAGTGAAGGCGATCATGACGGAGATCGACGCGTCGGCATCAGCGGCATGGTGACGCGCTAGGGTGCAGCTCAACTCAACGGCACATCCGTTCGACAGATGTGCCGGTTACTGAGTCACCGTGTTGAGACGTCAGCGTTGTCCGCAAGCTGGCAACCTGGCTCCACGCTATACCACCCTGGGGGGGACTGACCATGACCGAAGCCCGTATTGACACTGTCGACACCGACACCGACGGGGATGACGATGCCGACCGGGAAGCTGTCGAGCACGAGCGGGAAGAGATACGGGAGTTCGTCAAGGGACTGAGCGCGGACGACATCAAGTCGGGCAGCTGGTTCACCAAGCTCAGCGCTCAGGCCTTGAGCTCCTACACCGACAAGGTCGACTGGCAGTACTTCCAGGAACGGTATGAGGGCGTACCCGCGGATGCCATCGTCGATCAGCGGATGAAGATGGCGGCTCGGTACGCCGCGCTTGAAGGCGGGCTGTCTGCCGGGGCCTATACGGCGGCCGTCGTCGCCACCCTCGGAAGCCTTGGTGGTGCCTCGCCGGCGACTGTCCCGGCCGCCGTCGCAACGATGATGGTCGATGTCGCGTTCATCACCCGGCTCCAGCTGCGCCTGGCCTACGACATCGCAGTGCTCTACCGGGTCCCGCTCGACCTGTCCGACCCCGAAGACATGTGGAAGCTCATTCGAGTGGCCTTCACGATCAAGAGTGGGGAAGCGGTCCGGGAAGGTGCGATCAAGGTGGTTCCGGCCCTCGTGCGGCCGCTGATCAAGCGCTTCTACTCCAGAGCGGTACTGGCCGCCGGGCGGGGGCTCCCCGTCGTCGGGAAGTTCCTCCTGCAACGCAATGTCATCAAGATCGGTATCCCCCTGGTCGGCGTTCCCCTTGCGGTGGTGCTGAACCGCTATACGACGCTGCTCGCGGGGCGGCACGCGCAAGCCGTCTTCCGGAACGAGGCGCGGGTGATCGAACTCGCCGAGGGCCTGAGCGAGCGGAGCCGGCACCCGCAGTTGATGCTGTGGGTCGCGTGGCTCGTCATCATGGCGGACGATAAAATCGCCGACGATGAGGCGCTGTTGATCCGGCACCTGGTCAGGGTGGTGCGGGATCACCATCAGGTGGTTGACGAACAGCTCGCTCACCTTGTTGACATCGACCCCGCCGAGGTGTGGCGGCGCATAGACGCCGAGTCGGGGGATCTGAGCGACATCCTCGATGCGGCCGACCGGGTGGCCACTGTGGACGGTGCCGTCAACGCGTCCGAGAAGGCCGTCATCTCCGAACTTCGAGATCGCTGCCTGCGCGCCTGACGCCGTCACGCGCCACCTCCCGAATGGCCAAGGCTCCTCTTCACCGCTTGGCTGACCCGGGTCGGAGCGCTGGGTCTTGCTCTGGGCGCGGATGCGGCTCGGCGCGGCATGAACGTCGTGCGGCCGCGGTCCGGCTCTCCTGGTGCTCTTTCCTGGCGCGCGGGCCGGCCCTCGCGCCCGTGTCACCGGGCGTGGGGCCAGGTGTAGGAATGGCGTCCGTCCGCAGACACGGTCACCCGGAACTGGTCCAGGGCGGGGGACACGTCGTGGCGCCACCGTAGGAGGTGGTCTTCGATGGGGTCCCAGATGCGGTCGGGGCCGCCTTGGCGGACCCGCCAGCCTTGCGGGCCGGGCTGGAGCAGTGCCCAGCTTCCCGCGTCGGCGTCGAGGAGTAGCTGGCCCCGGTCGCCGAGGTGGAGGCGCTGGGCTGCGGGTGCGGCGGTCTGGGCGACGAACCGGGCCGCCCAGTCGTCCAGGATGCCAGCGTCGATGGTGGTGTCGCGATCGATGCCGGTGTCGGTGTCGGGGAGCCTTCCGAGGGGTGGGGGCTGGTGGGTGCGCGCGAGCATGAATGAGACCTGCCCGCCCATGAGTTGTCCGGTCGCGCTGCCGTCGTCGTGGACGGTCAGGCGGGCCAGTTGCGCCGAGTGCATCCAGCCGGACAGGGTGGCCAGGATCTGGCCGCCGGGGCGGGTCTGGGCGATCCACTGCTCCGGGATGGTGAGCACGCCGCACGTGGCGATGACCCGGTCATACGGGGCGCCGTCCTTGTGCCCGGCAAGACCGTCGCCGGTGATCAGGTCGGGGGCGTGGCCGAGGGTGGCGAGCGCATTCGCGGCTCTGACGGCCACCGCAGGGTCGATTTCGGTGGAGGTGACCAGGTGGTCGCCGAGGCGGTGACAGAGCAGCGCGGTGCAGTAGCCGGTGCCGGTGCCGATCTCCAGCACGCGCATGCCGTCTTCGACCTCGAGGTCTTCCAGCATCCGCACCACCAGGCCGGGGGCGGTGCTGGAGCTGGTGGGCTGGCGCAGGATCCGGCCGTATATGTCGCCGGGCACGATGGTGCCGGCGATCTGGGTGACCAGCGAGGTGTCGGTGTAACAGCCGGGCAGCCAGCCCTCATCGCCGGGCATGACCGGTTCCCACGCGGTGGGAGCCGAACCAGGCACCTGGCGGAAGAAGCCGCCGCGCAGGAACTCGTGCCGCCCGGTGACCGCGACAGCCTCCCGCCACTGCGGCGAGCGCACACTGCCGTCGGCCGTGAGGTGGTCCACCAACTGCTGGCGCAGGTAGTGCTCGTTCACGTCGTCTCCCTTTCACTAGATCGCTCATGGTCCCCACCAGGGGCGCTGCGGGGCGGCATGTACCGCGGGGCCGAAGCTGCCGGGCATCTCGCTGGCATGGCCGCACCCGGCAGCGGCACCCCCGGGCAGGTGACGAGCCCCAGGCCGCAGCGTCGCCACCCACAGCCTGCCTCGATGCGGGCCCTACAGGGCCGTTGCTCCGTCATCCCACCCCCACAGCTCTGTTGCAGGCTCGCCGCTCCAGTCCACGACCACCGGCGACACACAACTCACCGGTTCCGCGCCCCCGGCAGCGGCGGGGCCCATCACGGGCGCACCGTGCGGCTCGGGCACGATGGCGGCCTGCGGTGTGGCCGTGGCGCAGGCGTGGCAGGTGTCGGCCAGACGCCACAGCTGGCCCCCCGCGCAGCGCACCAGCACCAGCCGGACCAGGCCGTCACAACCACGGTGCCGCGGATGCCAGCGGCAGCCGTTCTGGCCGCACTGGCACGTCCGCAGGTGCGACGCGAGCGGCGCCGCACGGACATGCGCCACCAGATGCGCCACGACCGCGCCACGCACCGGCTCCGCCCCCGGCAGGTCATCGAGCCGGTCGCATTCCTCGCACGTCATGACCGCCCCCGCACCCATGGGCCGGACCTCCACCGTCCACGTCCGTGGCACCGGATCCGGGCTCGTGTCACGCCGCATCAGCTCTCGCCCCTCCCCGGCGCCGGGCCGCCGCGGGTTGCCGGGCGTCGATACCGGCGCCACCCAAACCCGCGCCCCACCCAGCCCCCGTGCCTGAGGGCGTGTGCCGTCGCCGGTCCGGCATGGAGCTGGACCATTGCCGCGGCACGCGGATGCCGCCGGGCCGGTGGCCGGGTCCGGGGTCCTCTGCGGCACGCGCCGCGGCGGCGGGGCGGTCAGGCCGGACCGGCGGCAGCGGTACTGCGGACGCAAGCCGAAGGGAAGAAGCGAACACGGTTGCCTTCCAAGATCGTGGGTGGAACTGGTGGGGCCCGCCACGCGCGCTGGGTGATGATCCGGGCAGGCTCGCCAGCGCGCGCGGCGGGATCGCACGGCCCCCCTGGTACGGGCCGTGCGCGCCCCCGTCGGGGATCGGGGCGTCCTCCCCGAAGAACAGGGAGGAACCAAAGGGGGCCGGGCGTCAGACCACCTCGGTGGCGACGTCAGGCGCACTCAGCGCGGGCGGAGGCCGGGTGTCGTGCTGGGCGGCGGCGACTTGCAACCACAGCAGCGGCACGGCGGCACTGTTGCCGAGCAGCCACTCCAAGCCCAGCACACTAGACCCGTGCGGCCCGGCAGCACGGGACGCACGACGTCTCGAGCCGGTACGGGATAACACGGCCAAATGTGAGCGCATCAGATCTCCTCCAAGAGGCGGGGCGGCACCGGCGCCGTGGCACGCAAGCGGTGGCATTCCGCGGCACCGATCGGGTGCCGCACCGCATGGCCGGCCACGCCCTCGTCCCTGTCGCTGGCGCCGCCGACGGTCGCGCACCACCCGCCGGCCTCCCGCACCCGCAGATGAAGCTGCCCCCGGGATGCCTCATCGCCCAGCCGGTCCCAGCTGCTGACCAGACAGATGACAGGCCGCGCAGACGAGAAGACACGGACCAGGTGAACCAGGGCGTCGAGCTGCGGCCGATCGGTGGCGCTGTATGCATGGGGCCCGTGCTCGATCCAGATGCCCTTGTACTCCCAGCCCACATCGGCCGCATACCGCTCGCAGTCGCTCAGACGTTCGATGAGCAGACTCGGCCCTGGACGCGTGAGCCGGTCGTGGATCAGCGCGATGGGCCTGGTCGCCGCCGTCACGCTGCGCTCCGCAGGAAATGCTCAGGGCAGGCGACGATCGGCCATACACGCCACCCGCCGTCGACGGCGACGCGCACCATGCCCGCGCCGTCGAAGTGACCGCAGGTGGAGCCGCAACAAAGGCAGGCTTCACCACGGAGGCGGGCTGGATCGATGTCAGGGGGCGCTGCCGGAATCTCGGCGAATGCGTCCAGCCGGGGCGTCTGTTCGTCCGGGCCGTCTGTCTGGGCAGTGACCAGCTCGCGCGCCCCGCCCAGGCGGGGTGGCATCCCCAACTTGGCCATGACGGAAGCGATGCCGCATCTGCCGGCGTGCCGGTCGCTCATTGTGTACCTCCGGTGATCAGGGCCCACGCCTGTTGCGTGCCGTCTCCCGCGTGGTCATGGCCGTAGTCGTCGGCGTCTGCCAGAGCGGCGAGGAGGAAGGCGCGGTGCGGTTCGTCGAGCTCCTCTGGGAGAGCGACGATCAGGCGAACGCCTGTCTGGTCCTCCCGGCGCTCGACTTCTGTGCCGGTGGCCGCGAGGAGTCGTGCGGCGATGCTTTCGATGCGTGGACGCACAGGTATCCCCTGGTCACTGATTGATCGCACTGCGTAATGCTACTTAAGTAGGTTCTCCCTTATGCAGTAGCTTTGTCAATGACGACGCCAGCCTCAACTCGCCCCCTCGCTGGGGCAGCACGGAGAGTCCCATGCCCCGCGAAGCCCCCTACCTGGAGGTGGCCGACGATTTGCGTCGCCGCATCAAGGCAGGGGAGTGGGGTATCGGCGAAAAACTCCCATCGGGCGCCGTCTTGGCGACCGAATACAACGTCGGCCGCAACGTGACGCAACGCGCCCTGGACCGGCTCGTCATCGAGGGTCTACTCGAAGGACGGGCTGGCTCCGGACGGTTTGTTCGCCCACCACGCGAGCGCATGCGCATGATCCGGTCCCGCCATCGCGAGTGCCGCGGCGGCAGCCCGTTCCGCGCGGACATGAATGAGCAAGGCAAGGCCGGCACTTGGGAGTCGCACAGTCAGGCCAGAGTGCCCGCTCCTGAGGACGTTGCGCAGCGCCTTGCCATTCAGCCCGGGGATCACTGCGTGCGCACGGTGTACGAGTTCATGGCTGACGGTCAGCCGGTGCAACTGTCGACGTCGTGGGAGCCGATGGCTCTCACGGACGGCACGCCCATTGTGCTGCCGGAGATGGGCCCGCTCGCCGGCGCGGGAGTTGTGGAGCGGATGCGGACCATCGGCGTCGCCGTCGATACCGCCGTCGAGGTGCCGCGGCCGGGGCGCGCTACGCAAGAAGAGGCCAACCTGCTGGGGATTAGCGTCGGAGACCTGCTGATGCGGATCGAGCGCACGTACTACGACGGCAACGGTCGGCCTGTGGAGACGGCCGACCTTGTGGTGCCTGACGTCCGCTGGGAGATCGCGTACGAGATCGGCATAGACCGCGGCGAGTGACGGCTGAATTCTGCACAACGGGCTGCCGATCGTGCCTGGGCACGGACGCTAAGCCTCCTCCGAGCCAGGTGAGTTGCAGGTACGGCCGCGGTCTCCACACGCTTGTGCTGACGAACGCGCCGTTGCGGCGCTGGTTACGGTCGTTCTGTTGACAAGGGCCGCCTCAATCGATGCCTCGAGGGTGTCGGGTTCGGCGATGAGCCCATGCGGCGGAGATCATCTTGGAGCAGGCATAGGGCGAGGCCGCGTTTCCGCGGCCGCTGTCACAGCCGCCCGCATGAGCGACGGGTGTTGAGTGCGCCGACAGGATGGGCGGTCAGTCGCGTCTTGCGGTCGAAGGGGGCGGGGTGTACGGCACCCTTGTGTGTATCGACCGTTTCGAGGGGCCCGATGGAACGCATGAGCTATTGAGCGAACTCTTGTGCGACTCGAAGGGGTCGGGAGGGTGACTTCCTCGGCTTGGTCGTCCGTGTTGTGGCGTGTTGGACGCCACCGTCTGCGGTCATGCGCTCGACGAACAACTCCTTCGCTGACGATGGTTTCGCCTGGGACGGCAGCCGCAAGAATTACCGGCCGCGCCGGTCTCTGCGCATTGCCGAGGACAGTCCGAGCCGGTTGCTGCGGTCTGCGCAGGGCGGCCGGTGTGATTTCTGCGGGAACCCTGTGGAGTGGTACCAGCGCCCAGGCAGTACTGCTGTTCCGCTGCATCCGGTAGAGCTCCCCGCAGGGTCGGTGCCGCCGGGGGAGCGCTGGCATGTCTCCTCGGGTGTCGCTCATGCTTCCCATGACGGGAGTGCCTGGTGCCGGGTGCGGCACCACGCCCTGTGTCCCGCGTCCCCGGTGGGCAACCGCAGCCCGCTTCTGGAGGGGATGTGCTGGGCCCTCGCGCTGAACTCCCGCCGCCTGCAAGATGCCGGCCTGTTCACGCCCCGTCCTGGGCAGCCGGCCCGGGCCGCGCCGGACGATGTGCCGGTCCGGCCGGTCGTGCGCATCCTTGGCGCGCGCTATCTGGCCCCTGGTCCTGTCGAGGACGTCCAGTGTGTGACCCGGACCCGTGCTCGCCGTCGCTGCTGTCTGCCGGTCCTGGACTCCGGGGCCCTGCCCGGCACGTGGCAGCTGGAGCTCGTCGATCCGCTTCTTCGCCCCGGCGACGGGCACCTGCCGGCCGATCCGGAGGTGATGGCCCTGTACGACCTCACGGGCTTGCCGTACGCCGAACAGTTGCGCTGGCGCGCCCAGCGTTGTACGGCCCATGTAACTGTTCGCGGTGCTGCGGACAGCGCTCTGGTTGCCTGGGAGCCCTTTGACCCGGTCCGCCACGCTTGTATATCCGCGACCGGCTTCCCGACCCGCCGCCTGCCCCGGGCCGTGGTCTGAGGTGAGCCCGCTGCCCTCGAGTGGCCGTTCCGCTCGGCTGCTCCGCCCGCGTGGGCCCGGCGGCCACCACGGCCACGCCCGTGCCGCAGCAATTGCTGCGTCGGTTTCGCTGCCCCTGTCCTGGCCGTTCGGAGGCCCCTGGTGTCCAAGACCTTGGTCGGTACTCCCGACCCGGACCAGCCCCCGCCCGGGCCTGCCCTGTGTGATGAGCATGCCGAGCGCGTGGTCCTGGCGTCGTTGCTCCGTTACCCGCAGCTGGTCCCCTACTTGGTGGCGGTACTGCATGCGACGTACTTCAGCGGCCCGGCCTGCCGGGAGGTCTTCCCTGCTGCGGTCGCAGTTCATCACCACAAGGGGCCCTGCACTGCGGCGGCCGTCTCGGCCGAGCTCGCCCGGCGGCAGCGAACGAGCACGGCCTCCTTCCTCGAGCAGGCCAAGCACCTGGTCACCGAGTTTGAACGTGTCGCGGTACCGGCGGAGCCGGTCGTAGTGCACTACGCGGCGATCGTCCGGGATCTGGCCGCGCTGCGCCGCCATCCGACCGCTCACCCTGAGGGCCTGCCGCCGGTGCCGATGCGCGGCTTCCTCATCGACGACGACATCACCTGACCACCCCTGCGCGCCACGAACCGCGCACTCACAGAACGACGATGCTCAACGATGCTGCAGCCCACCGACGAACAGATCGCGGCCGCCGACGCCTTCGCCACCGGGGACCACCTGGTCATCCAGGCCGGCGCCGGCACCGGCAAGACCACCACCCTCACCCAGCTCGCCGCCGACACCTCACGCCGCGGCCTGTATGTCGCGTTCAACCGGGCCATCGCCCAGGACGCCGCGGGCCGCTTCCCCGGCACGGTGTTGTGTAAGACCGCCCATGCCCTGGCCTACGCCGCCATCGGCCACCGCTACCAGGCCCGCCTGAACGGACCCCGCCTTCCCGGCCGCCATACCGCCGACGCTCTGGGCATCACCAAGCCCATGCGCATCGGCGACCGCACCGTGTGGCCGACGACGCTGACCTCCACGACCCAGCGCACCGTGACCCGCTTCTGCCACTCCGCCGACCCCGTCATCGACCGCCACCACGTGCCCCCGCTACGCGGCCTGGACACCGAGGACCTCCACGCCGAACTCGCCCGCCGCATCCTGCCTTACGCCCGCGCCGCCTGGGCCGACCTGCAACACCCCGACACCGGCGCCGTCCGCTTCGAACACGACCACTACCTCAAACTGTGGGCCCTGTCCGACCCGAAACTCCGCACCGACTTCGTGCTCCTGGACGAAGCCCAGGACACCAACCCCGTCCTGGAACAGGTCCTGCTCAACCAGCGCGGCCACGCCCAGCTGGTCATGGTCGGTGACTCGGCGCAGGCCATCTACGGCTGGCGTGGCGCGAAGGACATCATGACCGGCTTCGACGGCACCGCGCTGTCGCTGACCCGGTCCTTCCGGTTCGGGCCCCTGCTGGCGTTGGAGGCCAACCGGTGGCTGGCGATCGCCGACGCTCCGATCCGCCTGGAAGGCAGCCGGTCAATCCCCACCGAGGTAGGCAAGGTAACCCAGCCGGACGCAGTGCTGTGCCGCAGCAACATCGGCGCCATGGCCCAGATTTTCCGTTTCCTCGCTCTCGGCCGCAGGGTTGCGCTGGTCGGGGGAGGCCAGGCCCTGCGTGCTCTGGCGCTGGCCGCCCGGGACTTGCAGGACGGACGCCGGACCTCCCACCCCGAGCTGGTGCTGTTCACCTGTTGGGGCCAGCTGCAGGACTACGCCGAGCACGATCCCGCCGGCAGTGACCTGCAGCCCTTGGTCGACCTCGTCGACTTTCACGGCACGGACGCCGTCCTGGCCGCGGTCAACCGTCTTGACCGGGAAGAGAACGCGCAGGTGACGGTTTCCACCGCGCACAAAGCCAAGGGCCGCGAATGGCCCCAGGTCGAGATCGCCGACGACTTCCACCCACCCAAAGACAGCGACGAGACCGACGAGCGCGGAAACCCGCTACCCGGGCCGATCGATGATGCCGACGCCCGCCTCGCCTACGTCGCTGTCACCCGCGCACGCACCCGCCTCGACCTCGGCGGGCTGACCTGGATCAACGACCACCCCGGCGGAAACCCGTAGTGCAGTACGGCGGGTGGTGAAGAGCCGTCCGCCACAGGGATGGCAAACGTGAGAGGGCTGCCTTGCAGCCTTGCGGCTCGCTCGTCGGGCACGCGAGGTCGTACTGATGCGGAAGATCGCGGACCCAAGCGCGCTCACAGCTGCCCTGACAGCGGCGCCCCCACGGGGCATCGGGCCAGGCTGACGGGATCGCGGCACGGTCCTGGCACAGCTCGCGTCGCGAACGTGCTGGGCGCCTGCCGCCTGCTGGAGGCAGAGCGGCTGCGACAGCACTGGGGGCAGCCTTCCCGCAGGCTGACGCCGAGCACCCTGCGCTGCACCTTGCAGGGCGATCAGCTAGCAACGGCAACGGCCATCCAGTGCCAAGGCTTCCCCGCGCGTTGACCGCTGAACTCGCCCAGGGTCCTCCACCCACTTCGCCATTTCCCACCACCGTGATACTTGGCACGGCAGGAGCAGGTGCACAGAAAGCCCCGGGCGTTCTGGCAGGACGAGTTGCATCTTTCGTGTGGATTGTACTCACGACCGATGAGGACGCTCGGGTACCTGCGGATCAGCTCCCGGCTTATGCGGGGGAAGTGAGCGCCGGCAACTGTCCAACACCCCTCGCGGCCGTTCCACCGGAACGATCGATCGCTTCCGACCCAGTTCCTGAGTTTCCGCTCGTGCTCCCACATCGAGTGAGCCGGAAACCAGACACCGAACCACCCATTGGCGGGCAAGCCGATCGTCGGCAGATGCTCGCCCTGATAATCCGGTATCCACTCAGGGGGTCTGAGGTATACGGGCTGCTTCCGCTGATCATGCTTGCGTTCTTTGCCCGCGATCTGCTGGCTACGTCGAGGCCCGGGCCCCCACTCGACCGACACGAGTGCGGCGAGCTGACCGGAGGCATGGCAGGGGAGGCTACTGAGCAGCCTGTCATGGGCGACCACGCGGCCGTCCTGGTCGACCTCGATGAAGCTGCGGCACTTCAAACACGTGCGGATAGGCCTTCCGCCGCCCACGAGCACCCCCTTGATTGCGCTGAGCGCATTGCGAAAACAGTTGATCGCCATCGGGCCCCCACCGCGTCAAGGCCTTTCAGAGGCGATGACGCGGTGGGTGCGTTTCGCTGTAGTGACACCCGCCCCCGCCAGGCACGATGGAGCAGATCAACGGGCGTCCTGCCCGTCCGCCGGTGCTGAACTCTCCGGCGCCGCCCGAGCAAGACACGCTTCCCCTGACGAGGGAGCCAGCCGCCTCGTCGAGAGGGGCCACGCACAGCGTGCGTCGTCCGCTGCTTAGCATCGGCGGCAAGCGCCGCCGGTCAGGGCGCGGGGTCGGTCTTGGCGGTGTCGTTGACATTGGTCAGGCATGCCTTCATGAAGGCGTCGCGGTGGATGGTGCCGCCGATGGGAAGCTGCGAGATCTGTGCGTACTGCTGCGAGCAGGTGCTGTCGTTCGCGGTGAAGGTCATGTTGCCATCGTCGGCGTACACGCCCCCGATATCACGCCGGACGCGTAGGCGCCGAGGAGCGTTGAACGGCCGAACACGGGCTTGTCCACAGTCCTGGTGAGTGTATGGGTGACGACCTTGGGCGGGCGGGACTCGGCCTGATGGGCGCGGTGGTCGGCAGCAGCCGCCTGGCGGCGGGCGGTGGCGAGCGCAGAGTGGGTTCTGACGTGGTCCACTGTGGCCGCGGTGATGGACAGGGCGGTCAACCCGCAGGCGGCAATGGCAATGATGTTGGCTCGGTTCACGGTTGTCTTTCAGGTAAGGGATCGGAGAGTGAAAACCACGCAGCAGGTCGTGACCGGGGCGGCGCGGAGGCGGCGGGAGCATCGCCTCGCGGCCGCACTCGAAGGCCTACTGACCTGCTTCGGGCAGCCAGTCAGGCGGCGTTGGGTCGGTCCACCTGCCGCTGAAGAAGGAGCTGCCGACCGCCACCGTCACCCCCTGAGCGGGCAGGTTCGGATTTCAGACGGTGCCGGATCTTGGGGCGGGCTGCAGGGTTGAAACAACCAAGGGCCCCCCGTCACGGATCGGCGGGGCCTTGGTCGAAGGATCAGTAGTTGGCGTTGGCGATGATGTCGCCATCCTGGCCGTAGACGGTCACGAGCCCGTTCTTGGACTCGTAGCAGGACGTGAACGCAGAGGCGATGAGCTTCGCGTCACCCTGGTTGTCGCTCATGAGTCCACCAGTGAAGTCGGTGTAGACCTCAGCCGAGTCCAGGATGTCATTCCGCTTGTCCGCGCCGGTCACCTTCGTTACGTGCCGGACGGCCTTCTTCTCCGTGGCCGTACCGGACTTGGCGACGCAGGCCTTGAACTGCTCGGCCTGCGTCTTCGTCTTCTGCGCGGGCGTCGCCTCGGCCTTGTGGGACTTCGGCGTGCGGCCGGCAGTGATGGCCTTGTCCTTGGCGCCGGTGTCGGTGGCGTCGCCGTTTCCGCCGCCGGCCGCGGCGGCGATGCCGATCAGAACGAAGAGGGCGACGACGCCGAGGCAGCCGAAGCCGACGATCTTCCCTGCCTTCGACTTCTTCGGCGGCTGCGGCGGGAACGGCGGAGTGCCGTAGCCCTGCTGCTGCGGGCTGCCCCAACCGTGCTGGGGCTGCTGCGGGTACTGCTGCTGGCTCATGGTCCCTCCAGGGGATGTAGATGCACCTTGCGGGTGCGTGTGACTTGTGAGGCTGGAATTTGCGTCAGGCGGCCTGGGAGCGCCGGTAGTCGGCGAGGGCTCCGGTGGCCCAAATCGGGACCAGGCGCGGGAGTTCCGTGGGCGGGACGGCGCCGCGCACGCAGCGCAGGCCGAGTTTGGCGAGGGAGTCGGCGGCCTCGTTGAGGGGGTGGCCGACGTGGGCCTTCTCGTGGACGAAGGTCAGGTGCGGCGTGTACTCGGTGAGCAACTGCAGCTTGAGCAGGCTGGGCCGGCGGCCCTGGGAGCGCAGGTGGGTGTCGTAGCCCTCGGGCATGTCCGTCCAGCCCTGCTGCCAGCTGTGCAGATGCCGCAGCGCCTGCAGGTTGTCCACGCGGACCTCAATGGGCCGGCCCGGGTGCGTATGGAGGACCGCCTTGATGCCCCAGTACACGGCGCGCAGTTCGGTGACGACGACGCGCGAGCGGGGGCGCACGAGGTACTTCGGGTACAGATGGGCACGCAGACCGGTGTGGCCGGTGGTGGCGAGGTAGCCGGAGGCCACCTGGTCCGGGCCGACCGAGGCGTCCGTGGCCAGCACGATCGGCCCGGCGACGGCCTTGACCTTGTCGTTCACGCACACCTGGCGGCGAGTGGACGTGGTGGGGTGGGGTGGGGTGCGTGGGCGAGGGGAGAACGACGACCCATGACAGTTGCCTCCTTGTCTTCGCAACGGAGCAGCGGGAGAGAGGGCGGACGCGCGTGACGCCCGCCGAGCGTGGTCGTGTGGATCAGGCACCGTCACTGGGTGGCAATGCCCCTGGAGCCGGCCAGATCTGGTGGGGCTGCGGCGTTGCCGGCGATTCAGATGGCGGCCGGGGCCTTCCTGTACCAGTCCGTGATCACCTTGGTCAGGTGCACGACGTTCTGCTGCCGCATGATCGGGGCGGAGGCGTTCGGCTCGAAGTCCTCGGTCGCGGCGGTGGTGCGCCAGATGCTGTCCTCGGTGACCGGGGCGGTCATGTGCCGGTCAAGCCGCTTGAAGAACTCCTGAATATCGCCGTCCTCGGCCCCGTCCTCGCGCAGGTTTCGGTAGACGCCGCCCAGGACGCGCAGCATGCCCACCGAGCCCAGGAGCGAGGACTCGCGCAGCTTCATGGCCTTGCTGGGGGGCGCCGGCGGCTCGTTCTTCTTCTTCTCGGAGAGCGAGGGGTCGTAGTTGTCCACGTCCTCCTCGGTGATCTCCGCGAGCGCGGAGAAGGCGACGGAGATGACGTCCAGGAAGCCGCGGACGCTCTCGATGACCTCGTTGTCGGTCAGCGACTCGACCTTCTTGCTGACGCGGCCACCGGGACCGGCGATGACGGCCCGCGTGATGTCGGCGACGTGCTTGGCGCCCATCAGGTTGCGGTTGGTCAGGGTCATCCGGTCCCGCTCGATGTCGATCTTGCTGAAAAAGAGGGGGTGGGTGACGATGTCGCTGAGCGTGCGGTTGGCGATGCGCGAGGTGTCGAAGCGGGCCCGGACGGCACCGGAGATGCCCTTGGCGTTGTCAGCGACGTCGACGAACATCTGCTGGCCCTTGACGCCGTCGGGCTCCACGTAGATGTCGATACCGACGAACTCGTCCTTGAGCCGCTGCATCCGGCCGATCAGAGCCTCGCGGTCCTGCTCCAGCTTCGCTTTCTTGGCCTCGTTGGCGCGGTGGTTCTCCCGGTCGATGCGCGAGACCTCGTCCGTGATGCGCTTCTTCTCCAGGTGGACGCCGAGGATGCGGTGCTGGCCGTCGATCGTGATCAGGCGTCCGATGCCACCGATGGACCACGGGACGGTGAGGTAGCCGACCGAGCCGTCTTCGCTGATCGGCTCGAAGCGGCAGCCACCGGTGTCGCGGATGAGGAGGGCGGGAGCCACCCAGCCGGGGTTGTCGGCGAGGTACTGGCCGAAGCCCTTGGCGTGGGTGATGTCCACCTTTCGGTTGTCCGGGTCCGGCTTGGCCGGGTCCGGGATGGTGAGGATGACCGAGAGGTCGGAGAGCGGGATGCGCGTCGTGTAGACGGTCCGGCCGCCCTGGCTGGTGCAGATCGCCAGGTACGTGGACTCCTCACGCACTAGGGAGAGGCGCGACGAGTCGACGGGGATAGTCACGGATGACTTCCTTTACGAGTAGGTATCCCTCGGGGGCAGCGGGAGAGAGGGCGGGGCAACGCGTGAAGCCCACCGGGTGGAGCGAGTGGGTCAGGCGTCGGCAGCGGTTGCCGGGTGGGCCTGGCCGTAGATGGTGAGGAACAGGTCGAGGTCGGCGCGTTCGTCGGGCGCGACGTGGCCGGAGGTGAGGCGGGCGCGGGCGTCACGGTGGGCGCGGCGCAGGTAGCCGCTGCGGTCCAGGTGGTGCCACAGGAGCCGGAAGGCCTGCTGGTGGTCGTACAGGCCAGTCTCGTACTCGCCCCGCGAGACGCGGCGGGCCTGTTCCAGCAGGGCGCGGAAGTTCTCCTCGTTGCTGCGCTGCAGCAGCGCGGCCAGGTGCCGGTAGTAGATGCTGAGCTCGGGCTCGCCGGACTCGGTCAAGCTGTGTTTCTCCCTCTCACTTGGGTGATGAGCTCGGGGTTTTCGTGGAGGGGTGTCGGGTGGTCAGCCGACCTTGGCCCACTTCTGGCAGCCGGTCGACTTGAACACCTCGCCCTTGCGGATGGTCACCCGGCCGCTGCCCTGCAGGTTGTTGTTGGCGGTGATCGAGTCGGAGTCGCCGGTGGAGTCCTTGGCGCGCTCCCAGCAGCACAGGGAGCCGTCGGGGCCGGCGGTGCGGTAGGTGCCGGCCTTCATGTCGGTGCCGACCACATGCTCGCCGTCCCCGGCGACGCTGGTGGCGGGGCCCTTGGGCTTGGGCGGCTTGGCCGTGACCGTCTTGGTAGCGGTTACCGTCACCGTCGGGGCCGGGCCGGCGGCCGCCTTGGCGGTGGCGGTCACCGTGGCGGCCGGAGCGGGGACCGAGTTGCCGTCGGCCTCGGCGCCCCCGCGCCCGCGGCGGTGCCGAGGAACAGGGTGACGACTCCGACCGCGCCGTGGGTGAGCCAGGCCTTGCGCCGCGGGGGCTTGCCGGCGGCTGCGGAGCCGGGGAGTGGGCGGTCGGGTGCCGCATCACCCACTGCGGGGTGGACGGGTTCGGCGGGTACGGAGGTATGGCAGAGCTCATGGCGGTTCCTTGGTGAAGTGGCCTGGGTAGCGCGAATGGCGCCAGTGGGTGCGGGAGTGCGCTGCGGCCGCCGGCAGGGTGGGGCCTGACACGGCGCATGGCAAAGATGTGCGCAGGCTCTGCCCGTTGGGCTGGAGCCGTGCGGTTGCCAGGAGCGTAGCGCGATCCGGCCTAACTTTGGAAGCCTTTGGAAAACATTGGAAGCGAGTGGAGTCTGGGCTATGCTGCCGTCATGCCCGAGTCACTCGAAGCACTCGAACAGCGGATGACGGACCTGCGTGCCTCTCTGCGCGAAGCAACGCGCGCGGGCGACAAGGCCGCCGCGACGAAGGCCCGACGTGAACTGCGCGACGTGGAGCAGGCGTGGAACGACGCCCTGGACGCGGAGACAACGGGCGCGGGCCCGGGCGCGGCGCCGCCGGCCGAAACCCCGCTGCGGCCACGACCGGACTCTCCGGCAAGGACGCTCGCCCGTGCCGTGGGCGGCGTGATCCCCGTACGTGAGCAGGTGCACCAGGCGCTCACCGTCCTCGGTGCCAGCGCCGCTCCCAAACTGATCTCCGCCGCTCACGAGGCGTTCTTCGCCGACACGATCGTCACCACCCGCCTGGCGTCGCTGCGACGTGATGAGGAGCGGTCCTTCGCCGCACAGGCCTACGCGCGCCCCTACTACATCTGCGCGGCCCTCACCCACGACCGGCTGACCCCTGCCAGAGGGCTCCTCGCCCTGTCCACCTGGCCGCTGGAGCAGCGGATCGTCGGGCCGCTCGGCCCGCGCACCGACTTCCTCACCCAGGCCGTCAGGGTCGCCGAGCAGATCCAGCGCATCCAGGCGACCGGCGAGCAGCCATCGGACGCCGCCTGGCGACTCCTGCACCGCTTCGCGCAGAACGTACCCGGAGCCCACGAAGGTTTCGGTGCCGCCGACCCGGAACGGGTCATCCGTGCCGCCACGACCGAATCCGAGGTCCACGCCGCGGATGACGCCGAACAGCGGCAGGCTGCCGCTCAGCGCGCGCGCAAACTGACCGACACGCAGAAACTCTTTGGCGCGCCGGCGCTCGGACTCGCCGACCACACGGGCACCGACGGCTCATAACGACCCGCCCGATCCCGGTTCCAGCCCTGCTCGCACGCACCGCCCAGGAAGATGCCATGGCGCCGCCGCCCAGCACCGATGACAGGCTTTCGCGCCTGCGCGGACCGATCGCCCCGCAGGCGTACACCGCGCGGAAGATCACCGCGCTGACCGCCAACCCCGGCTGCGCCCGCCGCGCCGTGCTCGACGCCGCGGGCGTCGACAAGAACGCGCTCGCCGCCCGCGTCGGCTTCGACGCCCGCTTCGGGCAGTCCCCGTTCGCGATATCCCGCGGCAACGCATTCGAGGAGCTGGTCAAGGCCGACGGCTACGCCGCCCTGTTCACCCTGCTGCGCACCGAACTCGACGTACCCGTACGCGAGGCCGGGGTGGCCGACCTCAACACGGTCGGCCAGAACACCGATCTCAAGCTCCGCGCCGCCGAGACCCGCCGGTTGCTGGGTCGCGTCACGAAAGGCGTCGACGAGCGCCTGATCCTGGACCACCCCGTCCTCACCCTCCAGGTCGCAGGGCAGACCGCCTACCTCGAGCCCGACGCCGTCACCCACCGCATCGGCGGCAGGTTCTACGTCGCCGAGATCAAGTCGTTCGCCGCGATCGACGGCCAGGCCGACCCGGGCAAGGTCGCCGAGGCGGCCAAACAGGCCGCCGTCTACGTCATCGCGCTGCGCCAGACCCTCCTTGCCGTCGGCTTGGACGCGCAAGCGGCCGCCGACGCCGTCGCCGACCAGTTCCTGCTCATCTGCCCCAAGGACTTCGCGAACCAGCCGTACGGCAGGCTGGTCGACCTGCGCCAGAAGCTGGACGCGATCGAGTTCCAACTCGGCCGCCTCGACCGGGCCGAGGACCTCGCCGCCATGCTCCCGGCCGACGCCAGCTTCGACCTGTCCGTGGGCCGGGACGGCAGGCCGGCCCGTACCCGCCGGGAACTCGCGGACGCCCTCGACGACCTCACCGCCGCCTACAGCCCTTCCTGCCTCGACTTCTGCGAACTCGCCCAGTACTGCCGGGACCAGGCCACCACCGCTTGCGAACCTGCCCGCCTGGGCACCTCTGTGCGCAACGAACTGCCCGGCATCGACTCCACCCGTACCGCGCTCGGTCTCATCGACGCCGCACTCGAACCGGACCCCACCCAGGCCGACATCGTCGAGCGCCTCCGCGCCGCCGACCGGCTGCGCGCACGCCGGATCGGAGGCGCCGCATGAGCACCCTCACCGCCCTCGCCAAACTCCGTGCCGAGCAGGCGGGCCGCGCTCAGCCGGTCACCACCGTCCGGCACACCCACATCGCCGAGCGGCCCTTCGTCCTCATCCCGCTCAAGCTGGCTGGCGAGGCCTGCGCGCCGCTCGCCGCCATGGCCGGAACCGACCGCGACCAGCCGCACCTGCTCGTTGTACCCCAGCCGCGCAACCGCACCCAGCGCTTCCGCTTCACCGAACAACTCGCCGCGCTGCTCCTGCCGTACCTCGACTGGTGCCGTGAGCAGACCGAGACCTATACGGCTGCCCGGGGCAAGGAGACCCGCGAACGCTACGCCGACGCCCCGCAGATCCTCCTGCCCAACCCCGGCGGTCTGGCCTTCACCCGTCTCCTAGGCCGCTCCACCCGCCTGCGCCGCACCACCGGCGAACATGCCGTCGACCCGGCCGTGCCGCTGCTCGGCAACTGGCTGACCTGGGCCTGCGACCAGAGCGAGTTCCCCGGGTCCAGTCTGCTGCTGAGCATGACCGGGCTGCTCACCGCGCACTGGGCCACCGGCCAGAGCAGCAGCGAGGACGGCAACCTGGCCGCAGCGCTGGGCTGGATAGACCCGCCCGCCGACCTGACCGGCCCCGAAGCCGCTCTGCTCGCCGAGGACCCCAGCCAGCACCCGCCCGCCGGCCCGGCCACCGACCCGGTCTTCGACCGCACTCTGGTCGAACTGATCGCGGCCTACGACGCCGCTGGCGCAAGCGACGACGAGCAGCGCCAGGCCGCCGCCGTCCGTGCCCTCGAATCCGAACTGCGCACCCAACTGCAGCCCACGTGGCGGGATATGTGGCACGGCATCGACCTATTGCGCGACCTGTCGGCCGGCCGCAGCGTTGCCGAGCGCTGGGCGTACGACCGCACGGCCTTCACCATGCGTTCGCAGTACATCGCCGAGGGCGGGGCACCGCAGCCGCGCCGCGACCACGCGGCGGGCGCCGCCCGCCGCCTCGCCCGTCTCGAGGACGCCGTCGCCCGCTACCAGACCGACCGCGCCTTCGACGATCCGCTGGTCATGGCCGAGTACGAACTCGACGGCGCCGCCTTCGCCGGCCAGGTGGTGGCCAGGGACGCCGAGCGCATGGTCCAAGGGCCCAAGCGCGCGGTGTTCCGGCCCCTGATCACGCTCCGGACCGAGACCAGGCCGCGCACCGGAGACGGCAAGGATGTGCGCAGTCCGGCCCGCACCGGCCAAAAGGCCCTGATCATCGACATCCGCGAGGTGGAGGACGGCTTCGACGTCGATCTCGAACTCTCCGGCGGGCTCGGCAAGCAGAAACCCCCGGCCCTTGCCGGCGCCGTCCCCGAACTCGGCGAGGAACTCCTCTACACCGTCCTCGGTGGCCACTTCACCACTGCCGCCGTGCCGGACGACACCGACGTCCCCTGGACGCACGGGGGCCCGCGCGAGGGCTACCAGCCGACCGACGACGATGCCAAGGAGGTCTGGGAATGACCACGCCGACGTCCCCCGCCCCTCAGAACTCGGGCAGCCCCGGCGCCCGTGCCGACGCCGCGGTCTCCGCCGTGCTCCACGACCTGGACACCACCAATCAGCGGGGCATCGTCGTCGACTCGCCGCCCGGCGCGGGCAAGTCCACCCTCGTCGTCCGCTCCGCCGGACACCTCGCCGACCAGAACCGCCCCGTCATGATCGTCGCCCAGACCAACGAACAGGTCGACGACCTCGTCACCCGCCTCGCCACCGACCGCCCCGACCTGCGCATCGGCCGCCTGCACGCCACCGGCTACAGCGCCCCGCGCCGCATCCTCGGCCTCGACAACGTCGCCCTATCCGCCGACGTGGGCGACCTGCGGGACTTCCCGGTCGTCGTCGCCACCGCGGCGAAGTGGGCCTTCGTCAAGGACGTCTCGTGGGACTGGGCCATCGTGGACGAGGCCTACCAGATGCGCTCCGACGCGCTGCTACGCACCGGCAAACTCTTCGACCACGCCCTCTTCGTCGGTGATCCCGGCCAGCTCGACCCCTTCGCCACCGTGGACACCGACCGCTGGGCCGGCCTCACCTGGGACCCGCTGCGCAACGCCGTCGACGTCGCCCTCGCCCACAACCCCGGCATGCCCCTTCACCAACTGCCCATCTCCTGGCGACTGCCGGCCTCCACCGCGCCTCTGGTAGAGCAGGCCTTCTACCCCTTCTACCCCTTCATCCCTGGCACCCGTGAAGGCGACCGGATCCTCACCCTCGCCACCGCTGCCCTCGGCGGCACGCCGGTCGACCAGGTTCTCGAGAAGGCCGCCGCCACGGGATGGGGTTACCTCGAACTACCCCACCGCCACACCCTGCGCACCGACGGCGAGCTTGCTGCCACCCTCGCCGACACCGCCAACCGCCTGCTGCAGCGGGGCGCCGTCACCCATTCCTCCGGGGTAGCCGCAGAGCTCACCGCCTCCCGCATCGCGATCGGCGCCACTCACAACGACCAGGTCGCCGCCGTCCGGGAACACCTCGACCGTCAAGGTCCTCACCTCGCCGACATCACCGTCGACACCGCCAACCGCCTTCAGGGCCGCGAGTTCGACGTCACCCTCGTCTGGCACCCCCTGTCCGGCCGCGCCGATGCCAGTGCCTTCCACCTCGAAACTGGCCGCCTCTGCGTCCTGCTCTCCCGCCACCGCCACGCCTGCATCGTGATCGGCCGCGCCGGTATCCGCGAGCTCCTCGACAGCCATCCGTCCACCTCGCCGCTCTACCTGGACGTCCCGCCGAAGTTCCCCGACGGCTGGCGGGCCCACCAGACCGTGCTGTCGCACCTGGAACGGCCGGAGTACAGCGTCCCAGGGGGCTGAACGGACCGCGGGTCTGAGGAGCGGCTTAAGGCACGCCCGGAGCACGTATGCGTCGCCACGTAGGAGAGCGATGGCGGCCCCCGACGCGTATATACGCTCCGGATCGCCGGGTCGGGGAAAGACGGTCAGCTAGTACTCCAGCTGTAGATCTTGATCACGGCTGCTGGGCGGTCTGACGCTGGTAGTGGCTGCTGCGGGCACCGGCCTGGTGTTGTCGGCGCCAGT